>JAFZPG010000089.1 GCA_017550425.1 Lachnospiraceae bacterium | reverse complement strand
TACAAAGAGCAATGACCCCGCCGAGGGGGTATACTCATTACAAATGATGAAGAAAGCGTATAGTGAATTGGAACGCAGGGAAGAAATTGATGACAAGACATACAGACGATTTCATAAGAGTTTTTTTCTGTTTTCTGAGATGGAATCAACTTTTGGACGATTGCAGCAGACCGCCCTATCGTTATCTGTTTGCGAACCAGAATTGCCGTTGGCACTTTGGAGGGCCTATGGTGATAATGGGTGTGGCATCGCATTAGGTATTTCAAAGCAGAAAATGCAAGAAATCGGGAAGCGAGAGGGTTTTGGTTTTAAGGCAGTACAGTATTACTCAGAAAAAGAGATGCTTGAAAAGTATTGCGAATTTTGGAAGAACCATATCAATGATAATGAAGAGGCTTTAAAGGATGCGCTTTCAGAGCAGTATTTCAATGGTTACTTTATAAAGCGAAAGGAAAATGCTTTCGAACGGGAGTGGAGATTGATTTATAGTGGATTACGTCTTGACGATTACTGCATTTTATCCCCTCAAGTTCCAGAGAATATGAACGCATATGTTCGCCGGGATGATTTGGTAATTTACTATGAATTATCTTTGAAAGAAGAACATATTCTTGATACGGTCGTTTTAGGACCGCAGTGCAAGGTTACATACAATGAGATGAAGTGGCTCTTAGCCAAATATGGAATACATAATTGCGGAGTTACCCACGACAATACTGTAATGGAATGAGAATGGAATTGCAAACCCGAATTATCCAGTTTCTCACTAAGGGAGGTGGCTACATATCTGCGTGATAAAATTCGGGAAACCAGAAATGAGGGGCTACGGGCAAATACTGGGAGCCAAGACCAATAGAAGTGTGAACTTATATTTTTTAACCAGTAGCGAGCAGGAACCCAGTGAGGGTTTCCTGCTCGCTTTTTTGAAAGAAGTGTTTCTGTCTCTACACATTGCACACTGCGTATAACGGTATATTCACCATCCATCCCTGGTCCATGTATTTCAGGGCTGAGAAGCGGACGCAGTAGGCCGGGGCGTACTTGTCGTTGAAGGCTTTCAGGCTTTGGGAGCGGACATTTGACTCGGCTTTGACTTCGATCGGGATCGCGTGGCCGTCCTTCTGGATCATGAAGTCCTGCTCGAAGGAGGAACTGTCGGTTCCGAAGTAGTAGGGTACGTAGTCGGTGTCGCAGAGGAGTTGCTGCAAGACGAATTGCTCGGTCAATGCGCCCTTAAACTCGGTAAAGAGTTTGTTGCCGTCTATGATGCTCTTAGGGTCAGTTTCGCTCATGGCGGAAAGCAGGCCGATGTCGAGAACGAATAGTTTGAAGACGGATGGATCCTTGTAGAAGGATAGGGGGATCTGGGGACTGTTTACGCGGTTGACTTTGTAGACCAGACCGCAGTCGATGAGCCACTGAATGGCGATCTCGTAATCGGCGCTTCGGGCGCCTTTTTTTATTTGCCCGAAGAAGAACTTCTTGTTCTCTTTTGCGAGCTGGAGGGGAATGCAATCCCAGACCATGTTGATGCGCATCAGTTCATTGTTCCCGACGTGTTTTCCGAAATCTCCGCGATATTGCGTCAGGATGTCTTTCTGGAGCCGGCGGACTTCGTTGTAATCGCGGGACTCTATGAAGGAGGATACGACCGCGGGCATTCCGCCGATGTAATAGTAGTTTTTCAGATGATACAGGTATTTCTCAGAGAAAACATCGATCAGGCTGTAGTCTTTTGTTTCGAGCGCGTCGGCGAGACCGGCTTCTCCGACGGCTCGGAGGTATTCGCGGAAACTCAGCGGATACAGGTTGAGAAGATCGACTTTTCCGACCGGGTAGGAGACACCTTCGTGAATGGCTACGCCCAGCAGGGAGCCTGCAGCGATAACATGGTATTCAGGCGCATCTTCACAGAAGTATTTGAGGCTTTCAAAGGCTCTGGGAGCGTTTTGGATCTCATCGAAGATGATCAGAGTGTTGCCGGGGGTTATGGTCACTCCGGCTTCGATGCTCAATGCTGTGAGGATGCGGTCTGCATCGTAATCCATCTCAAATATGGAAGCGGCTCTGGAATTGTTGTAAAAGGAGATGTAGGCTGTTTTTTCAAAATAGCGTTCGCCGAATGCCTTCATCAACCACGTTTTACCGACCTGCCTGGCTCCCATGAGAATCAGAGGCTTTCTTCCGGTTTTGTTCTTCCACTCGATCAATTTTTGCATGGCTTGTCTTTCCATAGGATAACCTCCTGAGTGCTGTTTTGTACATTCTAACATTTTTTCGACCCTGAATCAAGCCCGATTCAACATTTTTTCGACCCTGAATCTGCCGAAACTCTACACTTTTTCGACCCTCAAATGCACCAAACACTACACTTTTTCGGGCCTCGGCCCCGATAACTGTAGTAATTTGACGTCCCCACCCCATAATGCTATAATTTAAATATCAGTTTTGCAGTGAAGAGGGCCATTCACCCCCTCCGCCATTTTGTTAGTTTGCATTTTTGTAAGCATGGCGTTTTTGCGTCAGAAACGTGCTATCATACATTTGAAACAAGTAAGATAAGGATCTTTTCCGGCATGGAAAGGCATGGAGTACTCATGAAGAAGCAACACATCGTATTCAATCGAATAATGGGCATCCTTTTGCCGCTGTTGGTGTTGGCGATCATCGGGGGATTCTATGTTTACACGAGCCAAAGACTGCTCGCCTCCATGCCTGAAATAGGTCCGAAAGACGGCGTAGTTGACGTGCGAGAATGCGCGCTGGACGAACAGGTCTACCATCTGGTCAATGACTGGGATTATTTTCCCGGAAAACTATATACGCCGGCGGATTTTGCCGACGAGGCGACTGCGCCGGTGAAAGCGGGGCCGTATGAAAAGGACATGAACTTAGGAACGTACCGCCTGCGCATCATTGCGAAGCCGCACATGTACCTCGAACTGGCCAGCTACTCCATCGACTACAGCATGCGCGTATTCATCAACGGCGAAGAAGTGCTGAATGAAGGCTTTGTTTCGGAGGATCCCGAAAAGACAGTCCACGACGGACATTATATAACCATTCCGTTCTACACGGGCGAGGGCGAGACGGAGATCATCTATCAGTATGCTAACTACATGCATAACGACGGTGGCTTCATCCAGGCGACCACGATCGGCACGCCGGAGAAGATCGACTATTATGTCCGCAGTAAAAACCTTTATGCGTTGTTTACGGGCGGCGGCCTGCTGTTCCTGGCGTTTTATTTCCTGACGTTTTCGGCCTACCAGCGCAACCGCGAGTACGGCGTGCTGGCGCTGTGTTGCATCCTCATGGCGTTCCGGAGTTCGCATTTCATCAACGAATTCCTGCGTCCGGACGGCTTTCCCTTCGAACTGCACTATCGGATCTTTATCCTGACGGTGTCCATGATCCCCACGATGGGTGTTTTCCTGCCGGCGGCTTACTTCCCGCGGGCGGTCAATCGATGGTTTGAGGCAGCGTTTTTCGCGCTTTGCGTTGTATCCACGGTTCTGCATTTTACATTGCCCACACAGAAACTGGTCGGTTTGTGCCACATCAGTTACTATGTGTGCGCGCCTTTCTTCGCTATGACCCTGGCCATGCTGGCATGGCACTTCATTAAGCGAAAGAAGATCGAGAAGACCGAAGCCTTGACGCTCATCGTTTTGATGTTCCTGTTTGCGGCCATGATCTGGGACAGCCTGTTCTCGAATTCCAATTCGACCCTGGCTCACTTCGGAACGGCGCCGTTTACACTGATGATCTGTATTCTGGGGCTGTCTTATATCACAAACATGAAAATCAACAAACGTATGGAGATGCTCACGGAGGAGCAGCACAAAAACGAAGTGCTGGGGCAGATGAATGCGATGAACCGCGACTTCCTGCAGACCGTGGCGCACGAGCTGAAGACGCCTCTGGCCGTGATCTCAGGCTATGCGCAGCTCACGCAGATGCAGATCGAGAAGGACAAACTGTCGCCGCAGGCACCGGAGCGCCTGCAGACCATTCGTTCCGAGGCGGACCGCCTGGGCGCCATGGTGGCGAACCTCATGGCATTTACCTATGGGCAGGTCTCCGAGGCGGAACTGCATATGGTCGACCCTGCGGAACTGATCAAAAATGCAGTCCTGATCGGTGAGCCGATCTGCGAGAAGAAGGGCAATAAACTTACGAGCAGTTGTGAGACGAAGACCATGGCGCACGGTAATTTCGAGCTTCTGTTGCAGGTCTTCATCAACATGATCGTAAACGCGAACCGTCATACGCAGGACGGGGAACTGAAACTGGAAGCGCGCGATGTGGAAGGCTATATTGCATTTACCCTGTCGGACACCGGCTCGGGCATAGCGCCGGAGGCGGCGGAGCATATCTTTGAGCGCGGCTATTCCGCGGACGGCGGCAGCGGGCTGGGCCTGGCCATCTGCATGGACACCGTGAAGATGCACGGCGGCGAGCTGAAACTATTATCGACCGGCCCTGAAGGGACGACATTTGAGATATTGATACCGCAGGAGGCGGAGAGTTGATATGAGCTATAAGATTCTTCTGGTGGAGGACAATCCGCACATTATGGAGATCAACCATGAGGCGCTGATGATGGCGGATTATGAGGTCCTCGAAGCTTTCGATGGAAAGCAGTGCATGGATCAACTGAAGTCGGGCGATGTGGACCTGGTGGTCCTGGACATCATGCTCCCCGACAGCGATGGCGTGACGTTGTGTCGCCAGATCAAAAAGGAATATGACGTCCCGATCCTGTTCCTGTCCGCGCTGGGCGAAAACGAGCAGATCATCCGCGCGCTGCGCGAGGGTGGCGATGATTACATGACGAAGCCTTACGATCTGGGCGTTTTGCTGGCACATGTGGAAGCCCGGCTGCGCGACTCACAGGGGAAGAAGCGCATCATCTATTATGAAGGACTGAAACTGGATACGGTTGCCATGGTCGCTTATTTCGGCGACGACGACCTGCTGTTGACGAAGAAGGAATTTTCCGTGTTATATTTGATCGCATCCCACGGCGCGCGTCCGGTCTCGAAGGATGAACTGTGCCGTGATGTGTGGAATTCCTCCGCGACTATCAGTTGCAACGCCCTGTACACGACCATTTCCCGCTTAAACCGGAAGCTCCTGTGTGCCGGCGTGGGCCGCACCGTCGAGATGGACGGCAACGAAGGATACTCGTTGGATAAAGTGTGAACCGCCCGTTCTTACAATATTGTAAGGTTGCATAATTGCAAGAACACCGAAAACGGATCTGAAACATATTATACTGACCTGTAGTTAGAGCCTGACTACAGGTCTTTCTATATTCTACCAATCTACAAGGAGGATGCATATGATGTTATGTTCCAACAGAAAGCAGAGAGCGAGAAGAAGATTTGGCTCTCTGTTTCTTACGTTCAGTATGATCGCGGGTATCTTTACGGGATCATTTGACACGATCTCGGCGGCGTCCGAACCGTCGAACCAGAACGGAACGCAGACAGTCACGGGAAATGCTCTGCTGAACATCGATAACCAAACGCCGTCCGGAGAAGATCCGAACGACACAACAAACCCGTATGGAGTACAACCCGGCAACGAGGGAAAACTATCCATCGTGTTTAACGAACTCTCTGTGCTGACGCAGGGCGTGGGAGAAGACGATGCAATAAATGAGGTTAAGTTTTACGGAAAATATCCCCAGACCTCACAGAACGATCCGCTGGAGCCCTTTCAGGATAAAGTGAATGGAGCTTCTGGCAGGGATGCCGGTTATTCCACATATAATTACGCCAGAGGCGTAGCATATAACGGCGGAAGCGGAAGAGACCGCTTCACGGCCTACGTCGGCTATGAACATGGATCCAATAAATATAAGATCTGGACGGTCGATTCTCAGACCGGTGCGGAAATAGCGGATATTAAAGTGCAAGCCGGACCGGTGACCCAGGATACCTCTGAGAAAGCGATCTATTCAATTACCCATGGCGACCTCGATTATTATGAGGCGATCAACTATCTGGATATCATAGCCGGGGATTTCAACGGCGACGGTAAGGATGAGATCATCGTGGCAGTGGCGCTTCGCCATAGTTCGGATGATGGTGAAAAGATCGTGCTTTACGAGTATGCTACAAATGACACGGGAAATATCGGTAATGTTGCGTCTAAGGAAGTGTACAGCACCACTTCGAAAAATAACTGGCGGACAGTTTCTCTGGCTGCAGGCTATATAAATGACGACAGTATCGAGGATTTTGCCCTCGTTTTGGGCGCCACGGGAATTCCGGGCGCAGGTTCCGGAAAGACGGTCGTGAAAGGATTCTATGGAGTTCAAAACACACCCGGCCATTCACATGACCTTAATTCATACTCGTATTTTTCGGATATCACGTTGTACGACACCATAAAGGTCGATAATAAAAATGTTTCAGCCTCGATCTCGGCTCCGGGTATTGCGATCGGTGATGTGGATGGCGATCAGCTGGGCGAGATCATTGTAGGCGGTTATCAGTACCGAAATGAAAGCGGTTCGCTTAAGGCCAGGAAAGCACAAATGATGGCGATCTATAAATATGATCGCACCAGTAAAAAACTGGCGAATACTGTCTACACGGCCACCTCGATGAATGAGTGGATCACAAGCGGTTTTTATGAGAATGATAATATTCACCCGAGAGCGGCTGTCGCTACAGTAGCTTTTAACGGCCCCGGAAAAGCAGCGTTTATCTTCTTTAATGGTGAGATCTATGAGTACGCGGGCTATGATTCGAAGAATGCAACATTTGCTTCGACATCCAAGCCGAACTATTTCTCCTCAGGAACGGGCGATTACTCCAATATGTATATTGAAGACGTTGCTGTCGGAAACTTTACGCAGGATGAGATCGGCCGTGAGCAGGTATACTACGCGGTCGCACTGAAATACCCGGTCAGCGGACAGCAGGCCGGAGAGTTTTACACCCATGAGATCGGTATGATCGGCGCTACTTATGGAACCGATACGGAAGAATCGGTTGCAGCGGCAATGCGCCCTACGTTTTTCGGTACCGGCGTTGAGAGAAAAATGAAGTTATATGATGCCTGGTATAATAACCATGGTCAGGCATATGCTACCCACATTATTCTTTCCGCCTGTGACCGTAACGAGGATGGTGTGAAGCTTCGTTACAAAGGAAAGTCCTATATTTACTCGGATCCGAAGGTTGAAGCGATCCTTCAGGCAGCTCCGTATATTGACGGCGTGAATGAACCGGGTTCGACTTCCTATACATTCACTACTTCTTATGGCGAGAGTGATAACACGACTACCTCCCTGGATTGGGGCATCGGTTTCGCCGGAGAGTTTGAGGTAGGAAACTCCAACGTAGGTCCGAAGGTCAAATTCGGCGTAGAAGCAGGAGCTTCCTTTAACTATACCTGGGAGTCGGAAGAAAGCTGGACAGAGAGCTATTCAGACACATTTACCGCAGAACAATATAACACGGTATTGGTTCAGCGTACACCGATCATTTTGTATACCTACGATCTGTGGGCATATAACCCCAAAACAAGTCAGTGGGGATGGAACGAAAACGGCATTCAGATCTCGGTTCCGCTGGGACCGGTATGGAGCCAGTTGAGCATCGACGAGTATAATGAATTTGTTGATGCGTATGATGGCCTGATCAAAAAGAGACAGGACGACGCGAAAGCGGCAGGTAAGGAATACAAAGTCGGTTCCACTTTGTCGAAGATCGTTGATACAGACACGAGTTCAACGGATAACGGCGAATACCTGATCCACAACTCCGGTAATCCGGAAAACTACCTGTCTTCCTGGGATAATACGGCGCTGAATGCGAAGAAACTGTCAAAAGGCTCAGATCTTCCGATCGGATTTAACGGAGGTGAGGCATCTCAGGCATGGTCGTTTGAGAGCGGGACTACCGAGGGCGGTGGTTTCTCCGGCGGTTTCTCACTTTCATTGACCATACAGACCGGTGCCAGCGTCGGCGTGGCATCGAGTATGTTGGGCGGCTATGTAAGCACGGATTTCATGCGCGGCACCTGCCATTATGAGACCAACAGTGAATGTAAAGATGTTTCCGGTACGGTTAGAAACATCAACGAAACCGAACTGCTTGCGGCAGGCTTGCTTCGTACGATCATCCGTTCGTATGGTTTCTCCTGGTCCTTCGGAAGATGGACGGTAAACCTGGGAAGCGGTCCGAACGAGAAGGTAACGGTTTACGGATACAAAGTAGCAAATCTGTCCATGCCTCCGAGAGCGGTGGAAAATATCACCCTTTCATTTGATGAGGATGAAGAAGAATTTGCATTGACCTGGGAGGACCCGTATGCAAGGTCCCATAGCGGTTACTATGTTTTCCAGGTCGTTCAAGGCGAATATGTTCAGGTGAACCCGACTCGTCTGCCCGCGATGACGAACGAATATAAGGTGAAACTCGCCGATCTGGATAAAACCGGCGGTAACCTGTTTACGTTTGTTATTCGTACGGCAAAAGACGTTACAACGTCCGGCGGAACCATTGATGAGACTTTCAGTATCTGGTCCGGCGAGGTTGCCTATGCGGTAGCCGGCAAAGGCAGAGACGGAAAGGACGGCGTCGATGGTAAGGACGGTAAAGACGGCGTCGATGGTAAGGACGGCAAAGATGGCGTCGACGGTAAGGACGGTAAAGACGGCGTCGACGGCAAGGACGGTAAAGACGGTGTCGATGGTAAAGACGGCAAGGATGGTAAAGATGGCGTCGATGGTAAAGACGGAAAAGACGGCGTCGATGGTAAGGATGGCGTAGACGGCCGCCAGGTCGATATGCGTTATGACTCTGCCACCAACATGCTCCAGTGGAGACACCGCGTAGCGGACGGTCAGCCTGAGGAAGCATGGCAGGATCTGGCTCCGATCACCGAGGTCGACACGGTGAAGGGCGTTGACGGCCGCGAGATCGAAATGAAGTTCGACGTACAGAGTGAGACCGTAATGTGGCGTTATTCGGCCAATGCTTCGCAGGCGGCTTCCGACTGGACCGAACTGTTCTCCTTGAAAGACCTCAAGGGCGAAAAGGGCGACCCGGGTGCCGACGGTAAAGACGGCGTTGATGGTAAGGACGGTGCTGACGGTAAAGACGGCGCTGACGGCAAAGATGGTGTCGAGGGTAAAGACGGTGCCGATGGTAAAGATGGCACTGACGGCCAGGACGGCGCCGATGGTAAGGACGGTCGCGAGATCGAACTCCGTTATGATCAGACAGGACACACTCTTCAGTGGAGATATGTAGGCGATACTGCATGGACCGATCTGTGCGCG
>JAFZPG010000088.1 GCA_017550425.1 Lachnospiraceae bacterium | reverse complement strand
ATGACTCTTTTGAATATGTATTTAGCAGAGCAGTACTCGCCGGAGGAACGGGAAGAACTGATTCGAGAGATACAGCTGTACAATTCGGTCGGCGGATATTACGAAGAGAGTATGAACCATGATAAAGATACGCTGACATATTTAAAAACAGTGACATGGAAGACGATCACCCCGAACACGATGTATCTGTTTGATGACTGGTTGTGGAGTCTGGGACAGATCCGGGAGGATGTAAGCCCGGTGGAACCATATTATCTGGAATATACTCCGGCCCTTGAGGCTATGTTAACTCCGACGGCTCCGGAAGTATATGTCATATTAATGACAGCGCAACCGGCTCTGGCAGGAGAAAAACTGGGCGTGGTGCAATATGCTGACGACTTCTTCAACAGAATACGGATCAATCCGGCTGAGGAGATGTCGTTGCTTAAGACCGGGCCATCTCACAGGTACTATATTGAAAATGCTCCCTTTTTCGTTTATGTGTATTTAAACGAAAAGGATATCGATGATCTGCAAGCGTTCCGTGACTATCTGAGCGTTATCAATGCGAAGACCGTCATTCGAAGTCAGATCGTGATGAAGTATAGCGAAACCTTTCAGGATATCGATCATCCGGATGACTATCATGCATACTATGCATATGCCGGGACAGAGACCTATCCGTATGAGGAGTTTTCAAAGGATCTGTTGCAAGCATATATGAAGAGTATACAGGATCTTTACGGGGCTGAAAGCGTTGAAAATTTTATAGACGAAGATGGTGCTGTTTATTATGCGTTGAGGCAGTGTGAAGAACCGCTGGTGGATGAACTTCCCATTCCGGTATTTTCGTTACATTGGGGATATGCTTTCCCTGTGGAAGAGATCACGGAACCGCTTCTGGAGGAGTATAGGAAGGAGAAACTGGAAAACGAGTACGCTATTCCGAAAGTGTCCGGCAACCCGCTTTCTGATGCAATGCTGGTATACCCGTTTGAAACATGTTTGCCAGATGCGGAGGAGTGTGGCATAGGAATGATCCGATATTTGATGGAACAGCCCATCCCCAAGCAGCTTCTGGAAACGAGGGATGCTGAACTTCAGAAGGCAGAAACAACAATCGCTGACCAGATCACCGCTGCCCGTGCAGATTTGAATCTGCCGGCGGCTGAAGATCTGCTCACTACACTTCGGGCGGGCGATCAACCCACGGAAGCCCCGACGGAAGCACCTACGGAAGTGACTACGGATCCACCGACGGAAACTCCAACGGTGGAACCAACCGAGGCAACTACCGAGGCACCGACTGAAGTTACTACGGAAGTGCCGGCTCAGGCTTCTACGGAAGACATCGTAACATCGGCAGCTCCAACCTCCGCAACGATTTCCGAAGAGACTACATCGGCGGCTGCGCCGGAGGAAACTACGCGAGTGGTCGAGGATGCGCAGGCACCCGGAGGAAACGGACTGTTGATCGTTCTGATCGTAGCCCTCGTTGTAGTGGGCGTCGGCGGCGCGACAGCGGCGGTCGTTATGCTTAAAAAGAGTAAGAAGAATGAATAAAAGATCGGCGGCAGGATATTTGGACTCCTGCCGCCGATTTTGATGAAAAACGTGACAAAAACGCAAATAATCTTGTAAAAAACGTGATGATCGCACTTGAAATCATCAAAAAAACGTGATACACTGACTTTGAGAGGAGGGAGAAACAATGTATCTGAGACGAAAAATTGATGATTATCTGAGGTCGTGGAAGGATGATCCGCATCATAAACCGTTAATTGTCAAAGGAGCCAGACAGATCGGGAAGACCGAATCGATATTGCAGTTTGCACAAAAATCATACGCTTCGGTCGTTGTAATTAATTTCGCCATTGAGGAAAAGTACAAAACGATCGCCGATGATGGATATGAGGTAAGCTGCATTCTCAGAAATATCTCATTGATCGATCCTTCGAAACGGTTTATCGATGGCGATACGCTTATCTTCTTTGATGAGATACAAGAGTATCCGGATATAACTACGGCATTGAAAGCGTTCAACATAGATCATAGATTTGATGTGATCTGTAGCGGTTCATTATTGGGAGTCAATTATAAAAAGATCCATAGCAACAGTGTCGGAAACAAAACCGATTATCAAATGTTTTCAATGGATTTTGAGGAGTTTTTGTGGGCTAAAGGATATTCCGAGCAGACAGTAACGGAAATGCTCATGCATATGGTTGAAGAGAAGCCGTTTTCTGAGACCGAAATGGCGGTTTTTAAGAGCCTGTTCCTCGATTTTTGTGTTTTGGGTGGAATGCCGGCTGTTGTTAAGAACTACATTGAAACCGGACTCTTTTCAGGTGCACTTGACATGCAGAGACAGATCCGACTGGATTATGAAGAGGATATCCGAAAATACGCGGAAGGCTTGGACCAGGCTAAGATCGTAAGCATTTACCGAAATATTCCGGCACAATTGGCGAAAGAAAACAAAAAGTTTCAGTACTCAAAGATGGCTCAAAGTGCCAGGGCCAGAGAGTATGCCGGTTGTATTGATTGGCTGAAAGATGCCGGTGTTGTCACGCAATGCTTTTGTCTTAACTTCCCTGAACTTCCGTTGCTGGGAAATTATAACGAAGATAAGTTTAAGCTATATTACCCGGATACAGGGCTACTCATTTCTGCCCTGGATGATGAGGCGCAAGAGGATCTTCGATCCAATAAAAATCTGGGCGTATACAAAGGGGCTTTATATGAGAACTTTGTTGCCGAGGCATTTATCAAACAGGGGCTGAATTTGTTTTATTACATCAATGAAACATCTACTCTGGAGGAGGATTTTTTCGTCCGCAGTGCAGATCGGCTTATACCTGTGGAGGTCAAATCAAACCGACAGAGTTCTCGATCCATGAGAAACCTGATCGAGCAGGAAAAATATGGGGATATTTCATTCGGAATAAAACTGGGGAACCTTAATGTCGGGCATGAGAATAATATATATTCCTTCCCTTACTTTTGCTCGTTTTTGATCCGAAGATACATAAAGGCAAAATACCAATGATATTGTAAATAATGGGCATATTTGTTACAGGCTGTTACAAATCTGTGAAATCCTGTTTCAAATGTGTTAAAGTTTGTTACAACGGTGTTAATTCTTCATGGGAAAGGTTGACATATCTTGCTACGAGGAGTAGATTTAAAGTGGTTTTTGAAGTACGAAGACCAAGGAGGATGAAAAGAATGAAAAAAAGAACATTAGCAACGGCTATGGCTATGTCCATGATGATCAGCCTGGTAGGCTGCGGAGACAAGAATACGAACGAGTCTACACCGGCGGCGGAGACGACGACTGAGGCCCCTGCAACGACTGCGGCGCCCGCGACCGAAGCGGAAACGACGGCGGCCCCTGTAACGACAGCAGCGCCCGTCACCGAGGCACCCACGACGGCTGCACCTACCACGGAGGCTCCTACCACCGAGGCACCGACACAGGCACCTACGACGGAAGCGCCTACACAGGCTCCGGCGGGAGACTTCCTGTTTACAAAAGATAACTACCCGAAGGTAGACGGCGCGACCGCTCAGTACCCGATGTCTCTCGAGATCGCGAAGGCGACCATGGGCCTTACTCAGGAAGAGGCAGAGGAGTTTATAATCCACCACACCACGAAGAACGCATATTACAACCTGATCGATAAGACGGTCGATGTGATCTTCGTATCCGAGCCTTCGGACGACATCCTGAAACGTGCGGCGGACGCAGGAGTTACGTTCGAGATGTGCGGCATTGGCCGCGACGGCTTTGTATTCCTGGTCAATGAGGACAATCCGGTAAATAGTCTCACCCTCGACCAGATCCGCGATATCTACACCGGCAAGATCACCAACTGGAAGGAAGTCGGCGGTGAGGACGTCAATATCTGCGCATATCAGCGTGAGCAGAACTCCGGCAGCCAGAACCTGATGGAGAAGATGGTCATGCAGGGAACGGAGATGATGGAAGCTCCGAAGAACTACTATATCGAGTCCATGGGCGGCCTGATCGACGAGATCGCTTCCTTCGAGAACAGCCGTTCGGCTCTGGGTTATTCCGTATATCTCTACGCGAAGGAGCAGTACGTTAAGGACAATGTAAAATTCCTGGGCATCAACGGTGTGGTTCCGAGTGATGAGACGATCGCCAGCGGCGAGTATCCTCTGTCGAAGATCGTGTATGCAGTATATCGCAGCGACGAGCCGGCAGACAGCCCGGTCCGCAAACTTTGCAACTGGTTACTGACCGAAGAAGGCCAGAAGGCAGTCGTAGGCGGCGGATATTCCGGTATTGTCGGAGATGCTTCCGTAACGGACGGCAAATATCTGGTAGAGGATTATGAAAGAGGATTTTTCAGGGATGCCGACGGAAATGTTACGGCGCAGGAGGATTTGAAGAACGGAACCTTCACATTAACCGGTTCTTTGGGCAAATTCGATGCGGAGTGGAAATTCCAGACCTTATATCCGTTTGCGGTAAGAACTTTTGAACTGGCGGATGATTTCCGGATCATCCATTCCGGCGGAACCGGGGAGGATACGATCGGCGCGATCCCTGATTTCATGGAGTTCTACAGTGATTATGTTCGTAACTCGGGAGTTTCCTACAGCGTCGTGATCAAAGACGGAAAGATCAGCGAGATCGAGATCGCTTCATAAAAGAATACAAATGTTTAGTTCCATCCGCGTGTGATCCACACGCGGATGTTGACTAAAGGGGGAGAGATTATGAAAAAACGAGGTTCCATGTTTATACGTGTGATCGCGGCGCTGATGGCACTGCTGTTGGTACTGCTCAGCCTGCCGGTCGTTCCCGTGCAGGCAGCGCCAGAGGAAACTGCGGAAGATCACGATGACAGTTCTGTTCTGTCTGTCACGGTCAATGTAAACACCGAGAACGAGATGGCTTTTACCGAGTTGATCCTGCAAAATAACGGAGCAGAGGATAAAGAGATAACGTTTGCTCTGCCCGCGATCTCCGCAGGGATCGATCCGGATACATTGACCGTAAAAACGAATGATGGACAGGAGATCGAAGCTCCGAAAGGACGGGTGACACTGGCCATTCGCGCAGGCGGATATGCAGGGGTATCTTATACCTATAAAACGAAGAAGATTCTTGCCTATGAGAGTGTGATCGCATTTGACCTGAAGCAGCTTTCGGAGCAGTTTAACGACCGGATCGGACACTTGGAGTGGACGGTGGACATGCCGATGTATGAACTGGTTTTGGTGAATGATATCCGCCCGGTGAATTATACAGTGACTTCGATATCTACCCCGGAGCACGAGAAGCTGGTTCAACGTTGCTTAGAAATGCATCGCTTGGCACCGTATCCGGATGATTACCGAATAAGTATTCTTTTGGATGATTTCCGGGTGAGCCGTCTGCTGAAAAACGTCTATATATCTCGGATGACGCAAACGGATCTGCTGAATATGATCGAGGATGAGACAGATGAGGACTTCGATATATATCGGTTGATCTACAAAAAATATCGCGACATGTTTCATATGGACTATTATGATCCGCAGACGCTTGAAACGATCCGCGACCCTATGGAGGTTTTGCAGCAACTGTATTGGCAGGAGTATCCGGAGAAAAAAGGAGAAACGATCCCTGACCTAATCTACTTTTACCATGGTTATACATACTTTGAATTTGGGATTTCTTCGAAAAGAGGATATGCAGTACAGCTGATGAAGACTCTGTGGAATAAAACGTTCGAGAGATTCGTCTGGGATAAAGTCCCCGGCATAAAAGCTCCCGCGCTTGATTTTACAACTGAACCCATAGTATATGCGATCCTCCCTACGTCGCAACCGGAACTAAATGGTATGCAGTTGGTTCGAGAGATTTCCGATTCAGACTGGGTTTATGCGCGATGGGACGAGAAGACGCAGAAATATATACACGTAAAAGAACCGGAATATTCGGACGAATTGGAAGAATACATTTCGGAAGAGGAGGGGGAATACATCTTGGTATATACTGATTTTTTATATCCTACGGATGAGATGAAGTTCCTCGCTGAAATGCGTCCTGACCTAAGCGGTTCGGTCCGTTATACATATATACCCTTTTCTGACAGTGATGATCCTGAGATCCTTCGGGATTATCTGAACGCTATTCATGCAGATGCAGCTGTTCGCATGCAGATCGCAGTATTAGGCGGACTATCCGGACAGGCACTTCTGCTTCATGGTGAAGAGGAGAAAGAATATTCTCAAATGTTCGAGTGGGATTCTTTGTTCACCAATATCGTATTTCGGCCGGGAAATCTGGCATATTCGGGGACACAAGAATACTCTTTTGACAGTTTTATGGCCGATCTCCGTGATGCTGGCGAGAAATACTCTGTCGGGAAGTATTATGCTTCCAAGGCTTCCAAGTACTATGACCCTACCTTGATCTCTTGTGAGGAACCACTGAAAAACATTCTTTCGATCCCGATCTTCACACAGTATATCGGCTATGCTCGCCCGGTGGAAGACTGGATAGAGGAGGAGGAAAGACAGATCAATTATCTAATGGAGAATGAATTGTGGTCAGTCGAAGCATATGAAGGGGTTGGGGGCGGCCCCCAATCGAATGCTCTGCTTGTGACATTATTCGGTTTTCCTGATGCGGGTACAAGTTTGCTCGAATATTTGCGAGAGTCTCCGAATTTTCAGCAGATGCT
>JAFZPG010000087.1 GCA_017550425.1 Lachnospiraceae bacterium | reverse complement strand
AGCCGCCGTATCGCCCGCCGTGAATTCGACGGCGGCCTGGGGCTCTCCCAGGGCGGTTTTGTTGTGCAGAGTCGTTTCCGCCGCGTGTACTACTATCCCTATCTGATCGGGACCACCCTGACACCGGCTTCCAAATGTGAGATCTATCCTCGCCACGACGGACTTTCGGTCCTGGGCGTCTGGGATTATCCGGCGTTCGGATGCACGGCGATCTTTCATTTGGTAAATGCCTGGGACCATATGCAGAGCCTCCCGCTCTCCGGACAGGAACTGCATCCTGCGGGCGTGCGCCTTTCCGGCCTCGCTGCCGACGGCATGATCCTGATCCCGATGGAAAAAACCGAAGAGGATCGCAAATTCCAGAAGAAATATCTGGAGACCTTGAAACGGGATGAAGAAGCCTGGGCCCAGGGGGATTTTGCCGCATCGAACCGTGTGATGCGCCAGAATGACCTTTCCGGCCGTGCGTCCATGCGCATGATGGGGAGTGACGATCTGTATTCGATCGTGGACACATTCTTTCTGCCGGAAGGATTTGAAAGCGACACATATCAGATCCTCGGCGATATCACCGCCGCCCGTCAGGTCATCAACGATATCTCCGGCGAGCGTGTCTGGATCCTGGATGTTTCCGTCTGCGGCACCACGATCACGGTGGCTGTGGGCGCATCCGATCTTCGCGGTGAGCCGGCCATTGACCGCCGCTTCCGCGGCAATATCTGGCTTCAGGGATATATCGTCCCGGCGTCGGATGCAGAGGGGTAAACCAACGCCCCGACATTTTTGTTCCGGTAGTTTAATGGATAAAACAAGGGCCTCCTAAGCTCTAGCTCCGGGTTCGATTCCCGGTCGGAACATTAAAAGCAAGCGATGTCGATCTCGGATCGTAAATCTTCCAATCGGTAATCATCCAAAGCGCCGAAGGCGAAAATCTTATCGATCTTTGTCGGCCGTTTGTCTCTAAGACGAGGATCCACGGGCGATCCTCAAGGCAGGAACGTATACGGCAGGATCTGCGAAAAAAGTGGTTGACAAAAGGTAAAAGAATTGATATAACTTCAATGTCAGCACAAGCTGAAAACAAAAACGATTACCGCAAGAAGCGGAGAAAGGAGGTACACCCAAATGATGATCATTCGTATTCGAACTCTTGAAAACTTTACAATTATGGCAGATACCTCCCGGAGTAGTGCAAACTAGGCTATTTATGCAGTGATAGCTTCATATAGATGCATTTATTATGCCCCGGCACCGGAAGGTACCGGGGATATTTTTGTTTTCTGAGCAGCTTTTGTTTCGGAAAATGCTTCCCCGGGAGTATCAGAGAGAAAGAGGGTGAAGCGTTATGTTTCAAATAAAAAATGTGACACTCAGTCATAAAAAAGACTTACGAACGATATTGGATGGGTTTTCCCTGACGCTTTCCGACGGGGACCGGGCGGTCCTCATCGGTGAGGAGGGTAACGGGAAATCCACGTTAATGAAATGGATCTACGATCCGGAACTGGTGGAGGATTACATCGAGTATTCCGGAGAGAAGATCTTGGGCGGCGAGAAACTCGGCTATCTGCCGCAGGAATTGCCCGAAGAGGATAAAGAAAAGACCGTTTGCGAATACTTTATGGAGAGTGACGGGTTTGCCGACTCCACGCCGAAAGAGACCGCAAAAATGGCCGCGGATTTCTCCGTGGCCCCGGATTTCTTTTACAGGGAGCAGACCATGGCGACACTGTCCGGAGGCGAGCGTGTGAAAGCACAGATGATGCGGGTCTTGCTGGAACGGCCCACCATCCTTTTGTTGGATGAACCGTCGAATGACATCGACATCGAGACGTTGGAACTGTTGGAGCGGCTGATCCTCGGATGGCCACATGCCGTGCTGTTCATTTCCCACGACGAGACGCTGATCGAACGGACTGCGAACCGGGTGATCCATCTGGAGCAGATCCGGCGCAAGACTCTGTGCCGCCATACGGTGGCGAACGTGCCCTACCGGCAGTATGTCGAGGAACGGCTTCGTTCCTTCGATAAGCAGGAGCAGATCGCGCAGAACGAGCGGCGCGAGAAGAAGATCCGCGACGAAAAGATCCGAAAGATGGAGCAGAGCGTGAATTCGAAACTCAGCGATCTCAGCGGCGTGTATCATGATTCTATCGGGCGACTCCTGAAAAAGAAAATGAAAAACGTGAAATCCATGGAGAAACGGTTCGCCCGGGAAGATGAGGATATGACGGAGATGCCGGAGCAGGAAGAGGCGATCTTCTTCAAACTCGGAGATAAAAGCAGCGAGATCCCTGCGGGGAAATGGGTGCTGGAATACGAGGGGCAGACACTCTTTGCGGCGGACGGAAGCCGGGTGCTTTCACAGGCGCCGGTCCTTAAGATTCGCGGCTCCGAAAAGATCGCCATCGTGGGACGCAACGGCTGCGGGAAGACCACATTGCTCGGAAAGATCGCCGAGGCCATGCTTTCGCGGAACGACATCCACGCAGAGTACATGCCGCAGAACTACGAAGAATTATTGGATCTGGAGGCAACTCCGGTGGATTATCTCGACACTACGGGCGATAAGGAGGAGCGGACGCGGATCCGGACTTACTTAGGTTCGCTTAAGTACACGGCGGACGAGATGGATCATCCGATCCGCGAACTCTCCGGCGGACAGAAAGCGAAAGTCCTGCTTTTGAAGCTCAGCATGTCCGGGGCCAATGTCCTGATCTTGGATGAGCCCACCCGGAATTTCTCCCCGCTTTCGGGACCGGTCATCCGGCGAATGCTGAAGGAATTCCCCGGTGCGATCATCAGTGTATCGCATGACCGTAAGTATCTTTCGGAGGTGTGTGACCGGATCCTCCGGCTTACGCCCGAAGGACTTACGGAAGACTTTTTATTCCATCGGAATGCTTCTTATGGTATAATAAAAAATACAGACAAAGAAGGATGATCATGGCATTATCCCAAGGGTGAAAAGATGTTGAAACGATTTGAAAAAACTACCGGACGGTACATCGAGAAGATATACGGGCAGGACCGCCTCGCGTATGCTCACACCGACTCGTCGGACCTGTTCGACCTCGTCGAGTGGGCGGAACGCGGCGGCTATCCCGGCTCGGTGATATTGTTCTATGATTTTACGAACGGGAAGGTCTACCGGCCTTTTCGAAAGAAGAAGAATACCGCGTACGCGAACCCTGCTTATGCGAACGGATACTACTGGATCCTGCAGGGCGATTACGGGAAGAAGAAAGTGACGTTGTATCGTTACCTGCCGGGGGAGCGCCCCGAGGTTGTGACGGAGTTTAGCACCGACGGAGTCAAACTATACAACCTTCAGATCATCGGAACCTCGGTGTATGTTGTGAGTCAGGACACGGAGAGTGCGGAGTGCTATTATCCGATGCAATTTACGATCAAGAAAGGACCGACTCAGTCGTTGACCCTGATCGAGGAGAATAGGGCCTACTTCGAAGAATGGGTGGAGGAAGGCTGGGACGACGAGAACGACTGTGCAACCGAAGATTACCGCTTCTATACGAGACTGGTCGTCAAGGACCTGCAGGGAAATGAGATCTCACGGGAGATCGGAGCCATCTTTCAGTCGCCGGACGGAAGCTACTGGATATCTTAGGAGAAAATAATGAATACGATCGGAACCAAAACAATTGAAACAGAGCGGCTGATCCTGAGACGATACGTCGTGGAGGACGCCGACGATATGTATAATAACTGGGCGTCTGTGCCGGAGGTCACGAAGTTTCTCTCGTGGCCGACGCACAAGAGCGTCAAGTTTACGCGAG
Organism: Lachnospiraceae bacterium; assembly: GCA_017550425.1. Taxonomy (GTDB): domain Bacteria; phylum Bacillota; class Clostridia; order Lachnospirales; family Lachnospiraceae; genus UBA1201. The sequence continues at coordinate 24,140 of JAFZPG010000087.1, read as the reverse complement.
AACTACTTACACAGTGGGTCTACTATTATGAGGACGGCAAGACCTACAACTGGGGCATCACCCTGAAGGGCGACGACCACGTGATTGGAAACATTGCGGTCGTCGAGCGTGACGAGCGGACCTGCTCGTATGAGATCGGCTATTGCCTCGGCAACGCCTACTGGGGCCGGGGGATCATGCCGGAGGCGCTCAGGGCCGTGATCCGCTACCTCTTTGAGGGCGAGAGTGACCTGATGCGTGTCTATGCGACGCACGATCTGCGAAACCCGAAGTCCGGGCGCGTGATGCAGAAGGCAGGCATGCATTTTGACGGCATTTTGCGCGGGTCGAAGAAGAATGTGCAAGGCATCCATGACACGGCATACTATTCGGTGCTCCGCAGCGACCTGGTGACGCGGGAGCAGTACGAGAAGCTTTTCCTGGACATTCACCCGGGGTTCTTTGAGCGCGACTATGTGAAGCGCGTTTCGGATGATGAAGTTGCTTCGGAGCAACTGCTCAGGCTTCAGGAGTTTGACGCCGCGAGTTACCGCAAAGATTTTCCGGAAAATGTCACCTTCGGCTACTACAACGGCGACTTCGAGGAACTGAAAGAAGCCGTTGCGAAAGTCATTCCGCATTGGGTGCCGATCTTTACGAAAGAGTCGCGTGTCTACTGCGGTTTTGTAGACGGAAAGATCGCAAGCTTCTGCATGATCGAGGATTTCGGCGAGCATGTCGTTGACGGCATGACGTGGAAGCTCGGAGGTCCCGGCTGTGTCGGGACATTGCCCGAATATCGCGGCCGGGGGCTCGGACTTACGATGGTAAGCAAGGTAACACAGATCCTGCGGGAAGAATTATATGACTACAGTTACATTCACTACACCTACGAGACACAGTGGTACGCGAAACTCGGGTACCAGACCGTGGTGCAGTGGAACGGAAGCGGGTTCGTTACAGAATAAAGGAGGGACATCATGGCAAAAAAAACGATCATTACCGTGCAGCACACGCAGTCGGAACATCATGTAAACGGTTATATCGGGGCGCAGGGCAACTGGAATCTGACACAGCTGGGTAAGGAGCAGGCTCGCGCGATCGGGCGCTGGCTCGCGACACGCGAACACTGCGATGCCGGCTGGCTTTTGTATACATCCGACTTAAACCGGGCGTTTCAGACGGCCGAAGGCATCAATGAGACGCTGCATATTCCGGGAGCGCGCTTTATTTCTACGGACGTGATCCGTGAGCTCGATCTCGGTGAGGGCAATGGCCAGTCACGCGAGTGGGCGGATGCGCATGCGAAGCCGTGGCCGGAGGTCTATGACCCTTATTTCCGCTCCTTTGAAGGCGCGGAGTGTGATGCGGAAATGTGGAAGCGTCTCGAGCCTTTCGCGCAGGAGCTTTTAGCCAGTGAGGAGGAGCACATCCTCGTTGTGTCACACGGCGGGGCACTGGGATTTTTAAACGCGATATTGATGGGGTGCACGTTCGAGGATTCGCGCCGCTGGCGTTTCTTCGGGCATTCGGGCGGCGTCTCGAAGTTTATCTTCGAGGATGGTCAGCCGGTGAAAGTACCGTATGTGAGCGTGTACGTTGACCTGTAAAACAAACGGCGAACCGCGAAAACGGTATACAGAGCAGAAACAAGAATTCGAAAAGCGAGGAAAATGCGATGAGATTGATTTTAGTGCGTCATGGAGATCCGAACTATGAACTGGACTGCCTGACGGAGCTCGGACACAAACAGGCACAGGTGGTCGCGCAGCGACTGATGGAGGAAGGGATTCAGGAGATCTACTGCTCTCCGCAGGGTCGCGCGCAGCAGACCGCAAAGCCGTTCGCGGAGCTGTCGGGGATCGAGAAGATCCACACGCTCGACTTTATGCGTGAGCTTCGGTTCGGAAGTTTGGAGAATCTGTATCGCGAGGGAAATCCCTGGATGTGCTCGTTTGGTTTGATGCATCAGGGCGTAGACTTGCAGGATCCGAACTGGCGCGCATTTTCCGAGTTCGCAAATAATACGGCAACGGTCGATGTTGATACGGTTCAGGCCGGAGTCGACGGGTGGCTGGCAACGCTGGGCTATCAGCGCGAGGGGCTTTACTACCGTTGCACGAACGAGACCGACGAGCAGAAGACGATCGTGCTCTTCAGTCACGGAGGCTCATCGACAGCGCTTCTGTCGCGGTTGTTCAACATTCCGTTCCCGCACATGTGCGTCATGTTCGGGCACATTCCGCACACCTGCATCACGTCGGTCCGGTTCGATCACAGGCCGGACAGTCTGGCGATGCCGATCCTGGAGTATTCGGTGGATGCAAGGCACCTGAATGTATTCAAGGAGGGCGTGACCGGTTCGGTGGAGCGGGCACAGAGTTAGTGTTATTTTCCTTACGGAACGCAGAATGAAAGGGTGATTGAAATGGTAGCATTTTTAAGACTTCGGAATATCTGATTGCGTGAAACCGTTGGTCAATGGTTTCATGCCCCAAACGAGCAAAACTATTGAATCAAAAGGAGAAAAACAATGATATTCCAAGATAATATAATCAAACAATATTTGAAAAATGTGTATTTCGTCGCGGGCACGCCCTGCGGCGGCAAGACGACGGTGACGCGGGCACTTTCTAAGATGTACGGGATCCCGGTGTATGACATCGACGAGCGTTTTCCCGAGCATCAGGCCATGTCCGATCCGGTCTCACAACCATCGATGAACAAAGACTTCCGCGACGCCGACGAGTTCTTCGGACGGAGCGTGGAGGAGTACAAGGCATGGCTTCTTTCGAACACGAGGGAGCAGCTGGATTTTGTGCTGCTGGATCTGATGCGGCTTTCGAAGGATCAGATCATCCTGTGCGACTGCCACCTGACACTCGAGCAGGCAGCGCAGATCACGGATCCGTCGCACGTGGCGTTCATGCTCAAGAAGCCGGAAAATCTCGTGGACGAGTATTGCAATCGCCCCGACCATCAGGGCTTCAGCGATTTCATTCACAGCGCGACTGATTTTGAGAAGGCGAAGGCGACCTGCAACGAAACGCTTCTTTCGCTCAATGCGAAGTATTATGAGGACGTGAAGGCGAGCGAGTATTTCTGGCTCGACCGCGCGGACGGGCGGAGTGTCGCGGAAAATGCGGCGCTTACGGCGAAGCATTTCGGGTTCGACAGGCTGACGCAGATCGTCAAGGTTGAGAAGGACACGCCGCTTGCAGCGGAGTTCCTTAGTTTCGTGGAGAACTGCTCCTGGACGGAGGTCCGCGACCACATTGCGGGATTGGTCCGCAATTGGGAGTTCACCGATTGGGAGACGATGTTTGCGGCGGTGCAGGACGGTAAGATCGTCGGAATGGCGTCGCTTCTGAAGACGGACTACTATCCGCTCCCGGAGATCTTCCCGTGGGTGTCCTGTGTGTTCGTGGAAAAAGAGTACCGCGGGCAGAAGATCAGCGGCAGGTTGATTGAGGCGGCCAATAGGTACGCAAAGGAGCAGGGCTTCACAAAGACTTACATTCCGACCGAGTACACAGGCCTATATGAGCGATACGGCTACACGTACGTAAAGGACATCGTCAATTACGGCGGCGGCACGGATCGTCTTTATGTGAAGAATCTGCAGTAGATCATTTTACGAAAAATGAGACGAAAGGAGGCGATCCGCGTGAACTATTTCGTGGAAGGAATTCAGGGCGCCGGCAAGAGCACATTGGTCGGCCGTCTGGCGGAGCATTTTCCGAAGTATCGGGTGTTTCGCGAGGGTGACTACAACCCGGTGGAGCTTGCGTGGTGCGCGTACATGACGGAGGCGCAGTACGAGAAAGTGCTTGCGCGGTATGAGAGTCTCCGGGAGGAGATCATCGCCAACACGTACACGGAAGGTGATCGGCGGATCGTCACCTACACTCGTGTCATCACGGATGTTCCGGGGTTCCACAAGGACCTGGAGCAGTACGAGATATACAACAACCGCGTAAGCCGTGCGGAATTCGAGGAGATCATCCTCGGCCGTTACGCGCGGTGGAACGGCGATGAGTCGATTTTTGAGTGTTCGATTTTCCAGAACATTGTTGAGAATCAGATCTTATTTTACGAGATGAATGATGACGAGATCGTGGCTTTTTTCCTGCGGCTGAAAGCCGTTCTCGCGGGGCGGGACTTCCGGATCTTGTATCTGGAGGCAGATGACATCGCCGGGTCTCTTCAGATCATCCGTAAGGAACGAGTGGATGCAAACGGAGTTGAGATGTGGTTCCCGCTGATGGTCGGATTCCTAGAGGAGAGTCCGCACGGCAGGCGCCATGGTTTGAAAGGGTTTGACGGATTGGTAAAGCATATGGAGCACCGCAAGGCTGTGGAAAAGCGGATTCTCACGGAAGTCTTCCCGGAGCAGACGGTGATCCTTAGGTCGAAACAGTATGATTTGGATGCGGCGCTGTGTGCCGGTGGGGACGGTTCTTATTGGCACGCGATTTGATAAAGTTTAGGGACAATGTGCCAAAAAGAACCGTCCCCGGTGGCACGCATTCGGAGGGATAAGACGATGAAGACGATCAAACTTGGTAATACAGGGATCGAGAGCCCGCAGAACGCATTCGGGGCGCTTCCGATCCAGCGCGTGGAAACGGAGGAGGCGGTCCGGTTACTGCGGACAGCGTATGAAGGCGGCATGGTGTTTTTCGATACCGCCCGCGCCTATTCAGACAGCGAGATCAAACTGGGGCTGGCCTTTGAGGGGATGCGGGATCAGATCTATATCGCTTCCAAAACCATGGCGGATACGCCCGAGAAGTTTCGCGAGGATCTGGACACGACGCTTAGGAATCTGAAGACGGATCATCTCGATATCTTTCAATTTCATTGCGTGAAGCAGTGCTACAGACCGGGCGACGGAACCGGCATGTACGAAGCCATGGAAAATGCAAAAAAAGAGGGCAAGGTCCTGCATATCGGGATCACCGCGCATAAGATCGGCATTGCCGAGGAGATCGTGAAAAGCGGGCTCTATGAAACCTTGCAGTTTCCGTTTTCCTATTTAGCCAGCGACCGGGACATCGCCCTGGTCCGGTCCTGCGAAGAGGCAGGCATGGGATTTATCGCCATGAAGGGTCTGTCCGGAGGCCTGCTTACCAATGCGGAAGCATGTATGGCATTTATGACGCAGTTTGAGGTGCTTCCGATCTGGGGCATCCAGAGAATGTCGGAGCTCGAGCAGTGGCTTTCGTTCTTCCAAAAGGATCTAACCTACTCCGATGAGATCCGGGAATTCATTGAAAATGACCGAAAGCAGCTGATGGGAGAGTTCTGCCGCGGTTGCGGGTATTGCGCGCCTTGCACAGTCGGTATCGTCATCAACCAGTGCGCCCGGATGTCGCAGATGATCCGCCGCGCGCCTTCGAAGGCATGGCTTACCGATCATTGGAAGGAAGAAATGGCGAAAATACCCAATTGTATCGATTGCGGGGCCTGCATGAAACGCTGTCCGTATGAGCTGAACATTCCGGAGCTGCTTCGCAAAAACTACGAGGATTATAACAACATTCTGGCCGGAAAGGTCACAGTATAGTGGGGAGATGAATATTGCCATGGAGATCATTTACAAAAGATTAACGGAAGCGGAGCTCGGAACCTTCATCCGCATGCGGATCACGCAGCTTACGGAGGAATATACATCGGAGGGCAAAGAACCGCCCGAGGTCGACCTGGAGGCGGCGCTTTGGGATTTTTATCACCGGCATATGGCGGACGGGACGTTTGTGTCGTGGCTTGCGATGGACGGCGAGAAGATCGTCGGCACGAGCGGCATGTCGTTCGTCGAGAAACCGCCGTATTTCAGCTGCCCGACGGGGCGTTTGGGGCTTCTTTCGAGCATGTTCACCGACCCGAATTATCGGCGGATGGGCATTGCGAAGGAGTTGCTTCACCGCGTAGTGGAGGAAGCGAGAGCCTATGGCTGTGGCGCAGTGCATATCACGGCGTCGAACATGGGCGTGAAGTTGTACACCGCATACGGGTTTACGCACAACGGAAACTTTATGCAGTACAAGCTTTAAAAAGAGGCGCTGAAGGAGATAAAAATGTTAACCAAAGAAAAGATCGATCGAAGGATCCGGGAACAGCTCGCGATGGAGCTTCATTGCGCGCCGGAAGATTTTTCGAAGGATGAAAATACGATCACGCTGCCTGTGTTGCATGAAAGGAGGAGGAGGTTCTCGGAGAAAGAATTCTTCCTGCAGATGGCAACATTCGGAAGAGGAACGGTCATTTCGGCCAATGCATCCCTCCATCCTTGGCTTACGAGGTGGGCCGAGGGAAAAAACGGGATCTGGCTGTTCGAGCAGCATAATTTTATAGAATTAGATCGGGAATTAAGAAAACACGGGTATCAGATGGCATTGACCCATCATATGTTTCTGCCGAAGGCGGAGATCTTGGAGATCCAAACCGGCCTTTCGGTCCGTTTTCTCGAACCGGCGGACATTCAGGCCTATTATGGTCGGCCGGAGTTTTCCAATGCGCTCTGTGACCGTTTCCACCCGGAGCGGCCGGACGTGCTGGCAGTCATTGCCCTGGATGGTGACCGGATCATGGGGATGGCCGGATGCTCTGCAGACACGCCGGACCTGTGGCAGATCGGGATCGATGTGCTGCCGCAGTATCGGGGACGGGGGATCGCCGCCGTATTAGTGACGCTGCTTCGTAACGAAGCATTTCGACGCGGAGCCATCCCTTACTACGGGACCAGCCTATCGAACCTTCCCTCGTGGAAGACAGCGCTCGCCTGTGGGTTCGCCCCTGCGTGGGTGGAAACAGACGCCCGGGAAATGGAGTTTAAAAAATGAATACAAATAGGAATGCGCGAATTCTCGGACTGTTCAGCGGCTTTCCGGAGCATCATTTTAACGATGCGATCGAGGAGGTGCTTCAGGAGAACCTTCCGAAGCGGGACAGCATAGTGTTTATCAGTGCGGACCCGGAGAATTATGCGCAAAATGATGATGACCGCGACGGCATGCACGAGATGTTCGCCGAGCGCAAGTTGGCATTTGCCGAAAAACATGTGATCGATCGGCGCACCTCTGCGGAGGAGGCAGTGAAGCTTGTTCGTGAGGCGGACTGCATCTGGCTTATGGGTGGCGAGTCGACGTTGCAGATCCGGTTGATCCGCGACCTCGGGCTTGATACGGAGCTTCGGGAGAGCAAAGCGGTGATCCTCGGTGTGAGCGCAGGTTCCATGAACCTCGGACGCACGGTCGCCTATATCTGGGATGACGCCCCGTACTGGTATGAAGCGCTCGGGTTTACGAACATTACGATTAAGGCGCACTACAAGGAAGGAGATTGGTTCATTCCGAGACTCCTTGAAATGTCCATGACCCATCCGATCGTTGCGATGGAGGATATGAGCGCGATCTTCGTGAGAGGCGACGAAGTTTGGAAGGTCGGTAAAATGTACCTGGTCGACAAGGGTCAGATCGACCCGATCACGGACGAAGATCTGAAGGCGCTCAGGTAGCGCCGGAAGGTTTTTCAAGTTTCCGCAAAGAAAAAATAGCAGAATAAGGAGACCCGAAATGGATAAGGGAAAAATTATATTCTTAAACGGAGTGACAAGCTCCGGCAAGACTTCGATCGTTGAGGCTCTTCAGGAGCGCAGAGATCAGTTTTTCTATGTTGTTGCGAACGATCTGTTCGCGGAGATGGTCGGCGAGCAGTACCTCGAGGAGAACTACTGGAAGTACCTCGCGGACGTGATCATTCTTATGTATCACACGGCGAAGCTGTACTCGGATCTCGGGAAAAATGTGCTGATCGACGGCATCCTCGTCGAGCGCGATGAGATCAAACCGCATTATCAGCAACTTATGGAGATCATGAAGGACAGCCCGCTTGATATCGTGGAGGTGTACTGTCCGCTCGATGTATGCAGACAGAGAAACATTGACCGCGGCGACCGCTACGAGAGCCAGTCGGATGAGCAGGCGCAGATGATGAGCCCGGATATCAAGTACACGATGCGTGTGGATACGAGCGTGAACTCACCTGCGGAGTGCGCAGAAGCAATTGTGAAGACATTGTTCGCCTAAGGCGCTTTTATCGAATGGATAGAGAAAGGTAGGAACCTATGAAAGAATTATTGTTTTCCGTTCATGTGTTGCTGCAGCAGCCCTGCGAAGTGCAGGGTCAGGACTGCAAGGTCGTAATGCTCCCGTTTACGGGACGGGCTTTTGGCGAGTATTTTAACGGAGAGGTCATAGGAACCGGCGTGGACACACAGAAGTTCCCGAACGGGGCGTGGGGCAGTTTTTCCGCGCGCTACATGCTTCAGGGAACCGATAAGACCGGCACGGATTGCAAGGTATTCATCGAGAATAACCTGCGCGATGCCGAAGGTTGGGTTCCGACCATCGTCACGGACAGCGTGTTTCTCTCGAAATGGGAGAAAGTCCCGCTGGCGGCAACCGTTGAGGGCGCCGAAGGCGGAGTTCTCGTGAAGATCTACGAGAAATAAGCAAGAAGGATAGATAGTATGAAACAGTCGGAAATAATGAATGAAGAAAAACCGGGTCGGGTCCGCAACATCGTTTTGGACATGGGCAATGTACTCCTGGATTATAACCCGGAGTTTGTTCTGGACACATTTTGTGAAACGGAAGAGGAGAAGAATGTGATCCGCAAAGAACTCTTCGAAGGACCGGAGTGGGCTCTGGGAGACCGCGGGGATATCAAAGATAAGGATCGGTTTGACCTGGTGAAGGTCAGAGTGCCGGAGAAATACCATGAGGTGTTGCGAAAGTGCACGGATCACTGGGATATTTGCATGGACCCGCTTCCCGGCGCGCGAGAGTTTTGCAAATATGTGAAGGAGCAGGGCTATGGTATCTACGTCCTTTCGAATGCCAGCGACCTGTTTTATACCTATTTCCCGAAGTTCCTGCCGCTTTCTTTCTTTGACGGCGTCTTTGTTTCATCGGATTACCGTATGCTGAAGCCGGATCCGGAGATCTACAAAGCCTTTTTAGATCGGTATGGACTGAAAGCAGAGGAGTGTTTGTTTATCGATGACCGCACGGACAATGTAAACGGAGCTGCGCAGGTCGGCATGAATACGTTCCGCTTTCAGGGGGATCATACGGCGATCATTCGGGAGTACCGACTGTAAGAGACAGCGGAGTGATATACTCCGAAGAAATGAGAGAACTATGATAACAACAAAACAATTTCAGATATTGACCGACATCAACCTGGTATGGCGCTTGATGACGGAGGTCTATGACCACGAGGAGACCAACGGACCCGCGGCTCCGTTTTTCGAGTACGCGATCACGTCACCGTGGCACGACCGCGATTATGACCGGCTGGACCGGTTCTGGCTAGACGGCGATGTGCCGGTCGGCTTCGTCTTCTACGAGACGTCCGCGGACGAGATCTATTTCGTTCTGCGCCCGGGTTACGAGTCGCTTGCAGACGAGATGGTCGAGTATGCGGACACGGCGTTTCCGAAGTTTGAGGAACCTACGGAGTTCGTGCTCGGAAGCTGCCAGACGGCGCTGATCGAAGCCGCGAAAAAGCGCGGATACCGGCTCGAGTACGAAGATACGGACCTGTATTTCGATTTCCGGACTGGGACGCTGGATTATCCGCTGCCGGAGGGGTACCATTTTACGAATCCGAAGGATAACGACCCGCTCAAGGTCGCGAAATGCCTGTGGGACGGCTTTAACAAATGGGAACTCGGTGAGTTTAATGACTGGGAGACTCCCGTGAAGAACGGCGGCCGGAGCCCGCACGAACTGTACCAAAACGTGCTCGGGGCAACGATCGCGCCCGCGCCGCATGCAACCTACGATTACACTACCGTCATTGCGGACGAGGATGACAATTATGTCTGCTTCTCCGGAATGTGGTGGGTGCCGGAGAACAAACTTGCCTACATGGAGCCTTTGTGCACGGTGCCGGAGCATCAGCACAAGGGACTGGCGGCGGCTGCGCTGGCGCACCACGAGAAGGTCCTGCGGCCGCTCGGCGCCGAGGTCATGACCGGAGGCGGCAACGATTTCTATCGCAAGATCGGGTACAAGGGCGTCCATGTGTATGGGCACTATGTGAAGAGCGTTGATTAAATGACGTCTCCTCAAAACATGAGGTGAAAAGATGGATTATATAAACGAAAACAGTAAAATATGGGATGATCGGTCCGCGAATGCGGACCAATGGTCCGTCCCGGTTTCAAGCGAAGAAGTTGCGCGTGCGAGACAGGGCGAGTGGAGCATCGTGCTCACCCCGTCGAAGCCGGTGCCGCGGGAATGGTTTCCGAAGGAGTTAGCCGGGAAGGATGTATTGTGCCTGGCGAGCGGAGGCGGCCAGCAGGGTCCGATCCTTGCCGCAACGGGCGCAAACGTGACAGTGTTCGACAATAGTAGAACGCAGTTGGATAAGGACTTGTACGTTGCGAAGCGCGACGGGCTGACGATTACGACAGTACAGGGGAATATGCAGGATCTGTCTGCATTTTCCGACGAGAGTTTTGACCTTGTGATCAATCCGTGGTCGAACAGTTACATCGACAACGTGCTTCCGGTGTGGAGGGAATGCGCCAGAGTACTCAGGAAGGGTGGTATTCTCATCGCAGGTTTCAGCAACGGGGTTGAGAGTATCTTTGACCCGGTGAAACTGGAGAAGGGCGAGCTCAGCGTGGAGTACAAGCTTCCGTACGCGGACGTTGACCACCTGGACGATCCGGGGATCAAGCGCATCGCGGAGGCCGAAGGCTACATCTGGGGGCACACACTAACGGATCAGCTCGGAGGGCAGATCGACGCCGGATTCGCGATCGTCGGATTCTATGAGGACCGCGGCGGTACGATGCTGGATAGCTATATGAGCGGTTCAATTGCGACGAAAGCAGTGAAACTGTAACATTTTTCGAAAGGGGATTCCGGATATGAATATAGACTGGTCGGAGATGAACAAAAAGATGCAGACACTCATCGGCAGGGAGGCGACCTTCGCTGAGGGAATCGAAGTGCTGATCGGATTGCGGAACGATCTGTTTGCGCAGATTTCGTATATCGCGAATTCGTATCCGGAGGAAGCTTTTTATCAGATGCCGTTTGCGAGAGCTGAAGGATACCACAGCAAGACGCTTGCGTATTCGATGTGGCATATCTTCCGAATCGAGGATATCGTGGCGCATACGCTGATCAAGGGGGATGAGCAGGTCCTTTTCGCCGGCAAATGGCAGAAGAAAACGGGCAGTCCCATCATCACCACGGGCAATGAGCTCAAGGGTGAGGAGATCGCGGAGTTCTCGAAGAAACTGAATGTCAAAGCCTTGTTTGAGTACTGTAAAGCGGTGAAGGATTCTACTGACGAATTGCTGAGACGCCTTACTTATAAGGATTTAAAGCGCAAATTCTCCAACGAGGATAAAGCCCGCGTAATCGACAGCCGTTCGGTGAGCACGGACGAGGCTGCTTTCTGGCTGGTTGATTACTGGTGCAATAAGGATGTCCGCGGGCTATTGAAAATGCCGTTTTCCAGACACTGGATCATGCATATTGAAGCCATGTGCCGGATTACCGATAAGCTGTGCCGGAACGCAAGAAAAGGATCGGACCCGATTGCCCGCTGCGGACTGTCCTGCAACCACTGCTTTTTGAAGAACTGGTGCGGAGGGTGCAGAACCGCTTATAACACTTGCTCGGATGCAATGAACCATCCGGATAGAATATGTCCCACCACTTCCTGCTGCATGGGAAAGGGCATCGACGGTTGCTACGAATGCGATGACATTGTCAGCTGCAGGAACGGTTTCTACGAATACGATGATGTGAACGCCGTCAAGGCGATGGCTTTGTTCATCCGTAAGTACGGCAAAGCGGAACTCTTGAAGACGATGGATCAGTTGCACAAAGAGCGTAATTTTGAAAAGATTCAGGAGGTTCTCGGAAACGACCTGGAGGAGGGCTTTGCGATATTGGAGAAAACCCGGAGCGGAATGAACTGACCTGAAAATCTTTACATTTTCCACTGAAACAACTCTAAAATCTTTACTTTTGATGCGGAGCATGGTAAAATTAGTAAAGATAACAGGAGGTGGATTCATGATTTCTTATGAAGGCCTGGAGAAGGCGCTTAAGGATAAAGGCATCGGGAAGACGGAACTCTCTGCGCGGTTGGGGCTGTCGACACGCACCGTCGCAAAGATTGGAAAAGGCGAAAGATTATCCAACCGAAGCATACAGAAGATTGCCGATTGGCTGGGCATGAAACCGGAAGATCTTATGAAAGAGGTCTCCGACAACAAAGTATTGCAGGTGCTTCGGGAAGAGAAAGCGGTAAAGCTTTCCGGAGGTTTGTATCATGAACTGCAGGTCAGGATGACCTATAATTCCAATCATATCGAAGGAAGTAAGCTTTCTGAGGACCAGACAAGGCTGATTTTCGAAACGAATACGCTTGATGCGGGGGACGGTATTCCGGTCGATGATGTGCTGGAAACGGTCCACCATTTCCGTGCAATCGATTATGTGATCGATATTGCAGAGGATGAACTGACGGAAGAAATTATCAAGCATTTGCATTATATTCTAAAGCATGATACAAAGGATGCCTCGCTTCCCTGGTTTGCGGTCGGGGATTATAAGAAGCGTGCCAACGTGGTCGGAGGCCGGGAAACCTCGAAACCTTCGGAAGTACATAAGCACATGGAAGCGCTGCTTCGGAAGTATAATGCGAAGGAAAAAGTGACACTTGAAGATATTGTTGAACTCCATGCCGAGTTTGAGTTCATTCATCCTTTTCAGGACGGAAATGGCAGGGTTGGGCGTCTTGTGGCGCTGAAAGAGTGCTTGCGGCATAATGTGATACCGTTTCTTATTGAGGATGCCAAGAAGAATTACTATTACAGGGGGCTGGCCGAATGGAAAGATGAGAAGGGCTGGCTGATGGATACCTGTCGTGACGGGCAGGATACCTTTGTCCGATTACTTCAAATGCTGGAGGTGGAGTAACATGGCAGATGAAAAATCGTGCGGCGTAATCGTTTTTACGTATGTGAATGGGGTCCGGAAATATGTGATCATCCGTGGGACGGGGAACTATAAAGCATACTATGGATTCCCCGGAGGTCATGTGGAGCCCGGCGAGACGGAAGTGGAAACGGCGCTTCGGGAAGTGAAGGAAGAGACCGGCTTGGATGTCACTTTGATTGAGGGTTTCCGAACAGTGGACGAGCATTTTCTGGCGCGCGAAGGGCGGCCAAATGACAGGAAGACGAATGTCTATTTCCTGGCGGAGTATCTGGATCAGGAACTCATAGCCCAGGAATCGGAGGTTTCCGAGATCGTTCTTCTGGACTACGACGAAGCGATGGAATGCATAAAATATGAGGAGTCGCGGCGGGAACTGACGGAAGCCGAGGAGTACCTGAATGCACGGGAAGCTACAGGAAAGCACCTGGCGAGCGTCGCGAAGGCTATGGCGCAAGTCCCGTTCCATGGTTTTACGGGAGGAGAAAAATCCAACCTGGAACCGATCATTCAGCCGTTCCCGAAGTGGACGGTCAGTGAGGCAGACGGACTGTGGTGCGCGGCATTTGTGTACTATTGCTGCCTGAAGGCAGGATTCGAGATTCCGATTCGTCCCGACGAATGTAAAATCTGCCATCTGGCAGGTTGTATCGCGTGGGAAGAGCTGGCGATGGGTGATCCGCGGATCACATATCACAGAGGCGGTGAGGAATTCGTTCCGGAACCGGGCGACATCGTGCTTTACGACCGCGTATTTGAGAATCGGGAGCATGATCATATCGGGATCGTAGTGGAAACCAGAGAGCATTCCATCCTTGCAGCGGAAGGAAACGTTGACAACCGGTCGGGAATCATGGAACGTCCGATTGACGAACATATCAGGGCGTTTATCCGGATTCCGGACGGATATAAGTACAGGAAATAGGGATTTACAGAGCGTAATCACGAGAAATGGTAGGGGGATTGGATATGAATAAAGTGAATGACATAGTATTGTTTGAAACGGAAGACAGGGAAGTTAAGCTAACTGTACCGATTCAAGATGATACGGTATGGCTGAATAGAAATCAAATGTCAGACTTGTTTGGAAGAGACGTTAAAACGATTGGCAAGCATATTAACAACGCCTTGAAGGAAGAATTGGATAAATCAACTGTCGCAAATTTTGCGACAGTTCAAAATGAGGGCGGAAGAAATGTCGAAAGAAGCATTGAGTACTATAATCTCGAAATGATTATTTCGGTTGGCTACCGCGTTAAATCTCAGCGTGGCATTGAGTTCAGACGCTGGGCTAACAAAGTTTTGAAGGATTACATTATTAAAGGCTATGCTGTTAACGACAAGCGATTGCAGGCTTTACAAAAGACGGTGGAAATCCAGGCAAAGATGTTGGCTACAGCCATTGAGGGTGACTCCGATGAGGTATTAAAGGCAGTCAACCTCTACACTCAGGCATTGACGCTCCTTGATCAATATGACCATCAGTCACTGGAGAAACCTGAAGGGAACCAACCGATATATAGGATCACATATGCTGACTGCCGGGCAATGGTTAACCGTATGGAGGACAGCTTCAAATCGGATATATTCGGCGTCGAAAAGGAATCGGGAAAGATTGAGGGTATCCTTGCGGCCGTGTATCAGGATGTATTTGGCGGAGAAGTCTATCCTTCTTTGGAAGAAAAGGCCGCTAAGCTTTTGAATGTAGGACGATAAGCATCAAAAATCTTTGGGCATTTACGAAAGAGTGATAACGATCATGGACGAAAGAACGCTTCAAAAGATATTAGCGGAAAACTATGGAATTGAGAACGCCTCTTTGGAATTCTTACGGGAAGGCGGAAGCCATACCTATCTTGCCAATAGTGAGACGAAGTACCTGCTTAAGGTGATCGGTTCCGCTTTCTTTGATACCGCAAAGCAGTCGGTTTCCATCATGAGATACCTGGAAGGAAACGGCTTCCCGGTTCCCCAAACCATATTGACGAAGACCGGAGATGCGGTTGTTGAAACGGACTGCGACGGAGAGAAGAAACTCATCACTTTGATGGAATTCATCGAAGGGGAAGAGTCGGAGCTTGAAGCATGCGCATCCGAAGTCGGAGAGCTGGTCGGACGGTTTCATCAATTGATGGAGAAGTATCCCGAGGAGCCTGTAACAAAGGGCAAAGAGTTCTTCATCGACCGATATCTGGAGTGTCTCCGGAAGAAGAATTATCCGCGCGTTGCCGAGTATGAAGAGCTTGGGGAACGCCTGTGGGAGCAGGTTAAGGATCTTCCGTGCGGCATTTGCCACGGAGACATGCACAGAGGAAACCTGCTGCAGAATGCGGAAGGGCAGATTTATCTTGTGGATTTCGATACGATTTGCCGCGCGCCGTATATGTTTGATGTCATGGTCATGTGTGACATGACGGACTATTTCAACCTGAAACCGGAAGATGTCGAGATTACAAAAGAAGTATACCGGAAGTTCCTTGCGGGATACGAAAAGCATCACGCGTTAAGCCGTGAAGAAATCGATTCTTTCCCGTACTGGGTGGCGATCCGGCATTATCAGCTGCAGGCCACGATCCTTGAACTCTATGGGATTGACTGCATCAACGAAGGCTTTATCGACGGGCAGCTTTGGTGGCTTAACAAGTGGCAGGAAGCGATGACAGATTTTGCGGAAAATATAGAATGAGAAGGCAGGAACCATGATCGTTAAGGAAGAGATCAACGGAATTGAAATCGTCTGCGAGACCGGGGAGTATTATTTTTCGCCGAAGGGTGTGGACCGCGGCACGCGGCTGATGCTTGAGACTGTGCCGGTCCGCGAGGGCGACAAGGTGCTCGACCTCGGGTGCGGGTACGGTGTGGTCGGAATTTACGCGGCGAAGCAGTTGGGCGGCGAGCACGTCGTGATGTGCGACATCCTTGAGGACGCGGTGGCACTCTCAAAGGACAATCTTTCGAAAAATGGGATCGAGGGAGCACGCGTTCTGCAGAGCGACGGCCTGAAGGGCGTTGAGGATCGCGATTTTACATTAATCTACTCGAACCCTCCGTATCATACGGACTTTTCGGTGGCGAAGGAGTTCATCGAGGACGGCTTCCGCAAACTTGCGGTCGGCGGCCGGATGGTCATGGTGACCAAGCGGCTCGACTGGTACAAAAACAAACTGAAGACGGTGTTCGGCGGCGTGAAGGTGTTCGAGGCGGAGGATTATTTCATTTTTCTCAGCGAGAAGCGCGCGGCGCGTGTGGAGAAGCCGAAGAAGAACACGCAGGCGATGTCGAAGAAACTGCAACGGAAGTATGGGAAGAAGTAAACATATGAAGATAAAACCGGAAACCATCAATGATAATAATCGCGAAGCGGTGCTTGCGCTTTCCGTGCGTGAGGACCAGCAATTTGTCGCTTCCAACGATGTTTCGCTGCGGCAGGCGGACGAGGCGAACGCCGAGCAACCGGGCCTGGCGCGTCCGTTTGCGATTTACGCGGACGATAAGCTCGTCGGCTTTTGTATGTTTGCCTTCACCCCGGAGAATGAAGCCCCGGATGACAGGTATTGGCTCTGGCGCTTCATGATTGACCAGAATGAGCAGGGGAAGGGCTACGGCCAGGCCGCGCTTACGGAGATCATGAAGTACTTTAAAGAGAACGGCGCGGACATGATCTACCTTTCCACCGAGCCGGAAAATGAGCTTGGCTTACACGTATACCGCAAGTTCGGCTTTCGTGAGACCGGCATTATCAATGATGGCGAGCTTGTGCTGATGAGGATGCTGAAAGGACCGAACAAACTGATTCGGGACTTTTTCGGGGTCAATGTGGAAAAGCCCATGCACATCAGGGGTAAGAAAGGTTACGGCGTGAGCATTGCGGTCAACGACTGCGACGGTGATATTCTGCAATACTGCTCCGGCAGCGGAAGATACAGTGAGGATTTTCCTGTGAACACGGATATGTTGTTCCAGGCGGGCTCTGTATCAAAGCCGATGTTCGCCCTGACGCTTCTACGATACGCGGATAAGGGTAAGATTGACCTCGACGCGGATATATCGGGTGTGATTCCGGAATATGTCAAAAAAGGCCCCGTTACGTTTGAGGCGCTGCTTTCGCACACGGCGGGCTATAACGTCCATGGCTTCCCGGGCTACCCGGCGAAGCATGAAGAGCTTTCCCTTGAGGACGTGCTCAGTGGTCGTGGCAATACGCCGAAGCTGCGCAGAATTAAACCTTACGGAAAGCAGTACATGTATTCCGGCGGCGGCATCACGCTGGCGGAGCTTGCATTTACCCGCATCACGGGAGCTACCTTGCGCGAGGCGTTCCAAAAGGAGGTAGCGGAGCCGCTCGAGCTTAAGCGTACCGGATTCTTCCAGCCGCTTGATGAAGAGTTGGCTGCAGGCGCCGCGTTCGGCGGAAAGCTCGGAAGTAAGGAAGATCCGGAGCATGGGTATCACTATTATCCGGAGCACGCAGCGGCGGGCCTTTGGACCACGCCAACGGAACTTGTGAAGGTCGGCGTTGCCCTGTCGAGGAGCTATCGCAGGGGCGGATTCCTCAAAAAGAAGACCGCACGGCGCATGATGACGCCGGTCATGGATTCCTACGGGTTGTGCATACAAAAGTTCGGGGACGATATCGTCGGCCACTGCGGCTGGAACGAGGGATTTCTGACAAACTGGAGATTTTCGTTGAAAAATGAAATCTGCGTAGCATTGATGTACAACAACGCCACGGTTGCCGCAAGCAAAGCGATGGATAAAGCTGCCGGGGAGATCTTTGAAAACGCAAAGGGATAAACGGGGATCACACGGAGCATTACTGCCGTAACGGCGAGGAGATCGGCGACACATACACATGCACCTACGGCTGTCCCGTCAACAAAGAGGGCTTTGGGATCTGCTCCAAGACCATGATGATGCTGTATCCGCTGATGGAAGCCGTGAGGAGTGGCGGTGATCTGGAAAATGTAGGCGGAGACGGCAAGTATTCCAAGACGGTTGTATGCCCGGACGGTTGCGTGATCTTCAAGCTGACCGCGAAACCGCTTGGAAATGAGAATTTCCATAAGGGCGGATTCTGGAGTTATCCGGATGAGACCGTTTGAAGCAGATTATTAGTTTAGATGAGGAAAATATGGACATTAGAGAAGTTACGGACGCCGGCGAGAAGAGGCGCATCACGCGCCTGATCCTGGAAGCATTGCCGGATTGGTTCGGCGTGGAAGAATCGAGAGAAGAGTATATCAAGATCTGTGCGGACCTGATTTACTACGCTGCGTATGACGGAAATCAGCCTGCAGGATTTATCTGCCTGAAGGAAACCGGCAAGGACACTGCGGAGATTTGTGTGATGGGCGTGCTGCAGGAATACCATCGGCAGGGTGTCGGAAGAGCGCTTTTCGAAGCACTGAAGAAGGCTGCAATTCGGGAAGGATACTCATTCCTTCAGGTGAAAACCGTGCAGATGGGGCACTACGATGACTATGACGTCACGAACCGGTTTTACATCTCGCTTGGGTTCAAAGAATTTGAAGTTTTCCCAACCCTCTGGGATGAAGCAAACCCGTGCCAGGTGTATGTGATGGCACTGAAGTAAGGAGACAGAAAACGATGATTACATTTCGCGTCGCGAAGGCCGAGGACGCCGCAAGGCTCCTTGAGATTTACGCATACTATGTGGAAAACACAGCGGTTTCGTACGAGTATGAGGTTCCGTCTCTTGCGGAGTTTACGGAACGCGTGAGAAGCACGCTCGAGAAGTATCCTTACCTTGTGGCGGAGGAGGACGGCAGAATCGCCGGCTATATTTATGCGTCAAGATTTGCGCAGAGAGCGGCCTACGGCTGGGCAGCAGGTACATCGATTTACATCGACGAGGCTTACCACAGAAGAGGCATCGGAAAACTTTTGTACGAGAAACTTGAGACGATATTGAAGATTCAGAACATCACCAACCTCTACGCAGGCGCAGCGGACCCGATGGAGGATGACGATCCGTATCTCACCAGAAACAGCGAGCATTTTCATGAGGCGATCGGCTATAAGACGGTCGCACGCTACCACGGCTGCGGAAGCAAATTTGGCCGCTGGTACAACCTCCTGTGGATGGAGAAGATCATTAATGAGCACAGCGTACCTCCGAAGGAAGTGATCCCATTTTCCGAACTCAGTGAGAGCGAGGTGCAGGCGATCCTGCAGTGAGGAGCAGACACGAACAGAACAAAAGGAGTGAAAAGTTAAATGGAATACCGTAAGATTTTTGACACCATACCGGAGCAGTTTGATAAATATCGCCCGCGCTACAGCGCGGAATTGTTTGCAGATCTGATCGCATATGCCGGAATCGGCCCCGGTGTGTCCGTGTTGGAACTCGGGCCGGGAACGGGACAGGCGACGGAGCCGATCCTTAGGACCGGATGTGATTATCATGCGATAGAGTTGGGTGAGAACTTTTACGCGAAGATGAAGGAAAAATTTGATTCCTATCCGAATTTTCACATCGTGAACGATGATTTTATCACGCACGATTTCGGAGAGCAGAAGTTTGATATGATCTATTCCGCGGCGACGATCCAGTGGATCCCGGAACGGGTGGCTTTCCCGAAGACACTTTCGCTGTTAAAGCCCGGCGGAACGCTTGCGATGATGCTCACAAGCGGGGATTACAAGACGCCCAACGAAGAACTGTATAACAAGATTCAAAAGGTTTATGACGAGTATTATAAGCCCGAGAAGTTATACAAGGACATGAAGGAGCCGTTTGATTACCTCCATGCTACGGACTACGGATATGTGGATTTTGAACGGCGCGATTTTCACGGAAAGCGCGTGTTCGACGCAGATGAGTATGTCGCATACTGCGGGACGCACAGCGACCATCTGGCGATTCCGGAACCCCTTCGGACAACATTTTTCGAGATGCTCCGAAAGACGGTTCGGGAGAACGGTGACAAAGTCGAGTATTGGGACACCTATGTCCTTTATCTGGCGAAGAAACCGCAGTGAATGTGCGGCAGGAGGAACATCATATGAAAAAATGGTACGACGAAGAGTATGAATTTACCATAGAAGTGACCGGCTTTCTGCACGGGGATCACACGGAGCATTATTGCCGTAACGGCGAGGAGATCGGCGACACATACACCTGTACATACGGTTGCCCGGTCAATGAAGAGGGCTTCGGCATTTGCTCCAAGACCATGATGATGTTGTATCCGCTGATGGAAGCGATACGAAGCGGCGGCGATCTGGAAAACCTGGGCGGAGACAGCAAGTACACAAAGACGGTCGTATGTCCCGACGGCTGTGTGATTTTCAAGCTGACCGCGAAACCGCTGGGAAATGAGAACTTTCATAAGGGCGGGTTCTGGAGTTATCCGGATGAGACCGTATGAAATTGAATGAGGAATAACATGGAAATAAAAAGAAGTTAAGGATGCCGATGAAAAGAGACGCATTACGCGGCGGATCCTGGAAGCATTGCCCGATTGGTTCGAAGTCGAGGAATCGAGAGAAGAATACATCCGGATCTGCGCGGACCTAATCTACTACGCCGCATATGACGGCGAGCAGCCGGTGGGGTTCAAAGAATTTGAGGTTTTCCCGACCCTCTGGGATGAAGCAAACCCTTGCCAGGTGTATGTGATGGCGCTGAAGTGAGGAGAACAGAAGAAAATGTTGATTCGGGAACTTAAGATCTATTACGAGGACTTCGGCAACGGGCGTGCGGACTTTTGTCTGGTCGCGGAAGACGGCGGCCGTGTGGTCGGCGCTGCGTGGACGCGCATTATGAACGACTATGGGCATGTGGATGATGAAACACCGTCCTTTGCCATTTCGCTGTATAAAGAATATCGTGGACAGGGCATCGGAACGAAACTTATGCAGGGAATGCTTGAGTTACTTAAGGACAAGGGCTTTTTGCGGGCGTCACTTGCGGTGCAGAAGGCCAACTATGCGGTGCACATGTACGAGAAGGTCGGCTTTCGGACCGTCGATGAGAACGACGAAGAATACATTATGGTTTGTGATCAAACAAACGACTTTGCGAGAAAGATGTAAATATATGGAGAAATTTTACCTGGAAGTGCCGGGCATCGCACGGAAAGATGAGGCGCTTGCATACATTAAAGAATTTAACGAATACGGCTCGAAGATCAACGGAGCCGGCGGGTTGAATCATTTTCCGGAGGATTATGAAGGATGGCTTCGGATGACGGCGGTTCGCAACGTGATGGAGCCGAACGAGCAGAGAGTTCCTGCACGGGAGTTCTTTCTGATCCGGGAAAATGATAACAAGATCATCGGTATGATCAACATCCGCATAGCTCTCAACGAGCGACTGAGAAAGTACGGCGGTCATATCGGCTACGGCATCCGACCGACCGAGCGCGGTCGGGGATACAACAAGATCAACCTCTATCTGGGGTTGAAGGTCTGTAACCAGTACGGGATCGATACTGTTTTGATGGACGCCGACCTGGACAATCCTGCGTCGTGGCGGACCATGGAAGCACTCGGCGGCGTCCGGGTCCGCGAGTATTTCGATGATGAAGATGCGCATTGTACGGTGGTGGACTATGAGATCGACACGAAGAAGGCGCTGGCGGAGCATGCGGAGTTTGAAGAGAGCGTTGCGGACTTCCGGCTGGAGACCGAGCGGCTGGTCCTTCGACCGATGACTATGGACGACTATGAAGCCCTGTATGCGGTGTTTTCGGATGCCGAAAATATGAAACACTATCCGTACACCTTCGATGAGGCGCGGGTGCGCGGCTGGATCGAGCGAAATCGCGAGCGGTATCAGCAGTACGGGTTCGG
Source organism: Lachnospiraceae bacterium (assembly GCA_017550425.1). Lineage (GTDB taxonomy): Bacteria > Bacillota > Clostridia > Lachnospirales > Lachnospiraceae > UBA1201. The sequence continues at coordinate 2,307 of JAFZPG010000087.1, read as the reverse complement.
ATTGTGGGCTGTATGCCGCCGGGATACCGGCGAGGTGATCGGCGACTGCGGTCTGACGCTGCAGAACATCGCCGGGGAAATGCTGCCGGAGATCGACTACCACATTCGCGCCGATCTGCAGCGAAACGGCTATGCGAAGGAAGCGGCCGCGGCCGTCCGGGACTGGGCGTGGTCTTACACTTCTTACCCGGCGCTCTATTCCTACTGCAAATATACCAACGTCGCGTCCTACAAGACCGCGGAAGCCATCGGCATGTGCTTTGACCGCGAGTACCCCGACCAGGCGAACGGCACGACGCACGTGTCGGCCATCCGGCGAAAAGATGTCGTGGAATACTAGGAGAAGAAGGAGTATCCGGACGGTGTGGTCACGAGGTATCACTGCCGCCTGAGTTGAGTGGAGGTTGACTATGAAGAAACCGAAAATGATCCTGTTTGATTACGGTCAGACGCTCATCACTGAGGAACCGTTCGACGGCGTAAAGGGTACGGCGGCGGTGATGCAGTATGCGACGAGAAATCGTTACAACCTGACGCCCGAGCAGGTCCAGGCGGAGGCGGTCGCGATCATCAAGGAGGTGAAACATGCGGATCCGAACACGCCGGGCACGAAGAGCGTGGAGGTTCCAAACCACATGTTCACAACGTATCTCTACGAGTCGCTTGGGATCACGATCGATCTGGCGACCGAGGAGATCGACCGGGTGTTTTGGGATGCGGCTTCGCCCGGCAGACCGACGGAGGGCATGCCGGAGTTTTTGCAGTTTCTGTGGGAGCAGGGCATTCGCACCGCGGTCTTAAGCAACATCAGTTACGCCGGAAGTATCGTATGCGAGCGGATCAACAAGGTGCTTCCGGACAATCATTTTGAATTTATCTTCCCGACCAGCGAGTATCTGTTCCGTAAGCCGAATCCGAGGATTTTCCGGTTGGCGCTCGAGAAGGCGGATCTTAAGCCGGAGGACGTATGGTACATCGGCGACAATTACCGGTGGGACGTCGAAGGCGCGCGCAGCGTTGGAATGTTTCCGGTCTGGTACAAGGGTGATGTCGATTACGAGCAGGACGACCACGACGATGTCCTTATGGTCATGACGTGGGCGGAACTGCGCAGAATTATGGAGGAGAATTTTCCGATGAACGAATTACAATACAAGACGCTGCGGGAGATCCCGGAGCGTAAGGACGACGTGGCACAATGGTTCCATGACAAATGGGGCGTGCCCAAGGAGGCGTACCTTGAGTGCATGGATGCATACTTAAGCGGGGAGACCGAGTACGGCTGGTACGTGTGCCTTGACGGCGAGCGAATCGTAGGCGGGCTCGGTGTGATCGAGAACGATTTTCACGACCGCAAGGACCTGACGCCCAATGTGTGCGCGGTGTACACGGAGGAAGGCTACCGCGGCCGCGGGATCGCGGGCAAGCTGCTGGATTTCGTTGTGGAGGATCAGCGCGCGCACGGCATTTCGCCGGTGTATCTCGTGACGGACCACACCGGTTTCTACGAGCGGTACGGCTGGGAGTTTTACTGCATGGCGCAGGGCGACGACGAGCCGGAGATGACGCGGCTGTACATTCATCGCTAATTTGGGAAAATGCAGAGGAGGTATTATGACAACATATTATGACGACGGAACCGTCAAGATCCGCAGCATGACCGAGGCGGACGCGAAGGTTTTGTTTGACACTTACAACTCGTACGGCTGGCATCCGCAGATGGAGACGTACGAGGGTTATCTTCGGGAGCAGGAGGCCGGCGAGCGGCTGGTGTTCATCCCGGAATACAAGGGCGAGGTTGTTGGTATTGCCGGACTTATGGGTGCTGGTAGAACAGAACTTGCAATGTCAATCTTTGGCAAGTCATATGGCACAAATATTTCAGGAAAGTTGGTTCTTAACGGTGAGGAAGTACAGCTTAAGAATATTAAGGACGCTATCAAACACAAGCTTGCGTATGTTACTGAGGATAGAAAGGGTAATGGACTCGTACTTACAAATCCGATCAAGATTAATACAACTCTTGCAAACCTTTCTGAGCTTTGCTCAAAACATGTTATTGATCAGGATAAGGAGTATCAGGTAGCTGAGGAATACAGAGAGAAGCTTAAGACAAAGTGTCCATCTGTAGAGCAGAACGTTGGTAACCTTTCAGGTGGTAACCAGCAGAAGGTTCTCCTTGCTAAGTGGATGTTTGCAAACCCAGATGTACTTATTCTTGATGAGCCTACTCGTGGTATCGACGTCGGTGCTAAGTACGAAATCTACTGCATCATCAACGACCTTGTAGCAGCTGGAAAGTCAGTT
>JAFZPG010000086.1 GCA_017550425.1 Lachnospiraceae bacterium | reverse complement strand
TGCAGCATCACGATATTGACCCTGCTTCGATCCAGTCGCAGCGAATGCCACAACCGTCCGTGATTTTTCGCGGAAAATGCCGCGCCGGCGATCACGACGCCGTCCTGCTCATAGTAGGTCCATTCATCGGAAAACAGTTTCAGGTTCGCAGGTTCATGACCGGGCTCCAAAAAGTTATCGCTGTCGTGATTCCCCTGCAGATAATAAAACGTGATCTGCGGATTTTGGAGCATGGAACTTCGGATCGCCGTCCGAACGGGCGCCGATATGTTCTTTTTGTCGAACAGATCCCCGGCGATCAGGATGGCTCGGATCTCGTGATCGTTCGCATATTCAACCATATCCAGATAGGTCTGCAGGATCTCGGCGCGCCGCACCCGGGCCGCTTCGGGGCTCAGGTTCGCATCCAGCTTCGAGTCCAAATGAAGATCCGCGCAATGTATCAGTTTCATGGACCACTCCTGTTCCGATTGATTTTTTTCATTTTACCATTTTCTGCCGATGATGTCCAGCAGATTATCAGCTGTCGCCTTCCAACAAAAGAACCGCCCCGCGATCCGGGGCGGCTCTTCGATGGCCTTCTGCTCTCGAAGCTTAGACAAATTCCAAACCAACTGCTCATCCTTCATCTACTGGGCCATCTCTTTTTCTGATTTAATTGTAGCACAAGTCGCACTTGAAATCAATAGTTTTCGGACGGAAAATTCTTACATTTTCCTTTCACTGTCATTTCCCGTCTGATTTGTAAATTGATTTTACATTTCTTCTTTCTTATCCTCTTCGATACGATTTCCGCGCTCCATAAGCGTTCCGGCTTTCTCCGCTTGTTTCTCGGCTTTCGCCGCCAGTTTCTCGGCCTTTGCCATATGTTTTTCGGCTTTTACCGCCAGTTTCTCGGCTTTCGCCGCGGCACGCTTTCCCTTCTTCGTAGGATTTTTCGCCAAGTGCAGTCTTCCGCGCTTCTTTCCTTCCTCTTCGGAAGAAATGCCGAATGCGATCAGAAACGCCCGCTGATTTCGGCTCTTTCGCTTATTCGGTTTACGATGAATGGCAAAACAGATCTCATTGAAATACTTTGCATATCCCTCATCGATGAGCACCTTGCGGAACAGTTCGGCAACATCTTTCGCCTCGTTACGAAACACGCCGCAGCCCCAGGCTCCCAGGACCAGATTCCTGTAGTTATTCAGATAGGCAACGGAAAGCATGATCCGTATCCTCTGCTCCATGGCCTCTGTCGTCACTTTTTTCGGCGTACGGAACGCAGGACCGGCGCGGTTCGGCGCAGGCACCGAGATGACTCCGACCACGTACGGTTTCGCGAGCAGCTCCCCCTCCTGGTTACGGAACACACATACATTCGGGGAGATCATCATGAAATCCGACCACACCTTACTCGGGTGGGTAGTGTTGAAGTCATACATCAACTTGCCCTTCTCCGAAGAGATCGACTCAAACAGCGAACTGGCGCGGCACAGTGACTCTTCCTGTGCATTCGCCCCCATCTTGAACCCTCCGCCGGGATGCAAAGCATTTGCAAAATTCATGACCAAAGGGTTCTTATAGCGCGCAGCCGCCTCGAACGAGTCCTCACTGGTCACGATGATCCGTCCGGCTCCGTTCGCTCTTTTTTTTACATCGATCATGGCTGTGCCCAGCTCCGGATCGAACGGGATCACCTCTTCGATATCCACATCCGGAAAACGCACGACCTTCCCGTCGACCTCATACTGCCGATCCTTTGTGATCTGCATCGTCTCCTGCGCGATCGCAAAAAAATTCATAAACATTCCCTCCAACCACTTTCGACATTAACCTATTTTCCGGCCTTAAACAAGCACTTCAGGAAGTTGTAGAACAGCGGGATGCCGACACTTCCGTCATGGTTGCCGCCGGGCACGCTCACCCAGATATGCTCGGTCCCGTTCTTCTCGAAGAGCTCATGATACTGCTGGGGAAATGTTCCCACGACGAAATCACTCGTTCCGCCTGCAATGATCAGCACGTGCGGCGCTGCCTCGGGATCGAATTTGAATTCATCTTCGCTCATGCAACCCTCATGTACCATAAACATATCCTTACCGGGAACCACGCCGGGCGCCGGTGAGGAAGCAGCCACGTAACCGAACAGGTCGGGACGCATGATAGAAATATAAAGCGACTCACGGCCACCCATGGAGAAACCGCCGATCGCAGTATTCTCAAAACCGGTCAGGACCGGATAGTTTTCCTCGATGTAAGGCATCAGGCTGTCGGTCAGGTCGTCCAGGAACGCATCGTAGAACGGTGTTTCTTCGGCTGTGATCGCCGTGCAGTTCGCCTTATCTTTGTTGGTATACATAAAGGTGAAGACCATGATCATGGGCTCCGCCTCGCCGCTTTGGATCAGGTTCGACGCCATCTCCGGCAGGGCAAATCCCTGCAACATGGAGCCTTCATCGCCCGTGATACCGTGGTTCACGTAGAACACGGGGTATTTTTTCTCCGGCGAATATTCCGGCGGCAACCATACATAGGCGCCTTTTTCTTTCTCTGCTTTCTTTGAGTAATACTTGATGTGCTCGAGTTTACCTGTGTTGTTCTTCTGGACGTCCTTTGGTACCTGTGTTACATACTCTGCGCGGATCTTATCCATATAAGTCTTGTATTCCATAGTTTCCTCCGTTGATGTTTCTATTTCCGTGGTCGGTTCTTCGGTCGTCGGCGCTGCCGTTGTCGGCGCTTCGGTCGTCGGTTGCGCTGCCGCCGTGGCCTCCGTCACCGCCTCTGTCGTTTCCTCGGGATGCGTTGCCTCTGCTGTAGTCACCTCTGCAGCCGTCGTTGTCTCCTCAGGTCCATCCTTTGAATTATCCCCCAAAAGCTTCGGCAACAGCAATGCTCCTGCGATCAATACTACCCCCATCACGATACATGCGATCGCCACTACCTTGATATGCGAACTGCCGGCATCCTTACTGAAACTCTTCATGTTCTGTCTCCATTCTTTGATTTATTTCTTCGGCTCCACCATCGGCAAGCCAGATCGATCGCTGAAAAAACGACCGCATACGCGGCAAATGCAAACGCGATCACCAGGTACTCAAAGCCGTTGAGCAACCGTGTCGTATCCTGCTTGATGAACCAGGTCCGTTCATTGATCATGTGAACGATGGGGAAGGCGAACACCGCGCTCACTGCCAGCCAAACGCCCTTCTCCAGGACGATCTCCTGAAGCGTCAGTTTTGACGCCCGGGAACCGCTGAAGACCCGGATGTACATGACGATCACGAGGATCATGGCCGCCGCAAGGACCGCCAGAAACAGTTCTGTCGCAGTCTCATTACTTTTCTTTTCTTTCATATAATCGGCCGCCGTCAGAAGTCCCCACAACAGGAGATTTGCGATCAGCGTAAACACGGCCATCTTTTTGTATTCGCCCATGTGCTTTCCTCCCAAGATCAGCTCGTATCAGGAGCTACAACGCCATCCGGTAGATCGCCAGGATATCTTCGTATGTCAGCGGCCGCACACCCATAAGCGTGCGTTTTTTGCTGCGGCTGCAGGCGAATGCGAGTTTCTCCAGATCTTCGGCCTTCACGCCCAGTTCATGCAGACTCGTCGGCATGCCGATGGACTTATAATACTGTTCCTGTTTATTGATCGCCTTAAGCGCCGTCTGCTCGGGATGGTCGTAATCCACTTCCACGTTCCAGACACGCTCTGCGTATTGCAGAAAGCGAAGCAGGTTATCTTTATGCACATAACGCGCCCAACTGCACCAAAGCGCTGCCAGTCCCGCTCCATGCGCCACCTTCGGATACATCGCGGAGACTTCATGCTCCAACTGATGGACCACGAGTTGTGTCGAACGTCCGCAGGCGGTCAGGCCGTTATGCGCCAGCGATGAAGCCCACATCATATTGGCTCGCGCGGTATAATCCGTAGGATGCGCGAGGCAATCCGCGCCTGCCTTAAATGCGCTCTTAATGATCGCTTCGGCGATCGCGTCCGTCAGGTAGGTGTCCCTCCCCGGACAGAAATACCTCTCGATCGTGTGCATCGCGATATCGACCGCGCCGCAAGCGGTCTGATAAGCATTTACCGAATACGTCAGTTCCGGATTCTCGATTGCAAAATTCATGCGGTTCATCGGGCTGCCGTATCCGCGTTTGATCCGCTGACCGGAGTCCGAGATCACGCACGAGTCCGACATTTCCGACCCCGCCGCCGCTATGGTCAGGATACACCCTTTCGGCGTGGTCTTTTTGGGTTTAGCCGTTCCCAGGGTATAATCCCACACATCGTCTTCGGGATTTGCATAACCGTTTGCGATATCTTTTGCCGAATCGAGCACGGAACCGCCGCCGACCGCAAGGATGAAATCCACACCTTCCGCCCGGCACAGCTCAATGCCCTTTCGCACCATTTGGATCTCCGGGTTCGCCTGAACACCGCCCAGGAGAACATAGGCGATGCCCTGCGCCTCGAGTTTCTCTTTCACCCGGTCGATCAGACCGCTGCGGACCGCGCTCTGTGTTCCGTAGTGGATCAAAACCTTCTGCGCCCCGTAAGACGCGATGATCTCGCCCACCTTCTGCTCCTGATCCTTACCGAAATACACCCGCGTCGGGGTGTCATATATAAATGCCTCCATAGTAGTCTCCTGTTATTTGGGATCGAGCATCTCCACCCGTCCCGTTTCCAAGTCATACACCGCGCCGATCACGCGCAGACCATATTCCTGTTCATCTTTTTGGATCTGCAGGCTTTCCTCAATGTGCCGACAAGCCTCCCATACGTTCAGGCAGCATGCACGGTACGGATCCTGCTCCGTTCCGATCGCTTTTTCGATCGTGCGGGCTATATACTGAATGTATTCGCCGGAATGTCCCTGCAGCACCGCGTCGATCGCTCCGCAATGCGTATGTCCGAGCACGCAGACCAGACCCGTTCCCAAATGCTCCGCCGCGTACTCGATGCTGCCGAGCTGATGGTTATCGATCACATTGCCCGCGACGCGGATGACAAACAGATCGCCGATCTGTGCATCAAAGATCACCTCGGGGATCACGCGCGAATCCGCGCAAGCCACGACGATCGCATACGGTCTCTGTCCCTTCGCGGCAAATGCCTTCAGGCGGCCAATCGAGGTGTCGATATTCTGACACTCCTGCGCGACAAAACGTGCATTTCCCTCGTTCAGGCGCCGGATCGCTTCCTCTGCATGTATCTTATAAAACTCCGTGTTCATACGCGCCTCCGGACCACTGTTGATGATATTCAGATTCTACCATGCACGGGCCGAACTGTCAAGAAAAGAGCGGCGCCATGCTCCCGAAAATACTCATTTGCAACGGTCAAAAAAATCCAGGATGGCACCATACGGATCAAAGCCGCAGAACGTTTCTTGCGGCCAGGAATGCTGCCCGCCTTCGATCTCGATCCGACACACTTCCTTCGACGTTCCCGTCGCCGTATACCGGGTCAGGCTCGCTCGCTCAGACAGTTTTTCTTCTGTCTTTTGTTCCAGCGCATTCGCCCGGAACCAGTAATCCATCACATCCTCGATCGGCGGGTCGTACGCTGTTTCAGCCGATCCGTCCGAGCGTTTCGGAACGACGGCGTCGCCCGTTCCGTAAATGAACATCACGCCGATGTCCGCCTTCTCATTCCGTGAGTCCCATGTCAGTTTCGGCATGGATCCCGCTACCGCGCATACCGCGCTGAATGTATCCTGCGCATGCACCGCCAGTTCCTGCGTCATAAATGCGCCGTTACTGTAGCCGACAGCGTACGTCCTCTCCGGGCTACAGTTATATGTTTTTTGCAAATACCGAGCCAGGGCTGACAGCCAGGCTACATCATCATCCGTTGAAGCGCCGCCCCGTCCCTTCCATTCGACTCCGTTCGTGCCTGCATAGGCCACGGCAAATCCGCGCGCTGACGCCGCCTCCTCCATGTGCGTCTCACGACGGAACGCTTCCGGCGAAGACGCATATCCATGCAACATAATGATCAGCGGAAGGTTCCCTTCCGCTGATTCCGGCAAATATATCGAAAACTTTCGGGGCTTTCCGCCAAACGAGCATTCAAAGACCTTTTTTTCGGCGGTCCCCTTCACGTCCGTTATCTCTGCCGTTTCTTCCTTGTGGCCGCAACCGGCCAGGACGAATGTCAGCAGGATCAGGATCGGCAGTTTTATCTTCATAGACACTCCCTGCGCTTTCCGAACATTTTTCCCGAAGCGTCATTCTTTCTTGTTTTTCACGGCTGAGCGGATCACGAGGACCAAAATGATCAGAATCAGGATCCCGCCGCCGATCAGATGCGCCTTCATCACGAAATCGTGATGATTCTCGCTCTCTTTCACGGTCTCGGTCGCTGCCTCAGTCACTCTATTATCCGTCGAGGGCTCAGCCATCGCGATCTCAGACATGGCGATAGGTTCGGCTGCTTCTGCTGTCTCAGGCTCGGTCTTTCCGTCCTCCAGGGTCTGAAACGCCCCCTGCAGGATCTCCAGCGCCGGCGCGATCGGAGCCACACGATCCTCCAGGACCGCATTCGCATACGTCATCATCGTATGGCACTCATACAGGCTGCTGCCTGTCGAAAAATGGTAGTCCACTCCATAATGCTTCCGTCCGAGCGGCAGATGCGGAACGATGTCGTTATCATTGACCACGTTATGTATGTTCGCATCCTGTGTTACATCCAAAGATACCAACGGCGCTGCAAATGTATATACAAAGATGTGACTCGGATCCAGATGCTCCAGTCCGGCATCTCCTTCATTCAGCAGTTTTCCGGTAAGGTTCGCCGCCGCGCCGCCGAGGCTGTGACCGACCACGAAAGCGACTAACTTCTGGGCCGCATCCGCCTGTTTTACGATCGGATGCGCGTCAAGATACATACTCAGGCCCTTCTTCAATCCGTCCAGAAACTCTATGAAGCCCGGCCACGCGTTATTCTCGCCATAGAACGAACGCCCCTCCGTCTCGGAAAGCCCCAGGAAATTATAATCCCAGTCCACCTGAGCCGAAGACCCGCGGAAATCCATGACCAGCAGCAATTTCTGGCCCAATGGTCGGCAAGCGATGGAAAATGCCAGCGAATCATCTGCGAAGATCTCCTCCTCCGGATGATTCAGTGCGTTCTTCGGATAACTGAACAGCCAGATATTTTCATCTTCAAAGCCCAGCGAATGATATGCGGTGAGCAGGTATTCCCCCAGCCCCAGGGTCGAACGATCTTCATCGTACGCCGCTCCCGAAAGGCCCATAGCCAGAAGAGCCAGTTCCTTATGGAAGCGCAAACTGTCACGATCAAACGAGTTTACATTCAGTTCTGCCGCAATCTCTCCGTCGCGAAACTTCAAGACTGTCCGGATGTCTTCATCCTGCGTATCGGATGCAACCTCATCGGCGTAAACCGTCTGTGCGCTCATACCGATCATGATCCAGAAGATCACCGCCATAAGCAACGCCGACAGCCATCTGCTACGTTCCTGCTTCATACCATCACCGCCTTTCTGTTGAATTTCATTCGCCATATGGTTCATTTGGCTCTATTATAACACCATAATTTTCTTTTGCCTAGAGGAAATAAAGAGCGGGGAGTCCGCTCCCCGCTCTATTCATTTTCACTGCATTTCTTCTGTTTGAAAAAATGCATCCAGTTGTTTATTTAATTCATCGATCAAATCCTGATATTCGGGTTTTTCCATTTCCTGACAGATCACTTCAAAATCATACGCTTCATTTACGAGCCAATTATAACTCTGTTTTTTCTCATCATACGCATAAACAAACATGTCTTCAAACATATTCCAACACGGGAATGTCGTGATTGCTTCTTTCTGGTTTTCTGTCAGAGTCGGTGCAAAATTCTCCATTTCGCTGATCCTAAAAGAAGATGTCTGTGTTCTCCTACTGTTTATCATATCGTCCCCTCCCATTCCCGGCAGAAGATACCCGGAAATCTCCGGATCTGTATAACAAGCGGTCAGAATCTTCAGAGCCAATTCCTTATTCTCCGATTTTTGTGAAACGCCATATGTCATGGCAAAATTGAAGCCCCAAAAACTACCTTTCAGTTTTATAGACGTAAATCCCTCTGTCTCGTTATCCTCCTGATCAATATAGGCAAATACTCGTTCCCTTGGAGGCGGAGCAGCTCCATTAGCTCCATTATAATATAGCAATCCATTCTGAAAATCAGTATATATCTCCATGATGAGGTCCACATACGAGCTAAGCTCCTTTGAATCAAAAAATGATCGTGTCTGCGAATTATAAGGGATCGCATAAAGATACGACTCATCTCCTATAAAAGACCTTAACGTACGGAGATCATGATCAATTTCTATCACTTCTTCATTTTGATGATGCTGTTCGAAGATCTGCTTCAGTGATGCATAAGAGCCGTCAAAATCAGTAAAGTATTGCACGTATCGATCCGCAACATGAAGGATCGACGTTTCGGAACCATAAGTATCATACAACATTTGCGGCAATGCATATGCTATACCTCCGAACGAAGTATGACTCCATTGATAAGGACTAAAGAACTCTTTAAGAGGCCGTCCTTCTTCCGTTTCCAAATAGTCTGAAAGCGGGATACAGTTTTCTCTGACAAAATCCAGTCCATGGAATCTATCCAGGTTCCATGACCCGGTATACATAATATCCACAGGAGGATTGTTCGATTCGTACGCGTCCAACCAGGGACGGATCGTATCCGCATTTAATAAAACTAAATCGGGATCTTCTTTTTCCGGGATCATAAAATGGATTTCACAATCATATCCTTTTTCCAAAAGCAGACGATTGATCTGTTTCTGCCCTTCTTCTCTTGGCGATCCCATTAATCCCAAAACCCATGTTATATGTTGAGATACAGCAGGAGGTTCCTCCTCTGTTGAAGGTTCTGTATCCGCAAGTGTTGTCATTTTTTCAGTTGTTTCAACACTCGCTGTAATGGTTTCCGAATAAGAAGCCGTTGTGCCCTCAGTAGATATGATACCGGTGGTTTCCGCATCTGGAAGATCATGTCCCGCGCAGCCGGTAAGCAATAATCCTAAAGCCGGCAACAATAAACGATTTTTTGCTTTTTTCACAGGTTTACCCTCCCTGTCAATATGAAATTAATAATTTTTCAACAGATTCAATAACTCCACTTTGAACTTTTCGACCGCTTCCTCCGGTCCAATGATCTTAACGTCGGTGCCGAGGGCGAAGATCCAGCCCAGGAACTGGTCGCTCATGGAAACCTCCACATGGGTCTCCGACCAGCCTTCACAGGCCGAGGGACGAATGGTGATATCCCGGCCGAAGCGATCCAAAAAGATCCCGACCAGTTCGTTTTTAAAAGCCAGTTTAACGCGGACCGGCTCGCCGGCAAACATGCCAAAACTCATCTTTGAATATTTCGCCAGGTCGAACTGCTTAAACTGTTTCTGGCCGTTTCTTGTCTCTTCCAGCACCTGTATGCTCTTCATTTTGTCGACGCGGAAATGCTTGATCCCCTCCGCTTCTTCGTCATATGCGATCAGATAATAATTTTCATCATCCCAAGTCAGCGCCCAGGGGCTGACCACATAGGGCCTCTCCCTCCGACGCTCCATCTTTTTATCCAGATTCCACCGCATGTACTCAAAACGGATCTGTTTGTTTTCCGCGATGGCGCGGTGGATATCATCCACAAAATAGTAGATGCTTTCATTCATCGTTTTAACGCGCCCCTGCACGACCACCTGACGCTTTAGTTGCGCCGCTTCATAATTGCTCGCCATGCCTGCAAGTTTTTTGATCAGTTCGTTGGACTTCTTCTCGGTGATCGATTTCGAAGACTGGATCGCGTCCACTAAGAGTTTCAATTCCGCGATCTCGAACTGCTTTCCGCAAACATGGTAGTAGTAATTTCGCCCGACCTTCTCGCCGAGTACTTCGACCCCAATGACCCTAAGTGCCTCCATGTCATCATACAGACTCTTCCGGTCGGCAGTCACGCCATAGGCTTCCAATGCACGCTGTATCTCCGGCATGGTGATCATATGCTCATCGTCCGTCTTCTCCAACATAATGCGGCTGAGATAGTATAATTTCAGTTTTTGATTGCTTCCCTTCGGCATAGCGGCCTCCTTCTTACATGGCGCAGTGAAAGGCAATTCCCCTTTAAAAATCCACCAGATAGATCCCTATTTTGATCTGGCGGAAAGATCCCTTTTTTTCGATCCCGTCGATGATCGCGATCAGATACTTTCCTGCATCCATCAATCTGGCAAAAATAATGTTGTCTATCTCCGGAATATATCCGAGTTTTCTTTTTTTCGGGTCCAGAATTTGGATCGCTTTATCGTCAAAACGATTATCCTCTTCCCGTTGCAAGATCAGTTTATCCCCGACCTTGATCTCATCAAATACTGCCTCATCTTTAATAAAACTGGTACCGGCGATAAAAGAGTCAAACAAATGAATCTCCCGGCTCAGCGGTTTGATCAGTTCTTCGATCGCATGTTCCGATGAGGTCAATGAAAGCATGTTTTGATTGATCTTATCTAATTCGTTAGCCATATGACTTTCGATGCCTCCTCTTTCATCATTTCTTCCAGAGCATGTTTCAACGTTGCAAGATACTGCTCAAAATCATCATGCTCTGCCTGCAGGGTATTGCGAAGTTCTTTTATTTTCTCTTCATCTTCCAGGATCTCTTTGTAAGTATAAGGCTCAGTGGAGATGATGGCATCGATCTCGCGTTCCACCTTTTCGATCCGCTCTTCCAGGTCCGAGTAATCCCTTTCAAAGCTGTCTGCTCCCAGTTCTTCCAGTTTTTGCGCGTCATTCATATGATAGGCCTTCACGATCCGAAGCCAAAGATCTGAAAGTTCTGCATTCTGCTGTGTTTTTTCGTTAATATCCGGATGGAGGAGCTTTGCAAGACGGCGATAGATCTTTTTGGCGCGCATGTAGGTGATTCCGTCGGTCATCCCGGCTTTTTTCGCCTCGGCATAGTCCTTCTGAAGTTCGTCCCGTTGCAAGTAGTACGCCTTCATTTCCCGCTCGATCTCTTCATCCATCTTCGCGGGGTCCACGGCGAGGCCGCGGTTCAAACGCCTGCGGCAGTAACTGATGGATTTCTTCACCTTGATACACTGGATCTTCAACTCAAAATTCGCGCAGATGAGTTCGCCGAATTCCTGCGTGTATGCGATTTGATAGGAGACCGCCTCCTTCTCTAACTGGTCCTTCTGAACCAGCAGTTCCGTATAATCATCATACAAATCCTTATCCTCGTGGCCGGGTATTATCACCTTACTCATGTTTCCACCTCCCTGACATATATCTCATCGTAGACGGCTGTGCATTTTTCCCCTTCGATCTCCGCCTTTTCGCAAAACTCGGTAAATGACCGAAACCATTTCCCGTCAAAGAATACCGCCGCGTCATCCTCAGGAAACTCCAGTCGGTACTCCCGTCCTTTCCACGTAAGCAAATAGACTCCCGGACTTCCTTCCGCGAAAAACAGATCATAGAAATCCAAATGCTTCCGGTCAAAAGGTATGCAACCATACAGCCGCCGTATGATCCGCTCCATGACTTCGAAATGCCCCCAAAAGGGCTCTACACTCAGCCTCTGAGCCATAAATCGTTTCGCCCGCTGATAGAGATCCGTCGCCGGCCCCGGTGTTCCCTCTTCGATCAGAATATCTGCCAACCGATAGGCGATCTCCGGATAGGGTGCGCTCAGATATCTCGATTTCTTCACTTCCTCGTAAGCGTCCCGGATCCTCCTTCGATACTCTTCGATATCTTTCTCAACCGCCATTCCGAAGCGATACATATCTGCAAGTTTGTATTTGCTCCAAAGGCTTCCGGCCTCGGCTCCTTTGGAAAAATACCGGAATGCCTTTACCGGATCCTGCTCTCCGTTCTGACCATAATACCAGACGTATCCCAGCTCCGTCATGGCTTGCGAACTTCCGCATTCCGCAGCCATCTCGAGATATTTGACCTCCAGATCGAACCGTTTCGTCGAGCAGTAATGCCACGCCAGCTCCGTCATATATTTCGGATCCTTCGTTGCTTCGATCAAAAACCGAAGCGCCTCCGTGTATGCGAAGTTCTCCGCGGCATCCGGGTTCGTCAATTCATAGTAGGTGTGTAAAACATTGACCGCATCTGCAACCGTCATACTGATTCCTCCTTTCTAAGCTTAAGATAGTATCAGCATAACAGCTAATGCGTACGATAAAAATACCAGCACTTCCAAGGCCCCCAAAACCTTAGAGCCGTGCGTTCTTACTTCACTTTGAAACCGTACAGATCACGGTAGAGGGCAGTCAGTTTGGTGTTGCCGATGCAGGCATCTTTGAAGAAATCGTCGCGGCTACGGAACCACGTTCCGTTAAAACAAACGCTGCAGCCTGCCTCTTCCTGCACGGATTCCAGCGTCTGTCGTTCTTTCCGATAAAAAAACGTGATCTTATGCGGTGACTTCAGCAGATAATACAGGTCGAAGAAATCAAAATCGTCCACATCAAAATCGATCAGTTCATAGAGCGCGTCGATCAGCCATTTCATGATGTTCAGGTTGCCGAAGAACGCATTATAACGGATCCGCTGCGCCAGGAAATCCTTCGCATAGAGGTAGAGATCGACCGCTTCTTTCTCCCTCCCCTGTGAGACGCGGATCGCGGCGAGGCGCGTAAACACCTCAGGCACGGGGCTGAAGGCATCCCGCATATTCTTCACTTTCGGGTAGAGTTCCTCAATGATCTCCTCATATTTGGCCTGGTCTTTTTCGACGTAATATCCGTTTTTATACATATCCGCCACTTTATACGTGGCCACGGGATCGCCTTTTTCCATCAGTTTTGAGAAATACTCAAACGCTTTCTTAAAATCGCGCTCTCCCGTCCTGCCGTAATACCAGATGTAACCGAGGCACTCATAGGCCGGAGGGAAATCATACGAAGCCGCCATCTCATAATACTTCAGCGCCAGGTCAAACTTTTTGATCTCGTAGTAATATCCGCCGAGATACATCATATCGTGCGGGTCGTGATTCGTTTCGATCAGGAAATTCATGGCCTCCGTGAACATGAAGACATCTTCCTCGGTCAGTTTCTTATTTTCATCAAATCGCCTTGCGATTTTTCTCGCTTCGTCTATCGTCATAGTATTCACCCCTCCATGTTTTTGTCCTAATAAATGCACTTGATGTATATCAATGCTTTATCAAACGCTGTCGGACATTCGAAGATGGTCGTTTGTGTTTCTCCCGGTTCCAGATAATTTGCAAAGTTTTGCTTCAGACTGTTCTCCGCGCAGTAGACCACACGTCCCGCAGGATCTAGGAACAGAACCGTTCCATAAACATTGCCCAGTCTCAAAACACCTTTGTTTGACGCCGTGATCTCAACGCCATCGGGTCGGATGTTCTCTTCTATGGTCAATTCATCTTTCGCAGAGTGATGCTCTGTCTCCAAATTGGTTCTCAGTTCATAATCAACGTGATCAACGGGACCTTCCGTACGGAGATTAAAGCACATGATATACTCCTCATCGGAACCGAGCGTACTCAGGATCGAACTGTCGACACCGATCACGTTTTCCTCGGAATCGTAGGCGGTCACCAAAGCGTTGACGTCGGCCGCACCGTCCATGTTATTTCGGATCGCGAGAAAATACAAGTTGTCATTACTGTCCCCTGTGCCACGATACTCTTTTAACGTAAAATCACCCTCAGCCACGCTTCGAAACAGCGCGTTGTCTTCGGCATAGGAAATGCTTTTCGTATAAAATTCAACATGATCGAAGGACTCCGGACATGTCAGCTTAAGTGTTGTTGCTGCACCGGCACTCAGTGACCTCAGATTCACCCCATTAACTTCGCCGGTAGGCTGAATCGTGTTTGTATGTCTCAATAAACCTTTCCGATCGTAAGCGATCAGTTTATCGTCCTGATCAAAATACAGTGCATACAAATCTCCGCTCTGACACTCATAAGCCCCCTCATTGAACGCCTTTACGGTCAATGTCTCACCGTTCTGCACGACAGTTTCCGCACGTATGGCCGTGTTCACATGGTTTTCTTTCTCCTTTGTATCAAACATTAACGGACAGACCACCCGATCGATCTCACTCTCGTTTAATTCAGGAAAAACAAACCGGATCAAGCCGGTCTCGCCCGGATGAAGCGCTTCGATCTTCTCATCATGAGAAAAGATCCCATAATAATACCTGTCACCTATGTCATACCAAAGATCAGAAAGGTCAGATATATTTATAATACTACCATCTTCCAGAGTCAGTTTCGGCGTATCACCATTGACCTGTGCCAATACATGGCCGGAAGCGTCCAGCGCGATCGCTGATCCGGTGACCGCGACCGTAGTCCCGGAGTTATTTTTTACCAGGAAGATATACTCTGCTCCCTCATTCGTTCGGAGCAGATATCCTTTCGTTTCGAATTCATCATCGCGGACGGCTACCGCCTGCGGAGTTCCCTCGCGGGCAGACATCATCCAATTGGTGCTGTTGCAGAAAACCTCTACGGAGTCAAACGGAACCGGAGAAAAGAACTGCCTGGTGATGGCGGATCCATCCGAGTAAAAATACCCCTGTCCATAAGGATCGGCAAACATATAACTCTCATCCGACACGGTCGCTTCATCCGCCCATACTACATTTCCGGAACGATCCAGAAATAATGCAGTCATGGAAAAAAACCTGGGAAATGAATAACTTCGATTCGTGACGGTGACCGTCACTATATTGCCATCGATCTTCCTCTCCACATCCAGTTCACCCTGTCCGAAAAGTTGCTCCGGCGCCAGTTCCGTATCAAAACTCAGATCATACCCGACGGATCCGATCGCAAAATCGCCGGGAAGATCAAACATCAAAAGAGTCTCTTCTCCCGAACGGAGCACATTGTCTGTTTTTTTGCTGTTTCTGGCAGCGATCATATAACCTCGTTCATCCAATGCGATAAGGATCCCGTTGACTTTAGCGGTTTTGTCACCATTGTTTTTTACCCTCAGATAGTAACTCTTTCGATCTGCGTTCTCAAATGTATATTGTTTGATCGCAAAATCATCTTTGGATACCGGATCCGTCACCGATGGTTGAAACACGGAACTATATCCGGTCAGATAATATCTGGTCTCATCGTATGCTTTTTCCGTCGAGAACGCTACCGCAACCGAGGCGTCAGGTTTCAGGTTCGGAAGACCCTTTTTTTCGCATCCTACGATCTCGCCGGAGGAAAAATACAAGACATACATATCCACAAATTCTGCAAAAGATCCGCCGGTATTCTTTATGATCGCAGAAAGTTTTTCTTTCGTTGCGTTCGGATTCGTGATCATCTCGATCTTGAGGTTGTTTATCACAGGTTTTTCATAAGGAAACGGATCATACTCTGCCCGAAATTCTAACGAATATTTCTCTTCATATTCACTGAGATCGAATACCATGATGCTCTCCTCGCCGGGAGCCAAAATGCTGATTTCGTTTCTCAGCGCATCGTAGATCTCTCCATCCAAAGTATATAAAATGAGATAGCCGTCGATCCCGACAGTCATTGCAGAGTTGTTTTTGGCTGTATAAATGAATTTGCGAGTATCTTCATCCGACAGTATATACTCATGTTCTTCAAAGTCTTCCTTTTGGATCTCGGATCCGAACGGATCCTCTTCCGAGCTCTTCGTCGAAGTCTCGTCACTTATCATTTTTTCAGACGAGATATCGATGATCACATACTCGGAGATGGCACCCGTCTTAAAGGAGCATCCCCAGGTACCCGCGCCGGAGCTGACGATAAAAAGTGAATTATTTCGGATCTCCCTACCTGCGATTCGATCTGAATCCCCGAAGAAACCGGTCAGTAAAGGCGCCGCCAGGCGCATCGGAAACAGATACCCCCCATGCGTGTGTCCGGCCAGGACCAGGTCCGCCCCATAAATACCTTCATCATCAAAATCATTCGGCTGATGATCCAAAACGATCGTATATTTCGTGGGATCAACTTCTTCAAGCAGTTCCTGCATACTCTTTCGGATCTCAGACGCGTCTTTACGTCCGGCGACATAATAGCCGTTCGGCATGAGCACTACATCGTCACGCAGTACAGTTACGCCGTTCGCCTTCAGTGCTTCAAACAACTCCTCTTCGGTAAATGCCATGCCCTCATATACGTCGTGATTACCTGCAACGTAGAAGATCACATCGATCGTGCATTTTTCGGAAAATGCGGCGCAGCAGCGTAGCATCTCATCCTGACTCGTGTTCTCATCGACGAGATCTCCCGTCACGACCAGAATGTCAGCGTTCTCACCAGAGATCCGCACAAGCAGGTCTTCGAACTTCTTGCTGTCCAACGTCGTCCCGAGATGCACATCGGAGAGCTGGGCAATGCGCAAATGCCCGCCGGCGATGGCTTTATCGGTATTCATGGTGTAAGCCGTGCGCCGGATCCATCCTGCATTGATATAACCTGCGATCAGGTAGATCAGGCAACCAACCATGGCAGCTGCCGCGATCCGGGCCCGGCGCTTTGCGCGTGGCTCTGTTTCCTTCTTTTCAGTGCGTTTTTTGATGATCAGGTCGATAATGCCATCGACGAGCAGAGCTCCGATCAAATAGCCCGTAAGGTGTAACAGGATAACTCCTGCATTCAACGGATATTTCAGGCTGAGCAGAATCCCGGGCACCAAAATAAGCGCCGTTGCGGCGAGGAACACTCCCCGCCGCAGCGCCACGCTTTTCATATGCCGGATGCCGATCAGACATCCGATCGTAATTCCTGCCGTGATCAACAGGATCAAACTCCAGATCATAGTATCCATCTACTACTCTTCCTCATTTTCCTCTTCCTGCGATGCCTCATGCTCCTTCTTCTGAGCCTCGAGTTTCTGCTGCAGGAGTTCGGGATCAGTGCGCACCATGTTCGCCGTCTCGAACGCGTCGAGCGAAGCGGTGCTTCCGGGGGTGATGCGACGGATCTCGCCGGTCGCGCGGACCATGCGGTTAATGATGTCCGTGCCGATGCCACAGTCGCCGTTCGGCGTAGCAGCATTGGCCGTTTCAACGAGTTGTTTAAGCAACTGCTCGTAGGCCGGTGCCGGAAGGCTGGCCGCGTCGAGCTTCAGTTCCTTCGCGGAAAATGCTTTGCAGACATCGCCGAGGAGCACAAAGCGTACGAGGCTCGGGAAGATGCTGTGAAAACGCAACGACGCCAGCAGGCGGCGAACATTGACCGAAAAGCCATTGAGGTAGTCGCGGAAATGCAGGTCTTGCTTCGAGGTCTCATATGCGAGTGTTTCCAGGTTCAGACCGGACGCGTTGTAGGTCTCGAACGGCGCCATGGCGCGGATGCGCTCATCCAGGTCTTTGAGTTCGAGGTCATCGTGCAGACGCGCGTAGTCGACCACTTCGCCCATCTCGGGTCCGATCACCTCGTCAAAGCGGCGGAACATCAAAAACGGAAGCGCCACGTAGATATACTCGTCGCGGCGAATGCGCTCACGCAGGCTCTCGCCGATTTTAGCCACCTGCTCTGCCGCTGCCTGGATCTCTTTTTCATAATTCATGTAATCTGACATCTTGTACTCCTTTATTTACGATTATTCCTGCGCCTGTTCTTCCTTATCGCCCGGAGTCTTCCGGCGGATGCGCTGGTTGTGTATGGTATCTTTCAAAAATGAAATGTATTCTTTTCGGACGTCGTTCGGCGCCTTGATGCGCACGTGGCTGCCCATGCCGCACAGCTGTGCGAAAAACTGGCCGCTGACGTACACGTCGAACTTCACGCGGAAGTGCTCGTCGTCGACCTTATGCGGCTTCGCGTTCGGCCACAGGTCGAAGATCACGTTGGAGATCTCGTTGTCGCACACCAGCGTCACGGTCTTCTCCTCCCCGTGGAACATATTGACCGCACGGGTCAGATATTCGACCGGATCCACCGCGGCGTAAACCTCTGCGCCTGCGCGCGGGCCGGGCGCCGTGTCCGTGACCTCCATCTTATCGATGCGGTATGTTTTCAGTGCCGCCTCTCCCTCGGGCAATGCGAGCATGTAGTAGTTTTCATTGTGCAGGATCACCGTCCAGGGACTGACCGTGATCGCCGAGCCTTCATAGCGCGCGACCAACCTGCCCTCCGGGCTCCAGCTGTAGTAGCGGAAGATCAGTTTGCGGTCCGTTTCGATCGCTGCGTGAACGCGGTCCAAGGTGTCGAGCACACGCTCCCCGCCCTCTTTTATGCGGTTTACCACCTTCACCCGGCGTTCGATCAGGTCCATCGCATACGCGCCGACCTCGCCCTCGAACTTCTCGATCATGCGGCGCGCATTGTCCTCCGACAGAAAACGGCAGCCGCGGATCGCCTCCACGAGATACTGCATCTCCTTCGTGTCAAACCGACGGCTCGACAGATAGTAACTGACGGCGTGCAGTTTTCGGAGTTTTCGGATCTGAAACCCGTACTCCGTGAGCGCCTCAAAGTCTTTATAGATGCTCTTACGCTGCGCCGTCACACCGTATTTCCCCAGTTCCGCCAGTGCTTCATCGATCGTGAGTCCGTGCGTTTCATCGGTTTGCTCCATCATGATCCGAAGCAGATATAATAGTTTTAATTTCTGTTTGGTTCCTCTCGCCATAGGAGCTCCTTTTTCCTCAGTAACTAAACGCCGGAGCGTGCATCTGTGACCACATACGTAACCTTTCACTTCTTGTGTTCAATTATACGATATGTGTACTTGAAAGTCAAGGGAAAGTCCCATAAAACGGATGCCTGCACTCGTCCTTGAAGGATTAATCCTGTTTTAAATACCTGTCCAGAGCCATAGTGCCGTGGTCTTTCCGGGATGCAAAACTCCGCCGACATCATTATATCGGCGGAGTTTCAAATTATATTGGCAATTCCAGTTAACTCTCGCAGATCGTTTTGCAGAAGTCAACTTTTCAATTACGGGCTTAATTCCCCTTTTTCACTTTATTTCGCTGCTCTCAACTGTTTTGCCGCAGCGACCATGTTCTTCAGGCTGGCCACGGTCTCGGTCGTGCCGCGGGTCTTCAGGCCGCAGTCCGGGTTCACCCAGAGTTTCTCCGGGCTGATGCGCGCCAGCATACGTGACAACGCATTCACGATCTCCTCCTCGGACGGAACGCGCGGCGAATGAATGTCGTACACGCCGGGGCCGACTTCGGTCTTAAAGTTGTTTGCGCGCAAAGCGTCGAGGATCAGCAGATCCGAACGCGAAGCCTCGAACGTGATCACGTCGGCATCCATGTTATCGATCGCCGGAATGATGTCGGTGAACTCGCTGTAGCACATGTGGGTGTGGATCTGGGTAGATGCCTTCACGCCACTGTGCACCAAACGGAACGCCGGAATGGCCCAATCCAGATACTCACTGTACCAGTCGCTCTTACGCAGCGGTAGTTTCTCGCGCAACGCTGCCTCATCGATCTGGATGATGTTGATGCCGGCCGCCTCGAGGTCCAGCACCTCGTCGCGGATCGCCAGCGCGATCTGCAGCGCGCTCTCCTTATGGGAGATATCCTCACGCGGGAACGACCAGTTGAGGATGGTCACCGGCCCGGTGAGCATGCCCTTCATGGGACGGTTTGTGCAACTCTTCGCGAACACCGACCACTCGACGGTCATCGGTTTTTCGCGGGAAATGTCTCCCCACACGATGGGCGCTTTTACACATCTCGTGCCATAGGACTGCACCCATGCCTTCTCCGTAATCAGGTAGCCGGAAAGCTGCTCGCCGAAGTATTCGACCATATCGTTTCTCTCATATTCGCCGTGTACCAGGACATCCAGATCCAGCTCTTCCTGCAGTTTCACGCACTCGCGGATCTTCTCCTGATTGAACTTTTTGTATTCTTCTTCGGTGATCTGTCCGGCCTTGAACGCCTTACGGTTTGCCTTGACATCCGCGGTCTGCGGGAACGATCCGATGGTGGTCGTCGGGAACTTCGACAGCCCGAACGCCTCCTTCTGGATCTTTTCTCTTTCTGCAAATGCGGGTTTGCGCGTAAAGTCTGCCTCGCTTACCGCCTGCAGGCGCGAGCGGACCGCTGCGTCTTCGCAGTCGGGACGGGCAGATGCAAAGAGCGCATCATTGTCCGCCAGGATCTCGCTGTCGCCGTTTGCTGCGATCTTAGCCAGGTCATAAAGCTCAGCCAGTTTCTCCTTCGCAAACGCAAAATGCTTCTTGTATGCCTCGGGCAGTTTCGTTTCATTTTCCAATGTGTAAGGCACATGAAGCAGGGAACAGGAAGTCGAAAGCACGATCTCCTTCGCAAATGCGCCTAGTTCATTCAGACGACCGATCGTCTTGCGGTAATGATTCTTCCAGATATTCTTACCGTTGACCAAACCGGCAAACAGCACGGTCTGTGAAGGGAAGCCTTGGGTCGACACTAGCTCGAAGGACTTCTTGCCTTCCAAAAAATCGATGCCGATTCCGTCGAAGCCGAGCTTCGTTACCGTATCGTACGCATCGCGGATGTCGCCGAAATATGTCTGAAGCAGGATCTGCGGAGCGGCATTGCCCTTCGTAGCGCCACCTCGCATATCGACGTTTTCCTTGCATTTTGCGATTTCCTCACGGTCTTTTCGGTTCGCCAGGATCGCCCCATAGAGTTTCACAAACAACCCGAGGTCCTCTGCCGTCAGATCACGGACCAGTGAGGGCTCGTCAAACTGCACCCATTTTGCACCGAGATCCGTGAATTTCTTCAGGGCCTCGCTGTAGGCTGCGATACAGTCATCTGCGAAATCTGCCGCGCTTTTGGTACCGGTATAACGCGCCAGTTTCAGGAAGGTAAACGGACCGATCAGAACGGGCTTCGTGATAACACCACTTGCCTTTGCCTCCTCGAACTCATCAAAAGGCTTGCTTCCAGCCAAGCGGATATCCGCGTCATCCTCGATCTCCGGCACCATATAGTGATAGTTCGTGTTGAACCACTTCTTCATCGCGAGCGCCTTGACATCCTTACCATCTCTCTGATAACCACGCGCCATGGCGAAATAGGTATCCAACTCACTTACATTTAACTTGCGGTAGCGCTCCGGTATCGCATTGAGCAGGACCAACGTATCCAACATTCCGTCATAGAACGAAAAGTCATTGACCGGAATGAAGTCGATGCCGCTCTCCTTCATGCTTTTTATATGCTCTGCCCTCAGTGCTTTCGCCTGCTCCAAAAGAGCTTCCTGTGAGATCTCATTCTTGAAATACTTCTCTGTCGCAAACTTAAGTTCACGAAGAGAACCGACTCTTGGATAACCGATAACTGATGTTTGCATAGTTCTTTCCTCCTTGATCATGCCTGTTTACCAAGCTTTTTCAACTTGTGTTTCATTCTACACGATTATCCCCGTTTCGAAAAATACTTAAAACTTTTACTCATTCATAGTTTAAGGCTATATCCTCGTTATAGGTTTTTGTCGTTTTCATCCCGTCTCCATGCCCCGTCTCCATCCCGTCTCCATGATCCGGCTATGACTTTCACCTTTTCTTGCTTTTCTAAGCCAAACCTCTGTATTTCAGCCTCCTTTTCGGCTTGATCGGCTAAGATTTTTGACCTTTCTTGCTTTTCCTTAGCCATACCTCTATTTTGCGCGTAAGATCAACATCTCCGGTCGGTACTTCTTACGCGCATTTTCTTGCTTTCTTCCGTTTTGCGCGTAGGATTAACGCTCCAGCCCGCTGTTTCTTACGCGCATTTCCTTGCTTTTCCCTGTTTTGCGCGTAAGATGCTCGCCCCTGCCCGGCGTTCTTTACGCGCATTTTCTTGTTTTCAACTCTTTTGCGCGTAAGATCAACACCTCCGGTCGGTGTTCCTTACGCGCATTTCCTTGCTTTTCCCTGTTTTGCGCGTAAAATGCACGCCCCTGCCCGCTGTTCCTTACGCGCATTTTCTTGCTTTTCTCTGTTTTGCGCGTAGGATGCACGCCCCGACCCGCTGATCTTTACGCGCATTTTCTTGTTTTTCTTTGTTTTGCGCGTAAGATGCACACCCCTGCCCGGCGTTCTTTACGCGCATTTTCTTGTTTTCTTCTGTTTTGCGCGTAGGATTAACGCTCCAGCCCGCTGTTTCTTACGCGCATTTTCTTGGTTTTCTCTGTTTTGCGCGTAAGATGCTCGCCCCTGCCCGGCGTTCTTTACGCGCATTTTCTTGTTTTTCTTTGTTTTGCGCGTAAAAAATTCGCCCCAGCCGGATGTTCCTTACGCGCATTTTCTTGATTTCTTCTGTTTTGCGCGTAAGATAAACGCTCCAGCCTGCTGTTCCTTACGCGCATTTTCTTGTTTTTCTCTGTTTTGCGCGTAGGATCAACGCTCCAGCCCGCTACTCCTTACGCGCATTTTCTTGCTTTTCTTTGTTTTGCGCGTAGGATGCACGCCCCGACCCGCTGATCTTTACGCGCATTTTCTTGTTTTTCTTTGTTTTGCGCGTAAGATGCTCGCTCCAGCCCGCTGATCTTTACGCGCATTTTCTTGCTTTTCTCTGTTTTGCGCGTAAGGCTACCTCCGGCTTGCTGACTTGCAGGCTCATGATCCCAATAATTCAAGAAAAATAAAAGCGCAGTGACCGAAGCCGCTGCGCTAAATCTTTTTTTGAGAAGAATGCTTTATGCAAACTCCTATAGTTTATCTCTTTGATTGCTGAGGTTCTGCCCCGTCTCTTACTTTACGGTTACGGATGTGATGTGCGGGTTAACGCCCTCATACCAATACAGGAAGCCTTCCATATCAACGGTATCGCCGACCTTCAGACCTTCTACAGCCTTGTAGACGTCGGTGTCCTTACCGCAGAGGTAAGACTCAACGGTGAATGTGTAAGTCTTGTCGTTTACGGAAACCTTGAAGTACAGGTCATCGCCCTGGGAACCGGAACCATCCCACTTATACAGGAATGCAGCGCCGTCATCATTCGCGGCCTCAACCTTCATGCCTGTGAACGAAACCTTCTGGTTCTGGGATTTGATCAGATCATCGGTGCCCAGCAGATCAGTAACGTCCTTCGGCTCTGCAACGAAGTTTCCTTCGAGGATCTCAAACGTAGCGCCGGAAGCGACTTCGATCTCACCGGACCACTCTGCACGGTAACCGGTAACACGGATCTTCGTGCCTTCGGTCAGTTTTGCGTAATCCTCCTCAGAACATTTAAGTTCATACAAGAAGTAAGCGCCGTCCTTATCCTGCGTATAAACGGTTGCCTTATCATTCCACCAGCTCTGCTTTGCCTGAACGTATGTCTCGATCACTACCGGATCGTCAACTTCTGCAGCGATATACTCAGCGTAGGTCATAACGCCCTCGCCCTTCTCTTCGCCTGTAGGTGCCTCGGAGGTAGGCTCCTCGCTGCCTGCAGCCTTAACGGCTGTGATGTGCGGGTTAACACCCTCATACCAGTACAGGAAGCCTTCCATGTCGATCACGTCACCGACCTTCAGAGCCTCAACTGCCTTATAAACGTCGGTGTCCTTACCGCACAGGTAAGACTCTACGGTAAATGTATAAGTCTTTCCGTCTACGGATACCTTGAAATACAGGTCATCGCCGGGTGCACCGGAATTATCCCATTTGTACATGAATGCAGCGCCGTCTTCGTTTGCTGCCTCAACGGTCATGTTCTTGAATGCGACCTTCTGGTTCTGATACTGGATCAGGTCCTCGGAAGCAAGCTTATCTGTGATATCCTTCGGCTCTGCGATGAACTTTCCGTCAATGATCTCAAAGGTAGCGCCCTGCGCAACTTCGATCTCACCGGACCACTCTGCGCGGAAACCGGTTACGCGGATCTTGGTTCCTTCAGTCAGTTTCTCGTAATCTTCCTTCGAGCAGGTCATATTGTACAGGAAGTATGCGCCATCCTCATCCTGGGTGTAAACGGTAGCCTTATTGTCCCACCAGGACTGCTTCGCCTGAACATAAGCCTCGATCACAACCGGATCGTCAACCTCAGCTGCGAGGTACTCGGCGTAGCTCATCACCTTCACAGGAGCTGCGGTCGTAGGCTCTTCTGTTGTAGGAGCCTGCGTTGTAGGTGCTTCTGTTGTAGGAGCAGCCGTGGTAGCAGGAGCAGTGGTCGTAGCCTCTGCCGTTGTGGTAGCGGCAACCTCTGTCGTAGCTGCAGCTGCAGCCGTCGTTTCGCCATTGTCTTTCTTGGAACATGCGCTCATGCCCAGGGAAAGGCTGAGTGCCAGCAAAACCAATTTTGATTTTTTCATAATACGTTTCTCCTTTGATCCCGGCGGAATACATACCGCCGCGTGAAGTAACGGGCACGCACCTCGCGGCCCAACTTTAATTATATACGATTTCCGATCGATTTACAAGTCCATTCTACGAGTTAGTCAACCGTCTTAAAGTTATCGAGATAATCCTGAAATTTGTTGTAGTACAACTGCCATTTAAGTTCGTCCTCCGTCACAGTCTCCAAGAGTTCCGTTTCGGAAGCCAAATGCTTCTCGGCGATCATCTTCTGCTTCAGTTCTGACAGTTCGGCATCCGTGATCTCATAACCTTCCTGACGGCAGATTCCCAGGACAATGAGTTTCTCCCTTGCTACAACTGAATATTCTTCACGCATTTTGTTTTCGAATTCTTCTGCGGAATATCCCATTGCCTGTAGTATTGTCTCGCGATCAACACCTTTTTCCTTGCCCAGATCGTCGAGAGAAGCCCACCCCTTTTGAATCATTTCATTGATCATGCCCTCATGAGGTTTCTTCTCTCTGACCGCACTTTTGATCTCGTTAAAAACGACCTCATTGCGGTAGTTATGTATGATATCTTCCACCTTTGCTTCGTAGAACGCCTGGCAAGTCTCATATTTTCCGGAGGACCTCTTTTTGATCTTTTCGTCACTCACTGTCGACGGACCGATGATGTTTTCGACGGACATCTTGAACACGACCTCTTTGCCGGCAAAGATAGGTTCTTCAAAATCTTTTGGGTACGAAACGGTGAACTCAAACTCGTCATTTATATATTTTCCGACAATGTGTTCAATGAATTCGGGATAAGCGATTTCTGAAGCATCGAGAGGAATGGTCATGTTGTAATTCTCTTGGATCGGAACATTATTCTCGTAACTCGAAAACTGGATCGTCACCAGGTCTCCTTCCTTTGCCGGGCAATCCTTATCTTTAGCCGTGATTCCCAATTCAGATGTCAACACTTCATCAAAGTCATACAAGAGCGATTCTTTGTCTTTATAGGTTACTCTTTTCGTCGTGATCTCCAGATTCCGGATCCCTGACAGGTCAATGTATTCGGACACGTCTGTATCGAAGATCGAAGTTCCTGCTCCCTGCGGGTCCTCGCCCGTCCTCACCTCCGCCGTCGTGGCTTCTGCTGTCACAGCATCCGCTGCCGTAGTTACATCTGCCACATTACTTGCCACGGTCGTGGTTTTGGTTTCATCCTTGCTTCCACACGCGGTCAATCCCAACGAAAGGCCGAGCGCCAGCAAGACCCGTTTTGATTTTTTCATAATAGTTCCTCCCCTTATTTGTTCTTTCGTCGGCCATTCACCCGAGTCGGGCCTCGATCAGAGGCTTCTCCCAGTCGATGGTGCCGTCCATCTTCTTTGCGATGCGGTCGCAGGCATCCTGCAAACCTTTAAGGTATTCGGCGTCGCGCTTCTTCGAGCGGCGTCCCTTTCCCTCGTAGATCGTTTCCTCGGCAAATGCATCATAACTGATTGCGAAGTCTTCCTCATCGTCGTGCGGGAAGAAGCTCACCGAGTAAGCATAGGTGATCCTGCCCGCATCCGAGGTCGCCGTCAGTTTAACGACCGCCGCATGGCGCTCGCGTCCGTTCGCGATGCAGGATGCCTCATAATATCGTGTGTAAACATCGATCACTTTCATGCTGATTTCCCTTTCTTTTTCATCTTCTTCCACAATACGTACGCGCCCATCAGCATCCAGGAGGTGATGAGTACGACGATCAATGTCTTCGCCGCGCCCGGCAGCGGTGCCAGGCCATCGGAAGCCCGCTCCGAACCCTCTTCGCCCTCGTTATTCGAACCTCCGACCGGTCTAAGCTGGTCCAGGCGGTACAGCGCGGTCACGTCTTTGTAGAGTTTTTCCATGTATTCCTCATCGATCGTCGCCTTACGACGCGTCGATTTCGTCACTTCCTCGATCAATGTTCCGGCAGCATCACGCAGCGACGCAGAACCATTGAAGACCGGAGTCACAAAGGTATTATCAATATTCGCCAGCAGCAGCTTCGCCGCCTTGATCTTGACATCGTAATGCAGATCATCTTCACCTGCACGGCTCAAATAATCCTGATACTCCGGCAGGTTGTGTGCCTTACTCGTGACGGGGATGTAACCTTCCGTCTGGGAATATGAGATCTGCACCTCGTTCGTAAGCAGGAACTGCGCGAACAGCCAGGAAGCCAATACCTCACCGTTATCCTCTTTGTTGAAGATACAGACGGACGGTCCCTGCGAGATCATCTTCGGGTTCTCCGGGTCGAACTGCGGCACCGGATAGACCTCGGTCGTGAACGGCACCTTTTTGCTCTCGTGAATGTCCTGCAACGGCGCATCCGAGCCCATCCAGGTCGCGCCCGCAGTTGAGTCCACCGCGAAGATACATTGGCCGGCGTTCAGGAAGTTTCCGGGATAGCCGGAAATGGCGAACGTGGAAAATGCGCGCGTTTTTGCGTGTTTTGACACCTCGTACAGAAATTCCTTCGTCTGATCGTTAAAAATGAGGATATCGCCCTCAGGCGTTGAATATCCGGCATCTAATTGCTTCAGTACCTGGATCATCATATTGTCCGTAGACTTGTAGATGAACGGGATCAGGACTTTCTGGCCGTTTAGCTTGAAATTGCCGTCGGCGTCTTTTTCCATTGCGGCCTCGCTGACCTCCCAGATGAAGTCCCAGGTCAGGATCTCAGGCAGCTCGTAACCGAGTTTCTTCACATAGTCCACATTGACATAGCAGGCCTCGGTCGAGCGCATGTAGGGCAATGCATACTGCACGCCGCCGATCTTCCCCTCTTCAAGGAACTTCGGGATGACCTCCTCTTTCTTCACGGAGTCGAATTTCACCTTCGCCCCACCCAGGCCGTAGTCGGTATCGTCAATGAGAGCGTCCAGCGGCAGGACGACATTTTCCCCGGTCATATACGTCGCGATATGGTCGGGATAGCTGATGCACACGTTCGGCGTCGTATTCGTCGCGATGTTCGTGATGACATCGTTGTAGATATTCCGATAGTCGGTATAAGGTTTCAGATTCACCTTGATGTTCGGATAGTACGACTCAAAGTCTTCGATCGCCTTTTTGTAGATATCCAGCTGGGTCTTGTTGGTATCGTTTTTCGCCCAGAAGGTGATCTCGTAGGTCTTATCGTCGAGAAAATCCTCCGGCACGTTGAAGGCCAGACGCTTCTTCGCGCCATGGCAGCCGGTGAGCGCGAGGATCAGGCAGGCAGCGACAAACGCGACCGCCAGAGTGACCAAACGCCATATCTTTCGTTTACTCATCCCTTCAGACCTCCTCTCGAAACGCCCGCCATGATCTTCTTACGGAAGATCAAAAACAGGATGATGAGGGGCAGGGAAATGACCACGACGGCCGCCATCATGGCAGGCACGTTATCGCGGCCGAAACCGCTCTCCCGGATCTCCTGGATGCCGTTCGACACCAGATAGTGGTTCTTATCATCGGTGATCAGGCGCGGCCATACATAGCTGTTCCAGCACTCGATGACCTTCAGGATCGTGATGGTGATGATGGTCGGCTGCGAGATCGGGATCATGACCTTCAGCAGGTATTTGAGATCCGACGTTCCGTCGACTTTCGCCGCCTTATACAGTTCCTCGGGGATCTGCTCGAAATTCTCCTTCAGTAAGTAGATGTAGAACACCGAAGTGACGGAGGGCAGGATCAGACCCAGGAACGTATTACGCATGTTCCAGTTGGTGATCGTAACGTAGTTTGTGATGACGACCAGTTCGTTCGGGATCATCATCAAGGACAGGAACAGGGCAAAAACCGCATTCTTTCCGCGGAATTTCAGCCTGGAAAATGCATAGGCCGCCAGGATGATCACAACGTGCATCAGCGCCGTCGTGATGATCGTGAACAGGAAAGTGTTCGTGAAATACCGCGCTAACGGCACCTCGGTAAATGCGCTCTTATAGTTCTGGACCGTCGGATCCGTCGCCACAAAACGCGGAACATATTCGGAGTTGTAACTGGCGTAGGATTTGAACGAAGTCAGCACCATCCAGTAGAACGGAAACAGCACGATGAGCGCCCAGATCGATAACAGCGTATACCGCGCGATAGCGCCGGCGCGCTCTTTTCCGCGCCCCGCGCCCTTATTTTTCTTCTCTTCTGCCATCATTTACCACCTCCGATCGAAACCTTTTTGTTACTGATCAAAAGGTTGAATATGGTGATCGTAAAGACGATCATGAACAGGATGAGCGCCGCCGCGGCCGCGTACGACGGGTAGCCGCCGCTATCGCCGTAGAGCATGTCATACACGTAGCCGACGATGGTGTTCATCCCGGCTTTATTCAGGTCCGTGCCGAACAGCGCGACTTCATCCGAGTAGGCTTTGAACGCGCCGATAAATCCCGTGATGACCAGATAAAAGATCATCGGGGATATCATGGGCAATGTGATCCGCGTGAAGATGCGGAAACTCGATGTTCCGTCGACACGCGCTGCCTTATAATAAGTCTCATTGACCGATGCCAGAGCGCTGGTCAGGATGAGGATCTTAAACGGCATAACGACCCAGACGGTGTAGATGCACATGACCATCATCTTCGCCCAGTAGGGGCCGTCGATGAAGTCCACGCTCTCGCCACCGAAGAACCGGATCAGGATGTTAATCATGCCGTCGGAATACGGGGTCTTCTTAAAGAGGATCATGAAGACCAGGCCGACTGCCAACGTGTTCGTTACGTACGGCAGGAAGGAGACCGTCTGGAACAGTTCCTTCAGTTTCGTGATCCGTGACAAAAGATAAGCCACCAAAAGCGACAGTGTCGTGGACACCGGCACCGTGATGATAACGATTATGAACGTGTTCTTCAGCGCCTGGATAAAATACGGATCCCGAAGCACGTATTTATAGTTATAGAGGCCGACGCCGGTATAGGACTGCGAGGCGAAATTATAACTTTCCTCGAAGGAATACACCAGGACATCGATCAGGGGATATACCATGAAGATCCCCAAAAACAGCAGGGCGGGCAGCAGATAGAGCCAGCCTTTTCCTGTCTCTTTCAAACTTTTTTTCACCGGATATCCTCCAAAACCTCTTCGGTTTGTTTGTCAAACAGATATAGTTTCGACGGTTTGATGTCGAAACGGACCTTACCGCTCTTCGTCTCGAGCGGAGTCTCCGCCGGGATGATGGCGCGCACGGTCGGCTGTCCGGTAAGCGCTTCATTTTCGCATACGATGCTGGTGTCGCGGCCCATGACCTCCACCGCCTTCAGGTCGCAGGTCAGAGCCCCGTCCTTCTTCAGAATGAAGCCTTCGGGACGGATGCCGATCCAGACTTCCTGATCCTTCAGTTTGCTTCCGCGGTAAATGCAGTCGCTGCCGATGTAGACTCCGCCATCCAAAACCATTCCGGCAAATACATTGATCGGCGGCGTTCCCAGGAATTTCGCCACGAACAGGTTCACCGGATGATCGTAGACATCCTGCGGTTTTCCCATCTGGTTCAGCACGCCGTCCTTCATAACGATGATGAAGTCGGAAATGCTCATGGCTTCCTCCTGGTCGTGCGTTACGAAGACCGTCGTGATATGCGTCTCTTTCTGGATGCGACGGATCTCCTCACGGGTCTGCAGACGCAGACGCGCATCCAGGTTCGAAAGAGGCTCATCCAAAAGAAGCAGGCGCGGCATCTTCACCAGCGCACGCGCGATCGCGACACGCTGCTGCTGGCCGCCGGACATCTCCGAAGGCTTGCGGTCCATGAGTTCTTCGATCTGGACCAGGCGGGCCGCCTCCATCACCCGCTCATTCATCTGCTCTTTCGTCAGTTTATCCTCGCCTTTGAAATTCTGCAGCGGGAACATGATGTTCTTCCGTACCGTCAGATGCGGGTACAGCGCATAGTTCTGGAAAACCATGCCGACACCACGCTTCTCCGGCGGAAGTTCCGTTACGTCGTCTGCGTCAAAATAGATCTTACCTTCGGTCGGCGTCTCCAGACCGCAGATCAGGTTCAGCGCGGTACTCTTACCGCAGCCGGACGGCCCCAACAGGCCCACCAACTGCCCGTCCGGGATCTCCACGTTGAAATCGCTGACCGCGACTACTTCCGTGTGGATCTTTTTGTTTCGATTGGGAAATCTTTTCGTCAGATGCTCTAATACAACTTTCATGCGTTTACTCTCCCGCCTCGTATTTTATCGTACATAATAGTGTCTGGCGATCCAGTCCGACAGGCCCTCAAGCCCCGGATACACGATACGCTCGCTGATGTTCATCTGGTCCAGCATATCGCGCACGCGCCAGCGCAAAGATTTGTCAATGATATATTTCACGGTGTTCTCCGTGTGTTCGTTCAAAAACCGCTCCACGTCCTGCATATCCATCGGGATGATGGAGAAAAACGAGTACTGGTTAACAATACGCTC
>JAFZPG010000085.1 GCA_017550425.1 Lachnospiraceae bacterium | reverse complement strand
CTGGAAAATCTGGCGCGCGACTGGACCATGTGTTACACGCTGGTGGACGGCCACGGAAACTTCGGTTCGGTGGACGGCGACGGCGCGGCAGCGATGCGATATACTGAGGCGCGTCTGTCGAAGATCGCGATGGAGATGCTTTCCGACATCAATAAGGACACCGTCATCTTCGAGCCGAACTTTGACGACACCGAGAAGGAGCCGACGGTTCTGCCGGCACGTTTCCCGAACCTGCTGGTCAATGGTACCACGGGTATCGCCGTTGGTATGGCGACGAACATCCCTCCGCATAACCTGGGAGAGGTCATCGACGCCGTCGTTAAGATGATCGATAATAAGGTCAATGAAGGCCGCGAGACACAGGTCGAGGAGATCCTGGACATCATCAAGGGACCGGATTTCCCCACCGGAGCTTCCATTCTCGGTAAGCGCGGCATCGAAGAAGCGTACCGCACCGGTAAGGGTAAGATCAAAGTCCGCGCGGTCACCAATATCGAGACGATGCCGAACGGCAAGAGCCGTATCATCGTGACCGAGCTACCTTACATGGTCAATAAAGCAAAACTCATCGAGAAGATCGCCGAGCTCGTGCGCGATAAGCGCATCGACGGCATCACCGATCTGCGCGACGAGTCCGACCGCGAAGGCATGCGGATCTGCATCGAACTTCGTAAGGATGTCAATGCAAATGTCGTTTTGAACCTGCTGCTGAAGCATACGCAGCTGCAGGATTCCTTCGGCGTGATCATGCTGGCGCTGGTCAACAACGAGCCGAAGATCCTGAACATCTGCGACATGTTGAAATATTACCTCCTGCATCAGGAGGATGTGGTGCGTCGTCGTACACAGTTCGAACTGAATAAAGCGCAGGAGCGTGCGCATATCGTCGAAGGATTGCTGACGGCGCTAGATCACATTGACCGCGTGATCACGATCATCCGCGGATCCAAGACCGTGCAGATCGCGAAGACCGCTCTGTGTGAGGAGTTCGGCTTAAGCGATGCGCAGGCCCAGGCCATCGTCGACATGCGTCTGCGCGCACTCACCGGACTGGCCAGAGAGGATCTGCAGAACGAGTATGCAGAACTCGAGCAGAAGATTGCGGAGTACAAAGAGATTTTGGCAAATGAAAATAAACTGTTGGGCGTCATCCGTGATGAGATCTCGATCATCCGCGATAAATATGCGGATCCGAGACGTACGCAGATCCTGTTCGACGCGGAGGAATTCTCTGCCGAAGACCTGATCCCGATGGAAGACACGATCATCGCGATGACGAAGCTGGGCTACATCAAGCGCATGAGCCTGGATAACTTCCGCAACCAGAACCGCGGAGGTAAGGGCATCAAGGGTATGAATACCATCGACGAGGACTACATCGAGGATATCCTCATGACGTCCACGCATCACCATATCCTGTTCTTTACGAATCTGGGACGTGTATACCGCCTGAAGGTATACGAGATCCCGGAGGCTTCCCGTACCGCGCGCGGCACAGCGATCGTAAACCTCCTGCAGCTCATGCCGGGCGAGAAGGTTTCCGCGATCGTGACGCTGCGTGAGTTTGAGGAGGACATGAGCCTCTTCATGGCGACGAAGCTCGGTCTGGTAAAGAAGACCCGCCTGGAGGAATTCCAGCATATCCGCAAGACCGGTATCATGGGCATCACCCTGCGCGAAGGCGACGAGCTCATCGAAGTGAAGAAGATGAAGCCCGGTGTGGACTTCCTGCTCGTTACGAAGTTCGGTCAGTGCATCCGTTTCAACGAGGAAAATGTCCGTGCGACATCCCGTTCGTCCATGGGTGTCCGCGGTATCAATCTCAAGGGGAACGACGAGGTCGTTGCGATGCAGATGAGCACCCAGGGCGAGTACCTTCTGGTCGCATCCGAGTTCGGTATGGGTAAAAAGACACGTCTGGAACTGTTCCCGACGCAGAACCGTGGCGGTAAGGGTATCCTTTGCTACCGCATCAACGAAAAGACCGGTAATCTCATCGGTGCGAAGGCGGTCAATGATGACAACGAAGTCATGCTGATCACGACGGAGGGTATCATTATCCGCATCAGCGTCAGCGATATCTCGACGGTATCCCGTGTGGCATCCGGCGTTAAACTCATGAACATCAATCCGGAGAAGAATGAATCCATCGCCGGCATCGCGAAGGTGCGCGAGAAGAACAATGAGTCCGACGATGTGGATTTTTCGGAGGATGTGGAGCCGTCCGAGGCAACGGGTGAGGCTTCCGCAGAGGCGCAGTACCGAAACATGCAGCGCCTGCTCGAGGCAGCGATCGAAGATGAAGAGTTCGAAGAAGATGCCGACGAAGAGTTCGAAGATAACGAAGACGAGGACGATAAGGACGAATGAGAACCGTAGAAGCTTCCGTGATCACGGAAGAGATCAGTAAGATGTGCATCGAGGCAAATCACCATTTGTCGAAAGATATGATGCAGGCGTTTGACCATGCGAAGGAAACCGAGACTTCCCCGCTTGGAAAAAAGATATTTGAGCAGCTCGCGCAGAATCTGGAGATCGCGGATCAGGACATGATCCCGATCTGCCAGGACACCGGTATGGCGGTGATCTTCGTGAAGCTGGGACAGGATGTGCATGTGACCGGAGGAAACCTGAACGACGCCATCAACGAGGGCGTCCGCAAGGGT
Source organism: Lachnospiraceae bacterium (assembly GCA_017550425.1). Classification (GTDB taxonomy): domain Bacteria; phylum Bacillota; class Clostridia; order Lachnospirales; family Lachnospiraceae; genus UBA1201. The sequence goes on along the minus strand of JAFZPG010000085.1, from coordinate 14,858 downwards.
TATACCGAAGGGTATCTGCGTAAATCCGTCGTGCGCGATCCCATTGACCGCGTCAATACGAAGGACAATACGCCGGCGGTCATCCACTATGATATCGTGCCCGGAGAGCAGATCGAGATCACGATCGCTCCGAAGGGATTCGGCAGCGAAAACATGAGCCGCGTGTTCATGCTTAAGCCGGCGGACGGCATCGAGGGCGTGAAGAATGCGGTGCTTACAGCAGTACGGGATGCAGGACCGAACGCGTGCCCGCCCATGGTCGTGGGCGTCGGCATCGGCGGTACCTTTGAGAAGTGCGCCTTCTTGGCAAAAAAAGCATTGACCCGGGAATACGGATCGCATTCGCCCATCCCTTATGTGAGCGAGCTGGAGCAGGAGCTTCTTACGAAGATCAATGCGCTGGGCATCGGCCCGGCCGGCCTGGGCGGAAGCACCACGGCGTTCGCGGTCTTCGTGGAAACCTACCCGACCCACATCGCCGGACTTCCGGTAGCGGTCAATATCTGCTGCCACGTGAACCGTCACGTGACGCGCGTGATCTAGGAGGCAGAAGATGGACAGAGTTATACATACACCGATCACGAAAGAGATCGCGGACAGCCTGCATGTCGGCGACATGGTCTACCTGACCGGGCAGATCTACACCGCGCGTGATGCAGCGCATAAACGCATGTTTGAGGCCATCGAAAAGGGAGAGGAACTCCCCATCGATCTGAAGGATGCGACCATTTATTATATGGGACCTTCACCGGCGCGCGAGGGCCGACCCATCGGTTCCGCCGGTCCGACGACCGCCAGCCGCATGGATAAATACGCCCCTACGTTTCTGGATCTGGGCCAGACCTGCATGATCGGAAAGGGTAAACGTTCCGCAGCCGTTCATGAGGCAGTCGTTCGCAACCATGCCGTGTATCTGGCGGCTATCGGCGGGGCAGGAGCCCTGCTTTCGAAGTGCATCACCGCTTCGACCGTGGTCGCTTACGATGACTTGGGCACGGAGGCGATCCGCCTGCTCACCGTCGAGAATTTCCCGGCGATCGTCGTGCTCGACAGCACCGGACGAGATGCCTATCTTGAGGCTGAAGAAGAGGCGAAAAAGAATCATTGACCGAACCGGCCGGGTTTTGAAAGTTTTGCTTGACATCCGAAAAACATTCGATTATACTGTTTAGGTATCGGGCTTGGAGAAATACTCAAGAGGCCGAAGAGGCGCCCCTGCTAAGGGTGTAGGTCGGGTAACCGGCGCGAGGGTTCAAATCCCTCTTTCTCCGCGATGTATATAAGACCTTCCGCAGTCTGCGGAAGGTCTTTTGATTCTCGGTATTGACATGCCGGAACTTCTATGATAAAACTACAGAAATACCCGCAAAAAGGAGGAGCTAAGATGCGCAGGATCTTATGTTCAACGGGAGCCTTTATAGGCAGACCCAACGGAAGAGATTATAGACTGATAAAAAAAGTGGCGGATCAACTCGAATGTGACGGTTTCGAATTTATGATGTACGAAGACTGGTACGAAAAGATCGATGAGATCGTATCCTTTTTCTCGGATCTTTCAAAACCGTTTCCTTCGTTTCATGTCGATAAAAATGTCGGCGATCTGGTGAGTCGAAACGAAGCGGGGGATAGCGAGCTGGCTCTGCTCGCCTTCGAAAAAAACTGCGAACTGGCGCAGAAACTTGGTTCGGAGAAACTGATCCTGCATCTTTGGAGCGGCCTTAGTTCCGATAAAGATCTTCCGCACAATATCGCGATGTATAAGCAGCTGCGTGAGATCGCACAGCGGTTCGGGCTCCTACTCACGATCGAAAACGTGGTCTGCAACTGCAACGACCCGATGACCGACCTTAAGGCGGTCATGAAGGAATACCCGGATGTCAGCATCACCTTCGATACGAAGATGGCGGAATTCCACGGCCAGCTTTTGGAGATCTGCAAAACAGAAAACAAAAGCATCTGGGATCGCGTCGTGCACCTGCATGTCAATGACTACAAGGGCGGCCTGAAAGACTGGACCGCGCTCAAGACCCTGCACATCGGGGACGGGCAGATCGATTTTGATTCGTTTTTTGCCTTTGTGCGAGAGGCGGGATATGCGGGAGATATCACGATTGAGTCGACATCTTTTGATAAAACGGGAATCATTGACACCGAGAAGATGAACCGGAGCATACGAAAAGTAGCTAAATACCTCGCAGTGTAAAACGTCCGTCCACGGCCGCGACTCATTTTCCGCTTGAACGTGCAAAAAATAACTGGTATAATACTGGTATGTTTTTTTTGGCTGTAATTTCTAAAGAATGAGTAATCGGAAAAGAGGTGCATATGGGTAAGACGAAGGATTCCAAGAAATTCAATCTGATATTGATATTGTGTCTGTTGATCCCGCTGGCGGTCGCCGGCGCTTCGGCGTTTGTTTCTTTGGACGGAATTAAGACGTTCGGAGACCTGAAGAAGCCTCCGCTTACGCCGCCGGGATGGATGTTTATCGCCGTATGGACGGTGTTGTACCTGCTGATGGGCGCGGTATGCTACATGATCGTAAAGGATAAGGTGCACAAACGTGCGGCCGTCCTGTCCGTATATGTTTTGCAACTGATCTTTAACGGTATCTGGTGTCCGTTGTTTTTCGGTCAGGGCTGGTATTGGATCTCGGCGATCTGGCTGATCGTTCTGGTAGGACTCGTTGCGATCCTGGTGATGATGGTTTGGAGGATACGTAAGGGAGCCGCACTGCTTTTGCTGCCCTATCTGGCTTGGAGCGTATTTGCCTTGTATCTGAATATCGGAGCAGCATCGATGAATTAAATAAACCGAGGTAAAGCGCCAAAGTTTTTGGCGCTTTAATCGACGAAAGGCAGTTAAGAGGTTTTCAATGGAAGAAGCAAAAAAGAAACTGGGTAAGGTAAGAGTCACTATCGTCTGGATCGAGATGGGGATCTTGTTTTTGATCGGTGTGATCTCTTTGTTAAATACGATGGATGTGGTGAAGATGGACTACAACTACCATTGGGACTACCTGTACGGTCTGGTTGGTCTGGCGTTCATTTTGGCGCTGTATCTGCTGGCTCAGTACGGGATCAAATGGGTGTGGGTCATCGGGATCCCGATGATCGCGGGTTTCGCTTTGCTGGTCTGGGTCACGTATTGGCCGGCTTACGACCGAGCCAGAGGGGTGGAACGCTACCAGGATCTGGTCGAGAAAGAGTTCACGGTCGAATACAACGGGGCGATCTATGACTGGCATGACCATCGGACGGTAAAAGATGAGGCGATCTCTACCCATACGACGGAGTCAAGGGTGAATGTGGTCACGAAGCTGGTAACGGAAGAAGGAGAGCAGACGGAAGAACAGATCTGGATCCTGTATTATGACCCGGAAACGAAGTGTTTGTATTCGACGGCAGCGACCGGAGAGAGCAAATATTTAATGGAACTTGACAAAAAGGAATAAAATTCTAAAATTTCAGAAAAAATACGACGAATATCTTGATAAAACAGTATTCATGTGGTATTATTGGTATGTGACAATACAACGGAAAACGGGAAAAACCTCTAGACGGATTTCGTTTTCCATGATAAAATTAAAAATGAAATACAAGTGGGTGTTCGATCTGCCTTAGGTAGGAGGAGGGCGATCGATAATAATTGAAAGGAGAGAAAGAGTCATGTTGGACGTTAATAAGATCTTACATAACGAAGATGAGACTCAGAAGCAACCGGAACTCTATCCGGATGGAAAGTATCGCTGGATCCATGAACGCAGTTACTATAAGATCCCGCTCCTGATGATCTTTATCATGAAGTCGGTAGCGGTATTGATCGCTTTGGTTTGGCTGGTGTTCGTTTTGATCAATCTCGGCGAGGAGTCCTTCTGGAAAGAAGGCGGTTTTAAGAATACGACCATTATCTTTGGAGTCATCATGGCTGTTACGATGATCCTGATCGTGATCGGTTATCTGATCTATGCGAAGAAAAAGGGCGGCAAATACTTCATGATCCATGAGATGGACGAAGAGGGTATTCGATATATCACATTGCCCCCGACTACGACTCTGGAAGGCGCTCAGGCGTTGCTTGAGCCGCTGTCGGATACCGAGGACCCGGATCGCGCGGATGATGCTTTATCCGAGGCCGCAGGTCTTTCCTATTCCGAGTTCCGTAAAGTGAAGGTCGTTCGGGCATATCCCGAGTGGTCGGTCGTTCGTTTGAAAGAGAAACTCATCAGTACGGAAGTATATCTTGCCGATGAGCATTATCGTTTTGTTTTGGATTATATCGTAAACCACGTTTCCGATAAGGCCCGCATCATCGGAATGACCCAGAAGGTCGACAAACCGAAGCCGCCGGTTCCGCCGGATCGTGAATTGTATTGATCTGTTATCGGGGGTCTGCGATCGGGCAGATCCCCGTTTTTAAGTTGAGACAAACAGGATAACTACGGTAAGTAAGGAGGACGTTGATGCTAAAGAAATGGATCGGCCGGGTGTTGATCGGCCTGTTTATTCTGTGCATTGCCGTGATGGCGGCGATCATCTATAAGGCATATACAGACCAGAAGAAAGATCGCAAAGAACAGCGGGAGATCTATGAGCAGATGATCCGGGAAGACGGAAAAAAGCTCCTCACGCAGGAGATCCTGGAAGAGGATTTTCAGTTCTACGTTAAGAACGTGAACCGGGGCAGAGCGGTGTTTAAAAAGCTCATGATCCTCTTTGCTGCAGTTTTTATTCTGGTCATCGTCATGGTTCTGTATTCGGGCATCGTCCGGGCGCTGGAGGATCGACGGCCGACGCGTATGATCGGTCCGATCCTGGCCGCGGCGATGTTCCTGGCGGTATTTGTGGTCGTGGCCTGGGTCGCAAAGACGAAGATCATCCCCAAAATGTATGATGGGGATCCCGAGGCCGAAGCGCATTATTATGTCCGCCTGGATCTGGCGGATGCGAAAAAAGAGGAAAAGATCGTTTATGATTCGGACAATAATTCCCGTACAGAGGTATATTATTATTTGATCCGGTCGGACGGGGGTAGGATCCAGACAGATCAGGCCATGTATGAACGTTTCGAAAAGCCGGGGATCTATTTTGCCGGCCGAACGGATAAGACGGTTTTTTCCCTGTATCCGGCTCTGTATTTTAATTTGGAAGATAAATAAGATAGTAAAAGGACGGTGGTTCGACTCGAACGGCCGTCCTTTTTGCAATAAGTTGAGCCTATAACTGAGAATAAGAAAGAAGGATTATTCAAACCCGGGATCTTGTGGTATCATTGACCCATCGAAAGAAAAAGGAGGTACACACCATGAAAGGTTTAAAGAAACTCACGGGTATGTGTTATATGTGTATGATGAAGCGAATGCAATACTTCCGAGCCGGTGTAACGGTACGATGTATGGCTTGATTGTCGTACGCATGACCTCTGCAGGCCATAAGGCCTGACGCCGACCGGGATGTGCCCCCGGTTTTTTTGTTGCCATTTTACAGACAGAGATATAAGTAAACATGATAAAAGGAGATAACTACCATGAGTAATGCATGCAGTTTAGAAGCACATAGAACCAAGACAGCTCCGGTCAGATTACCGGAGGAAGAAGCAGATCGTTTGGCAGCGGAGCGCGGCGTACGCGTTCGCCCTAACGAAACATTGGAAGAGATCGATGAGCGCGGTGTATTCGTAAGACAGCCCAACGCCTTCATCACCCCATTCGGTGAGAAGGAAGGCGAATTAAAGGCAGAGGCGAACCGCTATAAGATCTTCTGGGCGCACGGATGTCATTGGTCCAACCGCCCGGTGATCGTCAGAGATATCCTCGGTCTTGAGGATGCGATCGATGAGCTGGCTACTTCCGGGATCGGTAAGTACGGCCACGGGTTCACCGATCAGCCGAACTATCAGGATCCGTCCACCGGCGCCGTTTTCCTTTCCGAGTTATACGAAAACGCAAGACCCGGTTTCTCGGGAAGAGCTACGACGCCGACGCTGGTGGATGTGATCGAGAAGAAGGCGGTCAACAACGACTACCACCGACTGACGAACTACATCGAGGTGCAGTTCCGTAAGTTCCAGAAGACGGACATTGACCTCTATCCGAAGGCCTACCGCAAGGAGATCGATGAGTTTAATGACTGGCTGTTCCCGACCATCAACAACGCGCACTATCGTATGCACTTCTGCCTGTCCTGGGTCGCTTACGATGAAGCTTACCAGGATTTCAATGAGGCGCTCGAGAAGATCGATCAGAGACTGGCGACGAACCGTTTCCTGTTCGGTGACTACATCACCGACGCCGATGTCCGCCTGTATGTGACCCTGGTGCGCTGGGAGTCTTACTACTATCACAATGTCGGCCCGCTGAAGAAGCGGATCGCCGAATACGAGAATATCTGGGGCTACGTGAAGGACCTCTTCGCGATCCCGCAGTTTAAGAAGTACACCTTCTTCGAGTTCCCGAAGAACGAGTTTAAGGGACACAGAGGCTGGAATGGTTCCTTCCTGGAGCGCATCGCTTCGCAGGTACCGTGGGACGAGCTTTGGAAGACGGACGGCGAGAGAGCGAAGCTTTCCTCCGACCCGGATGTATTCCTTCACACGGACGTTACGCCTGAGGAATATCAGAGCGAGATCTCCGTATCCAAATGGAACAGTCCTTCCTGGGACGACCGTCAACCCCGGAACGTAACCATTTCGGTCGATCCGTCGATCAACCCGCTGAAGGGTCTGCTTAAGAATAAGAAGGCCTGAACCAAGACTATATTACAGATACGAAAAGAGGAGAAATAATTATGAAAAAGGAATTTAGAAAGATCGTATATGCAGCACTTTTGATCGTAGCAGCTCTGAGCCTCACGGCTTGCGGTAAGAAGGTAGAGGCCGGAAAGAAAGTGATCAAGATCGAAACGAAGGGCTCGCCGGCACCGTTTATCGTGACGGAAGACTCCGCGGACGCGGCCATTTACACCACAAAGGACAATGTTTACCTCAGCGGCTACGATGTAGCGGTCCTGGTCGAACTGTTCAAGTTGCCGGAGTTCGAAGGTTATGAACTCGACCTCTCCGTCAGCTCGAATGCCCTCGTGGACGCGCAGCAGGGCGTGATCGACGCTACGATCAACAACTGGAGCTACAACAAGGAGCGCGCAGAGTCCTATCTGTTCTCCTTCCCTTACACAAAATCGAGATACACCATCACATCGGCCGCAGGAACATCCATCTCGTCCTTTGAAGAACTCGCTGAATCCGGTCTGAAGATCTACGGCGGCGCCGGCGGCAACACGACGAACGCGATCGAGCGTTGGAACGAGGCCAGAAAAGACGGCGAGAAGAAGATCAACCTGGAGTACACATCTGCGGACATTACCGTGCAGTTGCAGGAGGCGATCGAGGGTAAGGTAGCCCTCATCCACGACCAGCCGGTCATCCTGAAGTATAAGACGGCCTACCCGACACAGTTCGAGAGCCTGAACATCACCGTTTTGTCCGATGAGGAGACGGCGACCAACATCACGGCAAACAACACGTCCCACATTCTCTTCGGTAAGACCGGAAAGAACTCCAAAGAGTACCAGAAGCTGTTCTCCGAAGGCATCAAGAAGCTCTATGAGAACGGAACGCTGGCGGAACTCGGAAAGAAGTGGATCGGCGAGAAATTGAACGATCCTACGATATCCGTATTGCCGCTCGCGTCGGATCTGGATTATCTCAACTGATCTTAAAGGAAGCGGAGGGAAACCCTGATGGATACGAGTTTTTCGGATTATTTCAGCTTTGAACTGATGTGGTCGCGCATTCCCCACCTGATCCAAAAGATCCCGATCACATTAGAGCTGGCCGGCCTGGCGTTTCTGGTCTCCCTGTTTGTGGGACTGCTGATCGCGGTGATCCGGTATAAAAAAGTGAAGATCTTAAGTCCGATCGCAACGGGGTTCCTCTCGCTGATGCGCGGCACGCCTATGCTGATCCAGCTATATGTCGCCTACTACGGCATACCGGCCATCCTTCGGATCTTCAACTCCTGGGGAGCGAACATCGACGTGGATATCATCCCGAAGATGGTGTACGCCTTCCTGGCGCTGGGTCTGTACCAGGCCGCTTTTACCAGTGAGACCTTTCGCGCCGCGCTCGAGTCCGTCGACAAAGGCGAGATCGAGGCCGGCTCGGCGATGGGCATGACATACGGGCAGATCCTGCGCAGGATCATCGTGCCGGAGGCGATGGGCAATGCCCTCCCCGGCATCTGCAACTCGGTGATCGGCCTGGTGAAAGGCACGTCACTGGCCTCCACCTGCGGCATCATCGAGATCACGTATCAGAACCAGATCCTCGCCGGTCGCGACTACCGTTACCTGGAAGGTTACGTAGCGCTTGCGATCATTTACTGGATCATAACCATCATCCTGGAGAAGATCTTCAAACTCGTTGAAAAGAAGTTTAAGATCCCGGAGCAGCCGAAACCGGTAAAGGAGGCAAAACATGGCAATCCTTGAGTTAACGAATATACATAAGCGGTTTCGCGACAACGTCGTGCTGGACGGTATCGACCTGAAGGTCGAAAAGGGCGATATCATCGGAATCGTAGGTCCATCCGGAACCGGTAAGTCGACGCTGCTTCGCTCCATCAACCTGCTGGAGAAGCCGGAGGAAGGGAAACTGAAGTTCGACGATATCGAGATCACATTGCCCGTAAGATCCAAATCCAAAAAAACCGTCAACGAACTGCGGAAGCGGATCGGAATGGTGTTCCAGAAGTTCTACCTGTTCGAGCACAAGACCGCTTTGGAAAATGTGATGGAAGGTCTGATCACGGTTCAGAAGAAGTCGAAGGAAGAGGCGCGGAAGATCGCGCTGGAGGAACTGGACCATGTCGGACTATGGGCGTGGCAGAACCATTACCCCAAGCATCTGTCCGGAGGACAGCAGCAGCGTGTCGCCATCGCGCGGACGCTGGCTATGCGCCCCGACATCATCCTTCTGGACGAACCGACGTCGGCTCTGGATCCCGAGTTGGTGACAGAAGTTCTTACGACGATCAAAGCGATCGCGGAGCAGGGATATACGATGCTTCTGGTATCCCACGAAATGGATTTCATCCAAAAGATATCTACGAGGGTGCTTTTCCTCGATGGCGGTAAGATCATCGAGGACGGCTCGCCGGCGGAGGTCTTCAACCATCCGAAGAGCGAACGCGCCCGCGAGTTCTTTGAGAAAATGTACCGGCTCAAAGAACCCGAGTTTATCATTTGATATAATAAGAGGTACAAACGTTATTTTTGTGCGAAAAAAACACGGACTGCCCGGGGCAGTCCGTGTTTTTTGGGGGAATAATGGTTCTATTCCTGTAATTAGAAAGGAATTATGGAAAACGGCTGTACCGGCTCCTTTTATATGGAGCAGCTTGCCGTAGGGCCTAACAGGCTTTCGGGAAGAGGCTTATCTTTCGGATGTAGGATGATCTTTTCGATGATGACGCCGGGCTCACCGGCGTAAATGCGGATCTCATTGAGCCCTTTTCGCAGGGGAAGGACAGCGGAAATGATCCTGGCATGGTCGATCACTCCGTGAGCCCACTCGGGATTGAACCATTCCGTATAGTATTTTTCGGAAACGGCGCAAACGGAAACAGGGGCACTGTCGTTTGCAGAGATCCAAAACCGGCAGCGCTCGCCCTTTTTAACCGGATTTCGCGCCATCAGATAGAGATCGACCGCATAATCACCGTCGGTCTCGGCGACCATTTCATAGGATACATACGGAGCGTGCTCCGGATCGGGATAATAAGCCATGGGAGGGAAGGCTTTGATGGCGCTTCCTTCGCGTCCGAGATGTTCGATGGTTCGGAAACCATGGCCCGAGAGATCCCGATGGTCAATGGAATCTTTTGCCGGGATGCAGCAATAGCCCTGCCGTTCCAGAAAAACACGGGCGTCGGGAGAGGAGCGTTGAACCGAAAGAACCTCGGGAAGGTCGGGAGCGCTTTCTGCTTCAAATTCCAGATGAGAAAATGTCGTTGTATCGTTGTCAAAGCGGAAGCGGACCAGGGCAGACGCTTTTTCACGGCCGGAAAACTTCGATTTATCCGCATGGAAATGCAAGGTGACCGGAAGACTGCCATCAAAAGAAACATGACCGGAAGGCTCCTCACAGGATAACCAGTGAGAGTCGCAAATGACTTCATAGGAGTAGGAGATCTCGCCGCGGCTGTCCAGATCGAGAAGGACGGTGTCTGTGTCGTTTCGTGTCATATCATCGCTACGCAGAGGACCGCGATCCTGCCAATGCGCGCCGACATGGAAAGCGTCGCTTCCGCGGAAGGAGAGAACGGTTTTTCCACCGAAGATGGGGGTTACATATTCCGCGGTCGGATAGGCCCAGTGGTTATCATCCCAGTTTTGGAAGCCGACATGGGCGGAACTCATGAAATGGTTCCATTTTCCGTTGTTAAATGTATGAAACGCCTGCACGGCGGCCTGATCTTTGCGAATGTATTCTTTTACCAGATCTGCGTAATGATTGGCCGAAAGGCAGCCTCGTTTTGCGAGCAACTTGTTTATGCCGGAATACACGCAGGCCAGGATCGTGCTGAAGGAAGCGACTGCAGAATAATGTATCGTGCTTTCATAAGTTTGGAGCGCGTCCCCGGATAATTCGGATCTCAGTTCTTCGGCCAGGAAAAGAAGAGTGCTTACTTCGGTTGCGACGCGTTCACTCTCACGAAAATGCGTGGGATTATAAACGCCGGCGTTCATGGATTCGGGCGAACGGATTGCATTCCATTTGGTATATCCGTTGATCACCTGTTCCAATTTCTTTTGCGAGGTTTCAGACAAACGGGAACCGAACTGCTGTGCAATCCAGCGCTTCATAAAGTATTCGGTCCGGTTGGGAGCGCTGATTCCCCAGGTATCGTAATCGTAGGCCAGCTCCAAAAAGTAGCACAGAGGATATTCCACGCCTTTGATATCGCCGACGTTTACGATCCACATTTCCCGCACACCGGCCTCGTACGCCTGAGTCATCTGTTCCCAGGTCTTCGTCAGGCGGTTGCAGTTCATCCATTCATAGCTGGTGGGCGCACCGTGATAATCGAAATGGTAGTACATTCCGAAGCCGCCGGGATGGTTCACTGTATCCGGATCGGGGAGGTTCCGCAGGTTGCCATAGTTGTCATCTGAAAGAAGGAAGATCACGTTTGACAGTTCGTCCCAGTCTTTCAGGCCGGGGCAGGTCGCGTCGCCGTTATAGTAATCTTCGACTTCTTTGTAGATCGCCAGCATGCGCGGTACACCGTTCAGGTCATCGAAAAATGCTTTCTGCAAGATTTCATCTTGCGCCAAGATCGCTTTTTGGATCACGTTGATATTGTCTGCGAGGGTCGCGTCCGCAGCGAGCAGTTTGGAATCGTTTTCACCGCGCATTCCGATGGTGATCACGTTTTCGAAAGCACGGTTTCTCTGTACGCCATCCTCCCAAAACCGTGTGATCGCATCGCTGTTGGTAATGAAACTCCATGTGGAGTCGTTTCCGTATTGTTTGTAGTCCCGCTGCCATTCGAGGCCTGCGCGGCACAGAGGCTCGTGATGGGATGTGCCCATGATGACGCCCAATGAATCTGCCAGTTCAGCGCTTGCAAGACCCGGTCCGTCATCGGAAAAAGAGGAACGCCACATGGCGGGCCAGAGGTAATTGCCCTTTAAGCGCAGGAGCAGTTCAAAGATCTTTTCATAAGCGTTTGCATTAACGCCTCCGAATTTCTCATTACACCAGCCTCCGAAAGCGGGCCATTCATCGTTGATAAAAAAACCACGGTATTTGACCGAAGGCTCTTTGGACAGGATGGGGGCCGGGAAGGAAAGCGTAAGAGAGTCCCGATGCATGGGGACCGCATCGCCCCAGAAGACCAGCGGAGATACGCCGCAGAGCTCGGACAGGTGAAACATGCCGTAGATGGTGCCGCGTTTGTCACTGCCTGCGATGACTAAAAGCTGCCGGATCTGAGGAGCATCCGGGAACGGGTCCTCGAGCGGCAGGAGCTGATAGATTTCCCGTTTTCCGCGCAGAACGGAGGCGTCGAAAATATGTTCCGTGCATAGGCGGTCTAAAAGCGGACTGTGATCCACGGTCGCCATCAGGACGACGCTGCTTTCCCGACATTCCAAGAGGGTGGTGTGGATTGCGGGAATATCTCCGCAGACGGCGGTGATATCGCCCGCTACGGTTTTTCCGATTCGTTTGACACCTTCAAAGCTTTCGTTTTCGATTAGGAAGGAAGCCGGCAGAGATCGGTCAATGATGTCAAAAGTCATGATCATACCCTCCTTGTACATTGTATATAAATATGGTAACATATATTTAGAGCAAGTTTATTGCAGAAATTAAGGAGAATATGGCGTGAACATAGAGAAATCCAACTACGATTACGAACAGATATCGGAAGATATAAAATTCGAAAAAAAGAGTTCCGAGGGGAACGCCGGCTACGCATACCATCGTCATGATGCGTGCGAGATCATGCTGATCTATACGGGAGACATCCGTTTTTATGTCGAGCAGACCTGTTTTACACCGAAGCCCGGAAGTCTGATCATTTTGAATCCGAATGAAATGCACCGGGTTCAGAGTGTGAGGGAAACGACGTATGAACGGATCGTGATCAATGTGAAAAAACGGTATATGGATGAACTGTCCACGCCGGATTATCAGCTGTCGGATTGCTTTTATCGGCGACCGTTGGGCTCAGGAAACCTGCGGGAACTCACACCGGAGCAGGTCAGCGAGTTTGAGAAACTGTACGAAAAACTGGAAGAGAGCAAACTCAGCGGGGAAGGCGGGACGATCCGACGAAATGCGTACGCGGCGTTGCTTCTTTTATGGGTCGCCCGTTGTTTCCGGAAGGGACAGGATACCCTGGTCAATACGATGCCGGCATATGTAGTCGGTGTGATGCAGTATATTTCGGAGCACCTTTCCGAACCGATCTGCCTGTCGGAACTTTCCAGACGTTTTCATGTAAGTCCCGGATATCTCAGCGCACAGTTTAAGAAACACACGGGACTGACGATCCGCAGTTATCTGCTGGACCGTAAGATCAATTATGCGAAAATGCTTTTGCAACAGGGCGCAAACGTGACCGAAGCCTGCTATGCAGCAGGCTTCGGGGATTATGCAAACTTTATTCGCAGTTTTAAAAAGGAGACAGGGATGTCCCCGGGGAGTTTTCGAAAGTCATAGCTCCGGCTCAGAATTCAAATCTCGGCATGAGCTGTAACTTATGCAGGTTCAGCGCGTGCATGCGGTCAATGCGTGCGCGCAGCGCGGGATCGTCCGACAGGTCGGTCTCACCGCGGATGTATTGATCCAGATGATCGTAGGTGAAGCCGAGTTTTTCCTCGTCGGTCTGGCCGCAGAGGCCGTCGGTGGGGATCTTATGCACCAGTTGGTAGGGCAGACCCAATAGGTCGCCGATCTGACGAACCTCCGTCACGGTCAGGCAGGCGAGCGGCGAGAAGTCGCCGGCGCTATCGCCATATTTAGTCGAATAGCCGATCCAGTCCTCCGAGAGATTGCAGGTGTTAGCCACGCGGCCGCCCTTGCACGCGGCAACGGCGTAGAGGGTCGCCATGCGGATGCGGGCGGGCGAATTGATGCGCGCCACGTCATTGATCTCCATGTGCTCGCGAACGTGTGCAAAGAAGGTCGAAGCGGTCTCGCCGATGTTGATGATGGCATGGTCAATGCCGAGATGCTTCACCAGGAGCAGGCTGCAGTCGATGTCGGACTGCTCGCCCTGGGGCATGAGAACGCCGAAGACGCGGTCGCGTCCCAAGGCTTCCACGCAGAGGGCGGCGGTGACGGAACTGTCTTTGCCGCCGGAGATGCCGACCACGACCGGAGTCCCGGGCGCGGCGCTTTCCTTAAAGTAATCGGCGATCCACGCGATCAGGTCATTTTTCACCTGCTCGGCGTTAAACGGCTTACGCAGGGATGCGCGTACGGCCATGAGTTCGGCAGCGGGGACGTCGTCCTCTTCGGCCAATGCTTCATTGCCCGTGGAGACCAGCTGACGCGCAAGAGCGGGATGTTGGTCGAATTTCGCGCGGAGGATGTCTTCCATCAGGCCCTCCGAAGCGGCATCCCAGTCAGGACGCAGGGGAAGGGCGGCGGACAGTTTCTTCGCGCCGGTCGCATCCATAGGGCAGAAGAGCAGGCGCCGGTCGGTGTCGAAGACCTTCTGGGCTTCGAAGCAGGCGGTCGCGTTTCGATAGGTCAGGCCGTTGTATGTGACAGCGGCGTCATAAGAATTACGAAGGAATGCGTACATTCCGGTATATGTCTGGATCATAGGACCTCCTTAATGAATCTTCTATATGTATTATATATAGAATCAAATCAAGATATATAGGACTTATATTACTATTGTATCAGGGAAGAAAAAGATGTCAACCTGCCGCTATTCGGAACCGCCAGGAAAAAGTCCAGATTTTTTTCGGAAAAGGTGTTGACTTTTTTCTGAGAACGTGATAGTATATTCCTTGCCCGCTCAAAGGCACCTCAAAAAAACTTCAAAAAAAGTTTAAAAAAGGTGTTGACAAAACGAAAGAGCGGTGGTATTATTTAGAAGTTCGCCGCGAGAGCGACAACGGTACTTCGCCGTAAGACGGCAACCGGTTGAAACGATCACAGTGAACAGCACCTTGACAATCAAATAGTATACTCCAACCTTGAAAATTCAAAAGAGAATTAAAAGATTGAGAACAGCTTAGAAATAAGCAAACCTAGAAACAGTAAAGACAGGAACGATAAACGCTAAAGTTTGTCTGATGTCAGAAAGATTGAACATGAGAGTTTGATCCTGGCTCAGG
>JAFZPG010000084.1 GCA_017550425.1 Lachnospiraceae bacterium | reverse complement strand
GGCCCATGGTCTGGGCCGCCCTCCCGGCGTGTATTCACTCAAACTATATTTCCAAATAGCCTCAGGAGTTCGGGTTCGTCCTTATTTCCAGGTCCGCCGAAGCAACTCCGGTTCGTCCTCCAGATGCGCATAATCGTTCAGGCGTTCGAGCGTGAACAGATCCTGCTCTGGGAGGTAGCCGAGCTCCGTGATGCTGCAGTTTTCCATGCCTTTGGCGAGCAGGGCTTTCATGGCGAAATCCCGGCCGAAGATGCCGGCCAGCAGGCAGCGGATGAACATTCCATGGGTCACGACAGCCACGCGCTCGATCCCTTCTGCCTGAGTTTCATGGATGATCTCGTAGACGGCCCTAATTCCGCGTTTATACACGTCCATGCCACATTCTCCGTTGGGGAAGGGTAAATCCTCGTCATAGCGCTTGTAGGCCGCCAGAAAGGCAGGAAAACGCTCTAGGTTCTCCTCGTCGCTGTGGTTTTCCAGATCACCGTAGCAGATCTCGCGGATATCCTCCTTCGTGCGGTAGGGCAACTCCAGGTAGCGATTAATGATCCCGGCGGTCTCGACCGCGCGGATCAGGTTGCTGGAGTACAAGATCTGCGGATGATATCGCAGCAGCCGTTCGCCGACCAATTCCGCCTGGCGCCGGCCTTCCACGCTCAAAGGTGTATTTGAATTGACCAGGCGGTTCGCCTGCCTTCCATGCCTAATCAAATATAAATTCATGATACTCCTCTTTCCTTCCATATGCACTTCCCAGCCCTTCGAACGAGCCGGCTAACTGATCATCGTTTTCAAGCTTCTCTGTTAGCCGCTACAGCCTCGTTTCACAGCCCTCAGGCCACAAACGGCTAACTAATCTTCGGATTTATGCCCCTCTGTTAGCCGATCCGGTCGTGTTTCACTATTCTCCGGTCGATACCAGCTAACTGATCATCGTTTTCAAGCCTCTCTGTTAGCTGATCCAGTCGTGTTTCACTGTTCTCCGACCGTGAAATGCTAACAAATTCCTTTTTCCCGGCTCTTTTGTTAGCATCCCTGCCCCTGGTTTCACTGCCCTCCGACCGTGAAATGCTAACAAAATCCTTTTTCCCGACTCTTTTGTTAGCATCCCTGCCCTGGTTTCACTGTTCTCCGACCGTGAAATGCTAACAAGATCCTTTTTCCCGGCTCTTTTGTTAGCATCCCTGCCCGGGTTTCACTGTTCTCCAGCCGTGAAATGCTAACAAAACCACTTTTTTCGGCCCTTCCGTTAGCATCCCTGCCCGAGTTTCACTGTTCTCAAGAACGAAAATGCTAACAAATTCCATTTTTTCGGCTCTTCCGTTAGCATCCCCGCCCGGGTTTCACTACCCTCCGGCCGTGAAATGCTAACAAAATTCTTTTCATCACCTATACAAAACCCGCTGCGGCGTATGACCGCAGCGGGTTTTCTTTATGAGAGTCAAGTGTTCCCTGTCTCCCACGCACTATTACAGTGCCTTAAATGTGTCTACTACATTCTGTGTCGTGAAACCGAACTTCTCGAACAGGATCTTAGCCGGTGCGGACGCACCGAAGCCCTTCATGGCTACGACTGCGCCGTCCAGACCTACATAACGGCCCCAACCGAAATCGGAAAGTGCCTCGATTGCAACACGCTTGCGAACGCTCTTCGGAAGAACGCTCTCCTTATACTCTGCGGACTGCTTCTCGAACAGATCCATACAAGGCATGGAAACGACACGAACATCGATGCCGTCAGCTGCAAGCTGCGCCTGTGCGTTGACAGCAAGTTCAACCTCGGAACCGCTGGCAATGAGGATACCGTCGAAGTTTGCCTTCTTAGCTTCGGAGATGACATAGCCGCCCTTCAGAGCTTCCTTAGAGGAGCCTGCCATCTGCGGCAGGTTCTGACGGGTCAGAACGAGTGCGGTCGGCATGTCTTTATTGGTTGCTGCGAAATACCACGCTGCTGCCGTCTCGGTAGCGTCGCAAGGACGATATACTGCGAAGTTCGGCATCGCACGAAGCATAGCCAGCTGCTCGATGGGCTCGTGGGTAGGGCCGTCCTCGCCAACACCGATGGAGTCATGTGTCAGAACGTAGGTAAGCGGAACACCCATGATCGCGGAAAGACGCGCCATCGGCTTAACGTAATCGCTGAATACGAAGAATGTGGAAACGAATGCGCGAAGACCGCCGTGCAGCATGATACCGTTACCGATCGCTGCCATAGCCAGCTCACGAACACCGAAGTGCAGGTTGCGTCCTGCATAGTTCGACTTCGAGAAATCGCCACAGTCAGCCATGTAAGTCTTCGTGGACGGAGCCAGGTCAGCTGCGCCGCCGATGAGGTTCGGCATGAAATTCTTCAGACGGTTGATCATCTTACCGGACAGGTTACGGGTAGCATCTGCCTTATCCTCGTAAGCCCAGTAGCTCTCGCTGTTCATCAGTTCCTCGGAAACGTCGCCCTTGTAGTACTGATCCCACAGGGTCTTCATCTCCGGATATTTAGCACAGTACTCAGCGAACATAGCTTCCCATGCTGCCTGCGCCTTAGCGCCCTTCTGTGCCTTTTCCTTGTAGTTTGCATATACTTCATCGGGAACGAAGAACGGCTCCTGAGACGGCCATCCCAGGTTCTCCTTCAGAGCGGCAACGTTCTCCACGCCGAGAGGCTCGCCGTGAGCGCTGGCCTTACCCTGCTTCGCGGGGCAGCCGTAACCGATCTGTGTCTTAACGATGATGAAGGAAGGCTTAGTCTTCTCGGCCTTTGCAGCCTCGATCGCCTTACCGATCTCTTCCAGGTTGTTACCGTCTTCTACGGTCAATGTCTGGAAGCCGAATGCCTGCATGCGCATCTCAACGTTCTCGGTGAATGCGATGTCGGTGCTGCCTTCGATGGAGATCTTATTGGAGTCGTAAAGAACGATCAACTTAGAGAGGCCCAGTGTTCCCGCGAGGGAAAATGCTTCGGAGGAGATACCCTCCATCATGCAGCCGTCGCCGCCGAGAACGAAGGTGTAGTGATCTACTACAGGGAAGTTCTCTTTGTTGAAGGTTGCTGCAAGATGTGCCTCAGCGATCGCCATGCCGACTGCCATACCCATACCTGCGCCCAGAGGGCCGGTCGTTGCTTCAACGCCGCGGGTATGCTTATACTCCGGATGTCCCGGGGTCAGAGAGCCGTCCTGACGGAACTGCTTAAGATCCTCAACGGTCAGGCCGTAGCCAAACAGATGAAGAAGTGAATACAAAAGAGTCGAACCATGTCCGCCGGACAGGATGAAACGGTCGCGGTTGGTCCACTCGGTGTCAGCCGGGTTGTGGTTCATATGATTTGCCCACAGCTCGTAAGCCATGGCAGCGGAGCCGAGGGGCAGACCCGGGTGACCGGAATTAGCCTTCTGGACCGCATCAGCGGCAAGCACGCGGATGGCGTTTACCGACTGCATTTCGATATTGCTCATGTTAATATCCTCCTGGTTATCTATCGGTCAATTATTCACCGAATACGGCAATGTAGTCCTTCTTGAACTTCTCGATGCCCTGTGTGGTCAGCGGGTGATTGATCATCTGCATAAGTACGTTGTAAGGTACGGTTGCGATATCAGCGCCTGCAGCTGCGCAGTCGATCACGTGGATCGGGTTACGAACGCTGGCTGCGATGATCTCGGTCTCAATGCCGTGCAATGCGAAGATGTCGGCGATGGACTGGATCAGATCGATACCGGGCATGGAG
The DNA here is from genome assembly GCA_017550425.1 of Lachnospiraceae bacterium. GTDB lineage: Bacteria > Bacillota > Clostridia > Lachnospirales > Lachnospiraceae > UBA1201. The sequence continues at coordinate 60,674 of JAFZPG010000084.1, read as the reverse complement.
ATGTCATCCAGACGTCCCAGGAACGGGGAAACATAGGTAGCGCCTGCTCTTGCAGCGAGGAGAGCCTGAGCTGCGGAGAAGATCAGGGTAACGTTGGTCTTGATGCCCATCTGCTTGCAGGCCTTTGTAGCCTTCAGACCTTCTGCGGTCATCGGGATCTTAACGACCATATTCGGGTGGATGGCAGCGATCGCCTTAGCCTCTTCGATCATGGTCTCAGCGTCAACGGTGGTAGCCTTAACTTCGCCGCTGATGGGACCGTCAACGATGGTGGTGATCTCTTTGATTACTTCGTTGAAATCTCTGCCTTCCTTAGCGATCAGAGAAGGGTTGGTGGTAACACCGCAGATGATTCCCATGTCATTGGCTTTGCGGATCGCTTCAACGTCCGCTGTGTCGATAAAAAACTTCATTTTATTACCTCCGGTAAAATATTAAATTATTTGATTTCGGTCGGATCAGAAACGGGCATCCCAGAGCCCCGGCCATCCGAGCGACATTACTACTATTTTATCTTTTTTTTATAAATCTTGCAAGTCAAAAATGGCGTTTTTTCGGTCAATTCTTTTTGTCCTGACCGTAGTACGCATTCGGACCGTGCTTCCGCATGAAATGCTTTACGATGATGTAGCGATCGGCCGGCTGCATGTCCGGATTGATCGCCAGAGCCTGCGCAGCCATCATGGCCACCTGCTCCAAGACTGCGGAATTATACACCGCCTCTTCGGGAGATTTGCCCCAGGTGAACGGTCCGTGGCTCTTACACAGCACGCCCGGCGTATGCATCGGGTTTTTATCGGCAAATGCTTCTTTGATCACAGTCGCGGTATGGAATTCGTACGCTTCGTTGATCTCCTCTTCCGTCAGGTCGCGGGTGCACGGGATCTCACCGTAGAAATAGTCTGCGTGCGTGGTTCCGTACGCCGGGATGCTCTTACCGGCCTGCGCCCACGAAACTGCCCACGGGGAATGTGTGTGCACCACGCCGCCGATCTCCGGCCATGCGCGGTACAGTTCCAGGTGGGTCGGGGTGTCCGATGAAGGGCGCAGATCGCCCTCCACCACCTCACCGGTCTGAAGACTCAGAACGACCATGTCCTCCGGCTTCATCGTCTCATAAGGTACACCGCTCGGTTTGATCACGACCAGGCCCTTTTCGCGGTCAATGCCGCTCACATTGCCCCAGGTGTAGATCGCCAGTTTGCGGTTAAACAGATCCATGTTCGCCTCGTATACGCGGCGCTTAAGTTCATCCAACATTCTCATTCTCTCCTTTTACACTGCAAGTGCTTACTGTGCGTTTTCCTGTGGGATCTCCTCGCGGATCTCCTTCGTCTCGATCTCTTTCGTGATCGCGGCGATAAACTCATCCAGAGGCTTCACGCCCTCGTCGCCGGCAAAACGACTGCGTACGGCAACGGTACCGTCTTCGGATTCCTTCTGGCCCACAACGAGCATGTAAGGGATCTTATCCAGACGCGCTTCGCGGATCTTATAGCCGATCTTCTCGGAACGGTGGTCCACGGTGCAGTCAATGTGTGCCTTCTTCAGCTTCGCAGCTACTTCGAAAGCGTAATCCTCGAATTTATCTGAGATGGGCAGTACGCGCACCTGCTCCGCGCACATCCAGGTCGGGAATTTACCTGCATAGTGCTCGATGAGCCATGCCAGAGTTCTCTCGTAGCAGCCCAGGGAGGTTCTATGAACGACCCAGGGACGAACCTTCTCGCCCTTCTCATCAATGTAGTACATGCCGAACTTCTCGGCAGCAGCGCAGTCGAGCTGCACCGTGATCATGGTGTCTTCTTTACCGTAAACGTTCTTCGCCTGGATATCGATCTTCGGGCCGTAGAAGGCTGCCTCGCCCTCTGCCTCGGTAAATGAAATGCCCTTCTTGATCATTACATCACGCAGGTACTTCTGCGTATTCTCCCAGTACGCATCATCGCCCAGGTACTTCTCGCGGTTCACCGGATCCCATTTGGACAGGCGGTAACTTACATCGCCTTCCAGGCCCAGGGTCTTCAGCACGTAATCGATACGGTCAACAACATTGTTGAGTTCGACTTCTGCCTGGTCGGGACGGATGATGAGGTGTGCCTCGGTGATGGTGAACTGACGTACACGGGTCAGACCGTGCATCTCACCGGAATCCTCGTTACGGAACAGGGTCGATGTTTCGGCCATGCGCACGGGCATATCACGGTAGGAATGCTGCTCGTTCATGAATACATTGTACTGGAACGGGCAGGTCATGGGACGCAGAGCCATCAGCTCCTTACTCTCGTCGTCCTTATTCAGGATGAACATGCCGTCCATGTAGTGATCCCAGTGACCGGAGATCTTATAGAGGTCGGATTTCGCCATGAGCGGTGTACGTGTTCTCACGTAGCCCCATTCATTGTCCTCCATATCCTCGATCCAGCGCTGCAGTTTCATCAGCATCTTGGTTCCCTTCGGTGTGAAGAGCGGCAGGCCCTGGCCGATGACATCGACCGTCAGGAAGAGCTTCATCTCGCGGCCCAGACGGTTGTGGTCACGCATCTTCGCGTCTTCCAGTTTCGCCAGGTGAGCGGCCAGTTCGTCCTTAGAGAAGAATGCCGTGCCGTAGATACGCTGCAGACGCGCGCGGTTCGAATCGCCGCGCCAATATGCCATGGAGGAGCTCAGGAGTTTGAACGCCTTGATGCCCTTCGTGCTCAAAAGGTGCGGGCCTGCGCAGAGATCCACGAAGCCGCCCTGATCATAGAAACTGATCTCGGCGTCCTCCGGCAGATCCCGAATGAGTTCGACCTTAAACGGCTGGCCCTTCTCCTCGAAATATTTGATCGCTTCCGCTCTGGGAAGTGTAAAACGAGTCAGCTCGTGACCTTCCTTAATGATCTTCTTCATCTCGTCTTCGATGCGGTCCAGGTCCTCACGGGAGAACGGATCGGATTCGAAATCGTAGTAGAAACCATCCTCGATGGAAGGGCCGATGGTGACCTTCGCATTCGGGTACAGGCGCAGGACTGCCTCCGCCATGATGTGGGATGTCGTGTGACGCAGAACAGAAAGTGCTCTCGGGTCGGACGACGTCACGATGTTCAGTGTGCAATCCTCGTTAAGGACCGTACGCAGGTCCACGATCTCTCCGTTCACCTCGCCGGCGCAGGTATTGCGCGCGAGGCCCTCGCTGATGTCCTTCGCGATGTCGATGACCGACATCGGCTGCGCGTATTCACGCACGGAACCGTCCTTCAATGTAATCTTCATAATGATCTCCTTTCACTGTCTTTCAGTGTTTCGTCTGTTTGGTCTTCTCGTTTAGCTCTGTGCGAGCACAGGGACGGCACTTTGGCTCGTCGCCTACACAAAATGAAAGCGTCCCTTTTGACGCTCTGCCTTTCGGCGAGTTCAAAAGGGACGCTTCCGCGCGGTTCCACCCTGCTTTCCCTGCGCAGTTTCAATATGCGCAAAGACAACTTTGTTTGACCTTAACGGTGTCACCGGCTCGTATTAAGAGCTCTCAGGGGTGGTTTTCTCCGACCGGCTCAGGATGCGCTCACAGCAAATGCGCCTCTCTCTGGACATGAGTCTCTGACCGGATACTGTCCCCGTCAACGATTTGATTTATTTTCCTACGTTTCAGTTTAACACGTTTCGGAAAAAAGTCAACACCTATTTTACTGCTTTCCTCTGCGGAGCAATTTCGCGCAAACGATGAAAAATACTACGGACAATGCCAGCAACAACCAGATGGTAAAGCCCACAACTACGAAGACATCCGATTTGATCAGGTTGGAGCGCAGGCGGTAGATGATATACAGCGGCGCGCCGGCCAGAAGGAAGGACAGGATCTGCAACAGCAGCTTCGCGATGTAGACCCGGAATATGCAGCTTAATGCGAAACCGCAAAGGCTGGTGTAGACATAGTAGACCAACATCATCAGGTAGCAAGCCAGGCTTAAGCCGACATTGCCCGAGATCAGATACAAAAGAACCGGAATCGGCGACAGGTCTACCAGGCCTTCGATAATGTAGGCCGCATAACTCCAAAGCAGAATGGAGGGCATGGACTCCGGGATCATGTAAATGAAATTGACGTTCATATCCAGCTGCAACGGGTTCGAGCGAGAACGGAAGAACAGAATGATCGCAAATACCAGGATCGCCAAAAGGAAGACGATCATGTCGTACGTTCCGAGCTCCGCCGCCTCGATCTCGGCTCTGGGCTTCTGCCATGTGTAATAAATGATGCCCGCCGTGATCAGATTAAAGATCAGGGAACCGGCCAGCAGACCTTTCAGCCGGCTCTGGCGCATGCGGTTGCGGATATTTTTGGTAAAAAATGCTTTGGCTCCGGGGGAACGATCGAAGGAGATCGTTTTATTGCGGATCTTATTTGCCCTCTTCTCAACGCTTTCCTTGCTGCGCATGCTCGTATTGGTAAGGCCTTTTTTCTTATCCTTCATGCGCTCCAGGGTCTGCTGCTGCACCATGGCGAAATCGAGGGAATCCTCGTAGAAATCCACTTCCTTACTGAAGATCCACTTCACCAGCAGTACGCAGAATAAAACGGAAAGCGTGAAGAAAAGCAGCGCCCAAAGATACTCGCCCTGAATGATGTCGGCGAAGCAGGTCTTCATCCAGCCCACAAAGGGGATCAGCCGCGAGCCGATGCTCGTGCCGATGAGCGTCAGCGATTTGTATAGACCGATCTTAAGAACAAACGTCAGGAACAGGAAGAGCAGGATCGGAAGTGCTCCGATGACCAGAACGATCTTCGATACCATGGGACGGATCTTCGGATGGTTATAAAACAGCAGATACGACGCCAGGCTCACGAAGTTGTTCATGATCGCAAGGGCGAAATATGCGAAGAAACAGAGTGCGAAGCTTAAGGGGGACAGCATTCCGTTCCCCACCAGGTTCGGATACTGATACAGCAGGAATGCCGAGCCCAGAAGCGCCATGCCGACCTGCGCGACCATCTTATACGTGAGGACTGCCTGGGGTTTATGGGGAGACGGGAACAGGAAGTTCACATCCGCCATCGAGAAGAAGTTCGCTCCGCTTTTGGCTCCGGTGGCAAATGAGATCCCGACCACCAGGATCACGATCATCAGGCAGACCGCCTCGATGATGATCGGAGTGACGCTGTGGACCTGTCCGGAATCGTCTCCGATAAACAGGCCGTCTTCGGTATCATACAATTTATCGGCCTCTGCATACTCGGGGATCACATCGTATTTTTTCTGATCTTCTTCCGTGATCTCCGTCTGCTCCTCTGCCTCTTTTTTCGACACATAATTCGTAAGAACGATGAAGCCGACGAAGAACAGGATAATGCAAATAAACATGATCTTATGGCGCTTAAACGAGTTCAGGAACGACCTCTTCATGTACCACAAGGCTAAATGAACCATCTGCATGATCAATCCTCCTCCGTCAGGCTGTACATATCACTCTGGGATATGCCTTCCGTAAGAGCAAAGAACTCTTCCTCCAGCGTGCGCCCCTGCTGTTCCAGTTCCTCGCGGACCACATTGCCCAGGACTCTACCTTTCTGCATGATGACCGCATGATCCCACAAGCGGTCCATGCTGTCGATGATGTGGGTGGACACCAGCAGGGTCTGCCCGTTTTTCTTCATCTCTCCCATCAGGACTTTCAGTTCCTTAATGGCATGCGGATCGAGGCCGATCATCGGCTCGTCCATGAGCATCAGTTTCGGCTGAGGCAGCAATGCGCAGCACAGCGACAGCTTCTGGGACATACCTTTCGACAGCTCGTCGCCGAATTTATAACGTTTGTCATCCAGTTCAAAACGCTCCAACAGTTCGTTCATGAACGGACGGTAATTCTCGAGACGGTACGCTTTAGCCACAAACTCCATGTGCTCTTCGACCGTCAGATTCGGATACAGTGAGGGAATCTCCGGCATATATCCGAGCACCCGCTTCGCCTCGATGCTTTTATTCGGATATCCCTCCACAGTGATATCACCCGAATAACGAAGGAAGCCGATGATGCTCTTCATAATGGTACTTTTGCCGGCGCCGTTCGGGCCCAAAAGCACGGTTACGGAACCTGCGGGCAATGTAAACGAAACATCGTCACATGCCGTCTCATTTTTGTACTTTTTGGTCACATTTTCCACGGATAAGATCGTTTTGTTATCCCACTCACTCATTTTCTTTTCCTCTTTTCCCTGTTGTTTTTCCAACACTGGGTAGAGTATAGCATAGAGCTTTAACTCTTTTTTTACTTATTTCTTACATTTCCCTGAACATCTTTCTTGACATCTCCCGGGAAAAGTTTAAAAATGTTTTTGAGGGTTCGGTAGGAAAAAAGAACCTCTCCTCGTTTCCAAAGAAACAAAACAATTTCGAGGAGGATGTACATGAAAAAAGCCATTCCGACAAATCGCAAGAAACTCACTTCCCTGCTGCTGGCAGGCGTGATGACCTGCACGCTCCCGCTTACGGGATGCAGCAATACAAAACAGCCGGGCGCCGATCCCACACAGGGAACGCCCGCTGCGACGACCGCAGCTCCGACCGAGGCTCCGACGACCGTGGCCCCGACTGAGGCTCCGACCCAGGCTCCGACGACGGAGACTCCGACTCAGGCTCCGACGACCGAGGCTCCCACCACGGAAGTTCCGACCGACCCGGAAGTTCTTAAGGATGTTTCGCTGACCGGTCAATACAACGCATTTACCATGGAGGTCCTGAAGCGCTCGATCGCTACGACCGACAAAAATGTCATGGTCTCACCGCTTTCGATCATGGTCGCTCTTTCCATGACGGCCAACGGCGCCTCCGGTGAAACCGCCGAAGAAATGCGATCCGTCCTGGGCGGCAAACTGTCCATGGAGCAGTTGAATCAGGCATTGCAGGCGTATTGCAACTCCCTTCCTTCCACGGATAAAGTCAAACTGGCACGGGCCAATGCCATCTGGTATATGGACTCACCCGAAACAGCCATCCGTGAAGACTTCCTGAAGCTAAACCAAAAATACTACAGCGCCGGACTCTTCCCGACCGACTTCGGTCCGGACACCGTAAACGATATCAACAACTGGGTCAGCAAAAACACGGACGGCATGATCAAAAAACTGGTAGAGGATCTGTCACCCGACTGCCGCATGGTATTGGTCAACGCCATTTTATTCGACGGAAAATGGGCCGAAGAATATTACGATGACGACATTATCAAACGCACGTTTACGAACGCCGATAAAACCAAGGTCGAGGCTGACATGATGCTCTCCACCGAAAACAAATATCTGTGTGACAAAAACTGCACCGGTTTTATGAAATATTACGAAGGCAACCGCTATGCTTTCGTCGGATTGCTCCCGAATGAGGGAACGACGCCGGACGAGCTGATCGCAAACATGACCGCCGACAGCCTTCATGATCTGCTGGCGGGCGCATCCTCTCGGGAAGTGCATGTCCGCATCCCAAAGTTCTCGTTCGACTACGGTATCGAGATGAACGACGTTCTGATCGATATGGGCATCCAGCAGGCGTTTGACCCCAACGTAGCCGATTTCTCTGGCATGTCCGAAAAAGAACGGTTATTTATCAGTAAGGTCATCCACAAATCACGCGTGGAAGTCAGTGAAAAAGGCACACGGGCCGCAGCCGCTACCGCTGTGATCATGGACCGCTGTACCGCAGTCATGCCCGAACCCGTTTTGGAAGTATTTCTGGACCGCCCGTTCGTATTCATGATCGTGGATACCGAACAGAACCTGCCGATCTTCATCGGCCGCGTAAACACTCTCACGGAGGAATGATACTATGAAAAAGACTAAGACTCGTTTATGTTCGCTGACATTGTCCGCCCTGATGCTGGCGGGATGCAGCAATCCCAATACACCTGCAGCGAAAGGAACGTCGGCTCCGGCTACGACAGCCGAGCCGGCAACGGCCGAACCCGCCACAAAAACAACTGAGCCCGTGGTAAAGGTGACCGAACCTGTGGTCACTGAACCTACGGTGGAGCCGACGACAGAGCCTATTAAACCTGCGCCGACGATCACCGATCCTACTACGGTCGAACCTTCGGATCCCGGCCGCAAAACCGATGTATCGCTGAACTATCAGTATAACTGCTTTACTCTGGAAGCACTGAAACGCGCTCTCGCAGAAGATAAGTCAAACGTCATGGTCTCTCCGCTCTCGCTGATGCTGGCTCTGTCCATGACGGCGAACGGCGCCGCGGGCAAAACCGCCGAAGAGATGTTGTCCGTCCTCGGCGGCGGCATGACGATGAGTGAGTTAAACTACGTGCTGAACCAATATACATCCGCGCTTCCTTCGTCCGAAGAAGCGAAACTCTCCATCGCAAACTCCATCTGGTATAAAGACACACTGGAATTTGCCATCCGTGAGGATTTTCTGAAAGCGACACAGAAATACTACAGCGCCGATATCTTCCCGAGTGCCTTTGACCGGGAGGCCCTGACGAAGATCAATAACTGGGTCAGCCAAAAGACCGACGGCATGATCGAAAAGATCCTGGATGAACTGACTCCCGAGATGCGCATGATCCTGATCAATGCGATCCTCTTCGACGGAAAGTGGGCGGAGGAATACTATGAAGATGCTATTCTGAAGCAAACGTTCACAAACGCCGCCGGCGAGAAAAAAGATGTCGAGATGATGTTCTCCGAGGAAAACCGTTATCTTTCCAACGATAAATGCACCGGTTTCATGAAGTTTTACAAAGGCAGCCGTTATGCATTTGTCGGTCTGCTCCCGAACGAAGGCACACCGGATCAGTTGATCACCGGGATGACCGCAAAGGATCTTCTGGCCCTGTTTAAGGATCCGGTACACGAGAAAGTGGACGTTTGCATCCCGAAGTTCACATTTGACTACAGCAAGTCCATGAGTGATATCCTTAAGTCCATGGGCATAAAAGATGCTTTTGACGATACGAAAGCTGATTTTTCGAACCTTTCCGATACACCGCTCTTCATCTCCGACGTGATCCACAAAACCCGCGTCGAGGTGACGGAAAAAGGCACCCGCGCCGCAGCCGTGACCGCAGTTATCGTCGCAGAAAACTGCTGTGAACCGGAGATCATTCATACCGTTTATCTGGACCGTCCATTCGTTTTCATGATCGTGGATACCGAGCAGAACCTGCCGATCTTCATCGGACGTGTGAACGATATAAACGAACAGTAACTCCTCGGGAGGTGGAAAAATGAGAAAAGGCAAATGGATGGCAGGGATCCTGACATTGACCCTGCTTTGCGGGTGTACAAACGCAAAACCGAATGCTCACGCAGGAACTGTAGAAGCAGGGACCCGGACAACTTCGATCGAAATAGCGACTTCGGGCGAAATAGAAGCTGACCCCGAGGAAACGAAAGTCGCTCCGGCCGAGGGCACAACGCCTTCGTCCACAGATGGTTACCCAATCATCGAAGGAACCTTCACAGACACGTATCATCTCGGATATTTGAGCGAAGATAACAAGCCTGAAGATCTCGTGGTATACCTGATCGATACCCGGGCGGAACTCGATTATGTAACCGAAAAAATGGGAAAAGCGGTCTCCGCTGTGATCGGTGAACTATCGGAAAAATATCCGTTCTCGGATTACGATTACCTGTTCATGTACACCGAATACAGTGCCGGCGGATACTATCATCATGCCGACTCCGTACAATACGTGGGCAATCTGCTCTTCTTTCATCACGACGTCATTGTGACTCCCGAAGGAGCCGTGACATGCGTTATGGATGGCGATATGGATGTTGCTGCCGTTCCGAAAGCATTCATAGAGAACAACCACTTCCTTCTGAGGTCTCCTCTACCGAGCGTGATCACTGCTTCGGGTTTGGATACGACCACGGCCCCGCTTCCCGACGAATACGCTGCAAACGCCGATTTCTCCGCCGATCTGCTCCTGCTCGACATTTTGGAGGGGCGGGAAATTCCGGTCTTAGTCGAATACGGGTACGGCGGTGAAGCAGGTTATTCCCTCTGCTCCGCGAAAGATTCCAAGATCATTAATGAATTTATAGAGGCGTTAAACGATCTGGAAATCGAGGAATGCATTTCCGAGACCGAACAGATCTCCTATTATGCGGATGCATTTTCCGATGTCATCTTCACGACTTCCGACGGCCGTAAAGCCACGGTCGGTTTCGATAATCTCGAATACATGTATGTCGGAAACGCGACTTACAAGATCAAAACGACGGCCCGGCTCTCGAATGTATGTGAGTTCATGGAATACGTTCCTTTCCTCGCCGAGATCGAAGACGGCTACATCGCCGTTTTCCACGGAGGCGTCGGCGAACGGACCTACGAAACCTACGTTTATAGAACCGAAAGCGGATACAAATTCTATAACGTGACATCCACTACCGTCTCCTGGGGATCTCCGCAGTGGGTGCACAAGGTCAATGATTACGGATATACCGACACAAAGGAAGACATTGTCCGCAGAGCCAGAGCGCATGGTGCCTCTCAGTTTGTATCATTCCCCGATGATACGACTCCCTATCCGATCGATACATTTTTACAAAGCAAGGAAGGATGATACTATGAAACGCAAAAGCATGAAACTTTATTCGCTGGCCCTGTCGACAGCATTGCTGGCGACAGGATGCAGCAACCCGAAGTCGTCGGGAAGCACGACGGCCGCGCCGGAGAACACGACGGCTGCGCCGGAAGCTACAACGACCGGACCCGAGGCGACGACCCCGGGCACGACCGCGGCACAGGCGACCGAACCTGCGACCACGGTCACTCCCGAAACCGATCGCCCGGTCATCTACGATGAACTCTTTACCGAGGAGGTAAAGAATACCACATTTCCCGTATTCTGCTCTCAAAATGCTTTTTACGGAACCGATAAGTGGAACTACCTGCGCGACGGCTATAAATCGAGTCTCGCTGTGAAACCCGGAACCATGCTGGAAGTGACCGGAGATGTCACCTATCTGTCCGGCGGAATCGTAGGATACGAGCATGAGCCGCAGATCGACCGTCTCGAAAACGAGACCGTGATCGACTATGATACTGCCATCCAAAAGTATAAGATCCCGGCCATAGGCGAGAGTGAATACTCTTATCTCCACTATTACAAAGACAGCAACTACACATATATCGCGGCTCGCGGTTCGGATGGTTTCCTCATTTACCGCGACGGCCTCTATCTGGATATGATCCCGTTTAGAGACAAATATGCGAAGATGCCGACCGAGGGAGAGATGCAGGCTTTCATCTCCTCGCAGGCACCGGACCATGTGGAACTGAACGCAAAAGAGCTGACCGCGGGGCTCACGGATGAAGCCTACGCTCCCGGAAACAGTGTATCGACCGAGTTTACCGACAGTTATAAGGACTTTGCCGCAAACCTGTCGAAGGTGATGCTGGAGGCCTCTGAAGGCAATAAAAACTTCCTCGTGTCTCCGCTCTCCGTTATGACCTGCTTCACCATGGCAGCCAACGGCGCGGCCGGAGAAACGCTGAAGCAGATGGAGCAGGCGCTGGGCGGCGATCTTTCGATCGATGACATCGACGCGAGCCTGGCTGCCTACCTGAATTATCTTACTAAGGAAGCGCCCGAGACGCTCTCCACCGCCAATTCGCTTTGGCTTAACGAGGGCTTCCAAATGTCTGAACGGATCCGCGACGACTTCCTGAAGAAGAGCATCAACTACTTCGACGCGGCCGTCTATAAGACCGTTTTTGATGAGCAGGCCCTGGCGGATGTCAACCACTGGGTCAGCAACAAGACCAACAAGATGATCCCGATGATCCTGGACCGTTTCGCTCCGGACTCTGCGATGCTTCTGCTTAACGCCCTGTATTTCGACGCTTCCTGGCAGGAACCGTTTTTCACCTCGAACACGAAGGAGGCGACATTTATCGCAGCCGACGGCAAGGAAGAAACCGCGCTCATGATGGGCGGGACCGCCGAGTACTATGTAAGTGGCGACAACTACACGGGTTTCATGAAAGAGTACCGCAATACACCGTTTGTTTTTGCCGCTCTCCTGCCGAATGATGGCGAGACGGCCGACGATCTTTTGAAGAGCATGAGCGGCTCCGACTATACCGCGCTCTTCAAAAATGCATCGCAGGAGCAGGTCTCCGTACGCCTCCCGCAGTTCGATTTTGACGCGGAATTCAACCTGACCGCTCCCATGAAGGCGCTCGGCATCACCGAGGCTTTCGATGTGGTCAATGCGGATTTCTCCGGCATGACGGGTGACAAATCCCTGTATATCGGTCAGGCGATCCACAAGACGCGCATCGAGGTGACCGAAGGCGGTACCCGCGCGGCAGCCACAACCGCGATCGATATGCGTCTGAAAGGCGTAATAGTTCAAAAGAAAGTCATTCTGGACCGTCCGTTCGTATTCATGATCCTGGATACGGCGCAGGGCCTTCCGATCTTCGTCGGAACGGTCGACCATATTCGTTGACGGTCATATCTTTCCCTCCCATAAATGTGCCGCACTCCCTTCATGCGGCAGCGCAAAAGCCCCCGCCGGTTTCGGCGGGGGCTTTTGTATCCGAGCGGCGTAGAAAAAATAACCGTTCGGTACTGTACGACATTTCCCGTGTTTTTATACAATGATACCATCTTTCATTTGTGCAACAAACAATGTAATAAGGGAGTGATGTATCATGTATTATGAGCCTAGGTACGCCGTTGCAGCAGACAGCGTTCTACAGGCCCTGCAGGCACAACTGGAACAAAGCCGGATGCGGCAACGCAGACGGAAAGAACACAGGCAGGCGGATCGGACCCCGGATGCCCTGCCGATCCCGGACACACCGGGACGTCGCATCGTTTATCTGCGGAAACGACGGAAGATCACGCAGAAAACATTGGCCGACGCTGTCGGGATATCCACCTCGACACTGTCCAAATACGAGACCGGAAGCTACCCGTTCCGTACGGACCTGCTCATCCGGTTCGCAAAAGAACTGGCAACCACCACCGATTTTCTACTCTGTCTGACCGACCGAGCCAACGAGTCAGAAGAAGAGTCCCCCCAAATCTCCGGCAAAACCGAACTGAAAAATATCCTAAGAGAAAGCGAATGCGAGAAACCGGAAGACCGGCTCCTCGCACTGTTTCGTATGCTTTCCGAACAGCACCAGAGGCTGTTCATCGATATGGTCCGACTGTTTTGCAAACAGGTGGAAGAAGATCCGGAACGCTATCCGGAAGTCGTGTTTTACCAAATGCGGTAGTTGCCGCTGAGTGCCAAAAAGGCAAACAGGAAGAGGCAGTTATCGTAGTAGCGGCGAACGCCGTCCCGAAGTTCCATGTTCCAAAACTTCATGACCCAGGTCTTCCTAAGCTCGCCGGTCGTCGCGAGCGCGCCCTGCGCCGTCGTGGCCATCAAGCCTACCGGATGCAGCACGCCCTTCTCGACGAATTCCCCGTCGACCTTGTAGATGCCGATCGCATCTTCCTTCTCCTTCTCGAGAATGAATTCCTGCTGGCGGCGCACAGCGTCGACCTGGCCTGCATCGATGCCGAACCACTCGTAATCGAGGGCAATGTTTGCAACGGTGCGGTAGGAATCGCTGTAGAAATAATCGTGGTGGAAGTTCGTCCAGCGCAATGCGCGCGACATGGGGCTGCCGTCAAACTCACCGTATTCCGGATTGAGTCCGGTCACGGGATGGCAGGCCTTCGCCAAATATTCACGACTCGCGCGGGCCGCCTCTTTAAAAAAGGGGCGGTCCTCTTCGTATGCCCAAAGCGCGAACAGTTCATAAAAATGCGGCAAATGATAGGACGCATCCGTGAAGTCGCTGCCCGGAACGAACAGGATGTAGTGGTTGTCGTTGTTGAACATCGGCGCGCCGATGCGGTCGTCGCTTCCCTTATGCACCATGGCGCTCAGGATCTCCTGCGCCTCATGCGAATAGTTAAAGATGCCCTCGCCGTCGCCCCAGCGATGCGAAGCAAACAGCAGGCTCATCGCGAAGAACTCCTCGCCGTCCGGCGCCGGTCCGTTCGCATTTCTCGTGCCATCGGTCTGGCAGGACCACGCGAAATAACCCTCATTAAACCCGTCCTCCATGAACATATAGGTCTTCGCCCACTTCCAGATGCGGTCGAACTCCTCCTTCATGTTCATCTGAACGCAGAACATCATACCGTAGCTCATGCCCTCGGTACGCGCGTCGTTGTTTCCTGTATCCTCCAGGTAGCCCATATCCTCACCCACAGGATGGAAGATGCGCTCCTCTTCGCTTCCGTAGAAAAACGTCCGGAAGATCCTCTTTAACTTTTTGTCGATCTCCTCCTGCGGAATGCCGTATTCGGCAAATAAATTCGTGTAATTACCCGTTTCAAATGCTTTCATGTGTAAACCTCCTTTGCATTATGTACAGTTTTGATCCTAATCGGTATTATATCATGCTTCTTTCGGCATAACCACCCTTTGTTTGCCACTCTTTCGTCAAATCCTGCCATATAGGTTGAAACTATGGTCTGTAATAAAGAGTATGTTTTGGATTTTCCTTGCATTTTCCGCTATACTTTAGTCAGAGAGCCGTCGCAGGACGGCCTGTTAAGAAATGAGGACACCATATGAAGACCAGTGAACTGTTCAAAGAACGCAAAGTTTTTTCCCTCGAGATCTTCCCGCCGAAGCCGGATGCTCCCGAGGACACCATATATAAGACTCTCGACGGACTGTCCTTCGTGAAGCCCGATTTTATCAGCGTGACCTACGGCGCGGCCGGGGGCAATAACTGCGGCAAGACCGTTCAGATCGCTTCGGATGTCAAGCACCGCTACGGCATCGAGAGCGTGGCCCACCTGCCCGGCATCAACCTGACCCGCGAGGACGCGAGCATGATCCTGGAAGGCCTGAAAGCCCAGGGCATCGAAAACATCCTGGCGCTGCGCGGCGACGTTCCGGAGGGTGAGGCGCCCCGCGGCGAATTCAAACACGCCGACGAGCTGATCACCTTCATCCGAGAGCATGGCGATTTTGACGTCATCGCAGCCTGCTACCCCGAAGGCCACATCGAGGCGACCACCATGGTGGACGACATTCACCACCTGAAGCATAAGGTGGATGCAGGTGCAAATCACCTGATCACCCAGCTCTTCCTCGATAACCGCCACTTCTTCAACTTCCGTGAGCGCGCAGCCATCGCAGGCATCAACGTTCCCATCGAGGCCGGCATCATGCCCGTCACGAATAAGAAACAGATCGAGCGCATGGTAAAACTCTGCGGCGTCGAGCTTCCCGAGAAGTTCGTGAAGATGATCAACCGCTACGAGAATAACCCCGTGGCGCTCCGCGACGCCGGCATCGCCTACGCCATCGACCAGATCGTCGACCTCATCAGCCAGGACGTCGACGGCATCCACCTCTACACCATGAACTCCCCGCTCGTGGCCCAGCGTATCCACGAAGCAGTATATAATTTGATCACGGCATAACACAGAACTGCTGCACTATGATTTTACACATATAGTGCAACAGTTCTTTTTTACTATACTACTTGATTCATTCTCTTTTCTGTGATAGAATCCAAGTAGATATACACACGAATATGCTTTGTGTGTATAATTACTCAAAAGGAGGTACTTTTATGCTTTTAACTTATCGAGAATGTATAAGCAAATACGGAAATGATTATCAGGTTAAAAAAGAGATCGATAGCGGTAACCTCTTTTTGAAAGAGAAAGGGATCTATTCTACCAAACGAAATATCTCCGAGATCGATGTGATCATGAGAAAATACCCAAGAACGGTTTGTACAGGGAATAGCGCATTTTATTATCATTCTCTGACAGATGTTATTCCCGATTTTTATTATCTGGCCACCCGCCGGACTGATACCAGAATAAAAGATTCTCGCATTCGCCAATCCTTCCTGAAAGATGATGTATTCGACGCCGGAATAACGGAAATCGAATACAATAATTCCTTCATACGTATCTATGACAAAGAACGTATGTTGATCGAACTGATACGCTTCAGATCCAAAATGCCGTTGGATCATTACAAAGAAATCATCCGAAATTACCGCAAACTATCATTTGAACTGGATTTCGGCATTGTGGCGGAGTATGCAAATCTGTTCAAAAACGGATCAACCCTGATGAACTCGATCCAGATGGAGGTGCTATGATAAACCTATATGAAGAAATTGAACGGATAAAATCGTCCGGGTATAATGAACAAAACGCACAGTCAAAACTCGGACAGGATATCATACTAAAGGCCATAGCAGACAGCGGGATGACCGAAAAAGCAACCATTAAAGGTGGTGTAGTCATGAGAAGCATTTCCCAAAATGCGCGACGTGCCACCCTGGATCTTGATCTGGATTTTATCAGGTATTCTATTTCAGATGACTCCATCAGAAGATTTGTCGAAAAACTGAACTGCATTGACGGGCTGACTATTAAACTCACGAGCCCTATCACAGAACTCAACCATCAAGATTACAAAGGAAAGCGAGTTCATATTTCCATCACCGACATCGAAGGAACATCCATCTCCCTAAAAATGGATATAGGTGTACATAACGATCTTTCCATAGAGCAGAATGAGTATGCTTATGATCTAAGCTTTCAAGAAGATGCCATCAGTATTCTTGTAAACTCTCCCGCTCAGATGATTGCGGAAAAACTTAAATCCATGGTCAGATTCGAAAAACGAAGCACCCGATATAAAGATATTTTTGATATCTGTTTTCTGAGTGATCAGGTGAATATGGGGCAACTCAAGGAGTGCATTCAAAAATATATCTTTAATGATCCTACCTTAAAATCTGTTTCAAATATGGACACCATCATCAAACGAGTGGAACAAATGTTCAACGATCCCGGATATCTGCGGGAATTCCATAAGTCAGATAAGAACTGGCTTGATATCTCTGCGGATGATGCTCTTGATAAGGTTCTTTCCTTTATCAGGAGCATCCAGTTCTAGAACCATCAAGCCAGACGAAGCAGTGTATAATTTGATCACGGCATAATAAAAGCCGGGTGGCAAGCCACCCGGCTTTTACTCTATTTAGGGATATCTCCTAGTCTTTCTTCTTCCAAAAGAGGTCCGCCCAGCGCTTCCAAAAACCGTCCGCCAGGGACTTGCGCACGGGCTCCTTTGTGTTCGTTATGTAATCCCTGAAATCAAAGTTCGCCTTTACCTCTTCGTCGGGGTACAGGTGCCGGTCCAGGGCCTGCTTGTGCTTATTCTCCCCGGTCAGGTCCTTCAGCGCCTCGGAGATCCAGTAGCGGCCATCCAGCAGACGCGGGAAATGCCCCGGCACGCCGAGCCACTGTGCAAAATCTGCCGCCGTGACCGTAGGCGCAACAATGCAGACCATACACCACCGGTTTGGCTTTTTATCGCCGAGATACGGCGGTTTATTCATGTATTCCTCGATATATTCTTCGGCAGAAGCATATTTCTCCATCCCGGGGAAACCATCCGCCCAGTCATATTGCAGACCGTAGCGGCGGATGTTCATATCGTGCTCGTTGTAGTATTCCTTATCATGCAGAATATAGGCCCACTGCAAGATTCCCTCGTGCGCCAAAGCTGCGCGGATAAAGGCCTCCGTGTCGTCGCCGCGGTCGCCCTCTTTGATGCTCAGATAAAAACCTTTTTCCTTCGCCATAGCTATCCCACCCGGTGTAAAACCGCATCAGAACAGTCTCTGATACCTCATTCACGAACGATCGACAAACCTTCCCGGGCTCCGGTCACATTGACCCCCTCTGAAACACAGAGGGTCTCAAGCCACGGATAACCCGCGATGTCCAAAGTGCGGAAATGATTATTCGTGCACTTTAATTCTTTCAGTTTTGTATTCTTACTCAGATCCATGTCTTCCAATCGATTATTACTGCAATTCAAATACTGCAATTCAGAGAAAATCTCGATTCCCTCCAAAGATTGAATCAGAAACTCCCTCATCGGATCGAGTCCGCTCACATCGATAGAAACAGTCGCAAGTATTTCTTGATCGCTAAGCACCCCATCGTCATTCTTATCGATCTCCGTTTTGATATACCTTCTGAATGCCTGATCCGGAAAAGAACCGGCGTCGATAAACACTAAACCAGCCGGGTATTTAGGATACGTAAACAGGTTTCCCGAAAACGAAACGGTCGGCCATACCAAACCATATTCCCTCTCTTCATCCAAGAACAGTCGAGGGTTATGGGTCAGATCCAGACTCGTCAAGCTACAATCCTGACACCATAAAGACTCCAGATCGGGATTATTCGACAGATCCAAACTCTTCAGCAATGGATTAGTGTCACATCTCAGATATTTCAAAGCCGTGTTATGAGTCACGTCCAAACTGCTCAATCTGTTTTCGCTGCAGTCCAGCGCTTTCAGTTGCAGGTTCTGACTCACATCCAAACTTTCGAGGCGGTTCCCTCCGCAAAACAGATCATGGAGTTTATCGTTATTTGAAAGGTTCAGGCTCTTTAATCCGCAATTTGTACATATCAAGATCTCCAGTTCGCCGTTTGCTGACAGATCCAGTTCCTCCAGCTCCAGCTCTCTGGCATTCAAATAATTAACATTGAAAAACAGGCTGAGGCCCGTCAGATCCTTGATCTTCAGGCCCTGAAGTTCCATGATAAAAGTTTCGCCGATCTCCGACTCGGAAAGAGCCCCGTCACCATTAGTATCACAATTGTCGGATATATACTCGCGAAAAACGTCATCTGGAAAAATCTCACGATCGATCGGTATCAAACCTTCCTGAGGTGTCGGAGAAACAAACGCCAGTGTCGGGATCGTCTCCCACTTCGGATGCGACGAACGTGCCACGCGTATGACTATCAAGTCATCTCTCTCCGCACCGATAACTTCCACGTCCTTATCAACACTCAGCTCCGTCAGATTCCTCAATCCGCTGACATCCAAACTCGTCAGTATCGTGTCTGCAGAACGTAAGGCCGTCAACCAACCATCTCCCGAAACAGTCAGTTCCTTCAACGGATTGTTGTTGCAAGTCAACGTTCCCAGCCACTGAAAACCGGAAGCATCCAATTCTTGCAAATAGTTCCCGGAACAATTCATTTCCCGCAGTTCCCTAAAGTACTTGATTCCCGTTAAGTCTATGATGCCTAGGTCATTCACTTCGAGAATGGTCGTGCCATGAACCTCATCACTGTTGAGGATCCCGTCATTATCCCGATCGATCTGAGTCAAAACATACTCCCGAAATATCGGATCCGGGAACGATTTTTCATCGATCGATGTTATGGTCCACGCAGCGGTCGTATAATCGTCCGTGCGCACTCTGGGGTCATATTTCGGGCATCCCGTCAAAAAAAGCGTGGAAGCCGCGATAGCCATCACTTTTAAGATATTTGTTTTTTTCATAACTCCTCCTTTGGGAGGATTCCTCTGTTCTATCCGGTCTTGAAATCCTCCTTCACCTATATACTACGGATTTAAGACCAAATATCACATTGATTATGCCCGTAATCCCTGTTTTTGGATCACGGTCTTCAGTTCCTCGATATACTGTGTCGCGAAACTGCCTAAAAGGCTCTTCTCGTGTTTGATGTAGCCGATCCACATTTCCTCGTCGCACTCGAGCGGGCGGGAAATGATCCTCTCGCCGTTTAGGTCGCTCGACAGGACGCCGCTGGAAATGGTATAACCGCCCAGGCCGATGACCAGGTTAAAGAGCGTCGCGCGATCGCTGACGTGGATGTGCTTGCTGTGCGGCACCTGGCTCATCAGCTCCTCCGAATAGTAGACGGAGTTGCATTCGCCCTGCTCGAACGAAAGGATCGGGTAGGGTTCGAGATCGTCCATGGTCACGCGTTCTTTCGCTGCCAGGGGATGATTGACCGCGATGAAAACATGCGGTTTCGCAGTAAAAAGCGGGATGAACTCCAACTGCCCCTCGCGCAGGCGCTTCAGGATGACCTTTTCATTGAACGAGCTCAGGTAGAGCAGGCCGATCTCGCTGCGGAATTCGGCCACGTCCTCGATGATCTTCGCCGTCTGCGTCTCACGTAGCGCAAACTCGTACTCCGGGATGTTCAGGCGCGAGATCAGGCTGACGAACGCATCGACCGCAAACGAATAATGCTGGGTCGATACCGAGCACAGCATCTTCGCGGGGCCGCGGTCCTTATAGCGCTGGTCGAGAAGGTTGCTCTGCTCCACGACCGGGCGCACGAAGGATAAGAGCTCGGTCCCGTCGGTCGTGAGCTGCATGCCCTTCGGCGTGCGATGAAAGATCTCGATGTTCATCTCCTTCTCGACTTCACGCACGGCCGCCGACAGCGACGGCTGGGAAATGAACAGTTCTTTTGCCGCTTCGGAGATGGAACCGCAACGCACCACCTCAAGCAGGTATTTCATTTGTTGTAAAGTCATGGTTCCTCCCCCTGTCAAAGATCGATTTATTTGCCTTCGTAGATGATCACGCTGTCCACGTCGGTGCCCTCGAGCTTCTTTCTGCCATCCAGGCCCGCTAATTCCATCAGGAAGACGCATTTCACTACGGAGCCGCCCATTTCCTCAACAAGGTCGATAATGGCCTTTGTTGTGCCTCCGGTGGCGATCAGATCGTCGATCACGACCACCTTCTGTCCGGGCTTGATGGAATCCGCGTGCATCTCGATGGTGCCCTTACCGTATTCCAGTTCGTATTCCTTCGATACCACTGCGCGCGGAAGTTTTCCGGGCTTACGCACCAGAATGAACGGCTTATGCATCTCATATGCCACAGGCATGCCGAAGATAAAGCCGCGGGACTCCGGTCCCACAACGACATCAAAATCCACGTCCTTCAACAGATCCAGAATGCCGTCAATGGCCAGTTTCAGGCCGTCGGCGTCCGCCAGGATGGAGGTAACGTCGCGGAACATAATGCCGGGCTCCGGAAAATCCGGAATGGTCAGTACATAATCTTCTACTTTCTTCTTCGCCTTCTTCATGAGAAATACTCCTTCCATTGATCTTTACGATCTGTAAAATCATCCACCCGCATCTCACAGATGGTCTTTCTCAACATTAACACACGCATCGGGGAGACCGACAGAGCGGTCACGCCGATCGACAAAAAGTACGGGCACAGCGTCGTGTCTGCAGCCAGTTCACCGCAGATGCTGACGGGGATGCCCTCCCGTCTCGCGTTTTCGACCGTCATCCGGATCAGTCGGAAGACCGCCGGATGGTACGGGTTCATATATTTTTTCAAGTTCGCGTTTTGACGATCCATCGCCGTGGTATACTGCGTCAGATCGTTCGTTCCGATGCTGAAGAAATCCACGTTTTTCGCCAGCGTATCGCTGATCAGCGCCGCCGCCGGCGTCTCGATCATCACGCCGACCGACACCATACGGAACGGTTCGCCCCGCAATGTCAGGTCGCGCTTCACATCCTCCAGGACCTCCCGCACCTGTAAAACCTCGGACAATGATACCACCATGGGGATCATCAGCGAGACTCTGCCATACACGGCCGCGCGGAGGATCGCCGAAAGCTGCGTGCGTAGCATGCCTTTTTTCTCCAGACAGAACCGGATGCCGCGAAGTCCCATCGCGGGGTTTTCCTCCTCCCCGGTCATCATATAGTCCGGCATTTTATCCGCGCCGAGATCCATGATCCGGATGACGACCGGACGCTCTCCCATGCGCTCTGCCACTTTGCGGTAAATGCGGTACTGCTGCTCTTCACTTGGTGCTTCCTTGCGTCCCAGGAAGAGAAACTCGGTCCGAAACAGACCTACACCGTCTACATTGTACTGCAGCGCCCCGTCCAGATCCACGAGTCCGCTGATATTGGCCTCGATGCGGATCCTCTTTCCGTCCTGCGTGATCGTGTCGCGCTCCGCGTACTGTTGCAACAGTTCTTTCATTTCCGCGAGTTGAATGCGCCGTTTCTCTGACTGAGCCAGCACCTCTTCGGTCGGCGACAGGATCAGCGCACCTCGTTCTGCGTCTGCGATCGCGATCAGGCCGTTCAGTTTCGGCCCCAGGCCCTGGCGCACACCGACGATCATCGGGATGTCCATGAGTCCCGCCAGAATGGCAACGTGAGAATTCTCCGCGGCATTTTCCAAAACGATCGCGGTGACACTGTCCCGGGAGATATGCATCATCTCGGCAGGTGTCAGCGTCTGCGCCGCCAGAATACCCCTGGCCTGCTCCAGTTCTTCGTCGCCGTGGTCGCCCACCAGTTTCTCATACAAACGCTGCGCGACGGCTTTGACATCCTCCGCGCGCTGCTTCAGGTAGGCATCCTCCATGGGAAGCAAGGTTGCGGCCAGCGTCTTTCCGGCCTCCAGGACCGCATCTTCCGCGCACATATAGTCACGGCGAATGTACGTGCCGACCTGTTCCAGAAACAGCAGATCCTGCAGGATCATACGGTATGCCTCAAACAGGCTCACGCCCTGACTCCCGACACTCGAAAGCGCCGCATCTTTCAGCGCGAGCAGCTCAATGTCCAGCTGCGAGACCGCCTCATTGAAGCGATGTTCCTCCGCATCTGCTCCGGCATAGGTCCGCGCATGCTCTCCCGCCGACTCTTTTTCATAGTATGTAAGTTCCCCTATGGCAATTCCGGATACGACACCGGTTCCCTGCAATCGCGTCATAGGTCTCCCCCTTTAATCTTCCAGCCAGGTCTTGCGGATCGGCTTGTGTTTCCAATCTTCCACTTCTTTATCGGGCACCCGGATCAGACCGAGTCCCTCATAGGCCGTGTCCATGCGCCGGTAAAACGCATTGTAGAACGGCTCCATATCCACCGTGCCGTCGGCTCCCTTCGTTACCGGGAACGGCGTCAGGTAAAACAATGTCAGGATAAACTTCGTCTGTTCCTCCAAGGCTTCATTCGTGATCTCCGGAGTCACGATCTTCTCATACGCTTTGCGAAACGAGTCCCAAATAAGCAGGTAACGCTCATAGGCCTCCATATTCCGGATCCCGATGAATTCCTCCACCCGGATCTTCTTATTCGGTTTTTTAGGACATTCGTGGATCTGATGGATGTATGTGACCCTGTCTTCCTCGTAAATGCGTGCCAAGGGGAATAAACGGCACATGCCGGGGCGCGCCGCATGAACCGTGCAGCGTCCGTCTGCAGAGAGCAGGCGGCAGCCCGTTCCCTCGTCGATCACCAGATGCGGCAGCACCATGGCGCCGACCGGACCGAACGACGCATACTTCGCGTTCATCCCTGCGGCATCCAGTCCCAGATAGGCCGAAAGCATGGCGTAGTCGTACGGATCGAGGACAATGCTGTCCCCCACCGTTTTACAGCATTCGCTGCAACCCGCACAATCATCACAGCCTAAGCGTACCATATCCCGCCGGCCGTAGACCTTTCCATCCGAAACCTCATCCAAATGTACTTTGTGTAACATGTTTTCCCTTCCTGTCGCAGTTCCTCTTTCCGAATCTGCGATCCTATTTCCTCTCTATTTCGTCCGTCGGCGCTTCCTGTTTTGCCTCCGACGGCTCCTTACGTTCCATCCTCGCTTTGGCGACCTCGATCAAACGATCTGCCGCCAAATGTCCCAAGATGCCCATTACGATACCGAAGGCCAGCCCCGCCAGCACATCGGTCGGATAATGCACGCCCAGATACAGCCGGGACCATGCGATCGTCGCCGCAAGCGCCAAAAGTCCGATGCCGATCCTGCAATCCAGGTAGAACAGCAGGGCGACCGCTGCTCCGAAACTGATGGCCGTGTGCCCGGACGGAAACGAATAGTCCACCGGGGGCGCGATCAGCCGCTCCAGACCTTCGATCACCTCATAAGGCCGTGTCCGCGCGACCACATTCTTCACCAGCAGATTGCAACTCAGAAACACGAACAGCATGGCCAGTCCTGATGCAAACGCTGCGCGCCGTGTCTTCGGCATGCAAAACATCAGTGCCATAAGTATGAGCCAAAACACGCCGGCATTGCCGAAGACCGTGATCGTCTTCATAAACGGGGTCCATGCATCCGCCCGCAGGTGCTCCTGCACCCAGAGCAGGAAATCCCCGTCCCACTGAAACAAAGGAAACATAAAACTACTCTCCTAATCCCGTAGTGAAAGCAGACATCCATCCACTCCCACAACTTTCATTTTACCACATATTTCAGCCAGTGGCAAGGGAGGCGGCGCAGCGCCTTAATGCTGCCCGTCGGCATCGCAGTCCCGGAAGAAGCCCCCGAGCGGCAGGGGACAGATATGGCAGCTTTAAGGTGTGACGGAAAACCAGAACGGCCGGTGGTCCTGAAATCAGGACGCACCGGCCGTTCACGGTCTCTGTCTGCTGAAAATGGATCGTTTTCCCGTGAGACACTATGTCTCAAAAAACCAAAACACACATTCTACTAAATTGTCGCGGAGTCGGTGAGATCGGCTCGATTAGGGGGGCGTTTTGTATCACATATCGGTGTCGGTCTCCCAACGGCCGATCGGACAATACAAGGGGGTTTTCGCCGCTCTCACTTGCACATAACATCCGCATTCAGCGCACATGCCGTCACTAAGCATGTCACACTCTTCGCATACCTGAAGGCGTCGTTGATATTCATAAGGAGGAGTACGAACACCATCGGGTATCTGTTTCAAGAAAGCTTGTACCTTTTCTGCATAATCACTTCCATCATACTCTCTCAGCAGACATTTACCGCACTTTGCATCACTCATGACAGATAACCGTCACAACGCTGCAAGGAGGAAGTGAAACTAATATTTTTTCTCCATCTTTTTTTGCCTCGTAAGGGGCGATGGAAACTTTCTCGGGGTCATTGAAATCGTTGTGCGCGTGCACCTCGTTTGTGAGGATCTGCGCCTCGATCGTCTTTGCGTTGTAGCCGCAAAGGTCACAGGAGACCTCGTAGGTCTCGTCAAGCATACAGTTGGACAATGTGATGACCAGATCGCGGTCTTCGTTCATGGAAGCCGAGTAAGAGATCGCCGGAACGCCTTCGCGTGTCTCGTTCTCTACGAAGCTGTCCACCAGTTCATTGCCCTGATGCGCCTTAAACATGTCGAATACGTGGTAGGTCGGTGTCTTTACCATCTTCTCGCCCTCGGTGAGGATGAGCGCCTGGAGGACATTGACCGCCTGCGCGATATTTGCCATGCACACGATGTCGGAATGCTGATTGAAGATATTCAGGTTGATCGCTGCTACGATCGCATCACGCATCGTATTCTGCTGATACAGGAAGCCGGGATTGGTTCCGGGCTCGACATCGTACCAGCATCCCCATTCGTCCACGATGAGTTTCATCTGCTTCGTGTGGATGGAAAGAAGAGCTCCATGCTTCTCGATCATGTCTTCGATGGCGAGCGTGTGCTCGATGGTCTGATAGTACTCTTTATCATCGAACTCGGTCGCGCTGCCCTTATGCTGCCAGTCACCCGTGGGCAATGTGTAGTAGTGCATCGAGATCGCATTGGCATGGAAATCATTGATGTTGTGCAACAGGCCTTCGGTCCAGTGATACTGGGAGTCGCTCGGTCCGCATGCTACTTTAAACAGACGGTTGCCGCTGTAGTTTTTGGCAAATGTCTGAAAGCGGCGATATACATCCGCGTAATACTCCGGCCGCATGTTGCCGCCGCAGCCCCAGTTCTCGTTTCCGATGCCCAGGTATTTCAGCTTCCACGGCTTCTCGCGTCCGTTATCGCGGCGCAGCTGCGCCATCGGGGACACACCGTCGAAGGTGATGTATTCGATCCAGTTCGCCATCTCCTCGACCGTGCCGCTGCCGACATTGACCGAGAGGTAAGGCTCACAGCCTACGGCCTCACAGAAGTTGAAGAACTCGTTGGTTCCGAAGGAATTATCCTCGGTAACGCCGCCCCAGTTGGTGTTGACCATCTTTTTGCGGCTTTCTTTCGGGCCGATGCCGTCCATCCAGTGATATTCGTCCGCGAAGCAACCGCCGGGCCAACGGATGACCGGCATTTTGATCTGGCGGAACGCGTCGATGATGTCCTTGCGGACGCCGCCGATGTTCGGGATGGGCGAGTCCTCTCCGACGAAGATGCCCTTATAGATACAACGTCCGAGGTGCTCGGAGAAATGTCCGTAGAGCTCGGGGTTGATATGAGACTTACGGTTATAGATATTGATGACCGCATTCAACTTCTTCATATGTGTAAACCTCCGAAATCGCCGCCCGAAAACGGCAATTCTAAAATTTTTATAAAATTCCTATGAAAATTCTAGCGCATCTTTTTCTTGAAAACAATGATATATCTTCTCATTTAACTGACGGATTCTCTTTTTTTGCATTCCACTCATCAGGCAATGATCAAGCGCTCTTTGAAGTCCTTGACATATTTCCGGGAAACGCGAACTGTGCTTTTATCCGTAAGATAGACCAAAAGCGTACGATCGACATCGGGTTTGATCCGCGCAACTTTATCTACGCTCAGGAGAACGGACTTCGAGATGCGGACGAAACCACGGCCGATCAGCATCTGCTCCAGTTCGTAGAGTTTCTGGCGGCTCTCGTAGTTTCCGCCTTTGGTGTGGGCGTAGACTTTTTTGTCGACCGCCTCGAAGTAGTACACGTTGCTGACATTGACCTTACACATGATGTCATCCTTCAAAACGAAGATGGCCGTCGCCTGCGTGGTGCTCTCCGCTGTCGGCAGTTTCTCCGTTTCATCCTCGCGCTCGCGGTACGCGGCTCCTCCCATGTTTTCTTCCGTAGCCATCGAACGGGAACGGCGGGGTTCAGGCTTCGCACTTATGGCGTTATTCTCACGTTCCTTCAGCAGGAACAGGCCGATCGCGATGTGGCGGCAAATGCGTTGGAACAGGTTCGTGTAGATGGTCGCCTCGGGATAGCCGACCACGAGATAGCCGAGCCTCTGCCCCGTGAAATTCAGCGGAACGACATGGCGGTTCATGACCTGCTCTTCCACCGTCGTATCATCGGGATAAACGACCCCGGGGGGCAATATCTCCGGATTGCCGGCCGAAATGGCTTCCGTCGCAAAAATGCAGCTGACACGATCGTCAGGAGTATATCGGCACAGAGCCACATAATTATAATCCGGGATCAGGTAGACCAGGTGTTCGAACCGGCGGACGAACTCGTCCTGGTCAGGCGCCGTGTACAGGCGCTCCACGATCTCGCTGTTGGCAAAATACATTTCCTGCATGTCGACCGTCTTGCGATGCCGAAGCAGTTCTTTGACGTCCGTGCGCTGTTTGCGCTCGCAGCCGCAGCTGCGTCCTTTCATCAGGTGAAACTCGCGCTCTTTGTAAACGACGGCACTTTCACCCGTCATCTTCTCATACAGAACGCAGAAGGATTTACCGCCCCAGTATTCGGCGTCTGCATTGATCGTCAGGATGGAAACGGCAGGGTTATCCGCCTTCGAATGTCCGTCGAAACCGGAGACCAGAATGTCCTCCGGAACGCGGATGCCGTAATCGGAAAGATCCGAGATCAGCGCGTACGCCACGATATCGTCGATACAGACGACCGCATCGGGCTTTTTGATCTTACCGAAGGCGAGGTTTTTTGCCAAACGCTGGGCGCAATCGATCCAGTAGCCGCCGTAGAGCAAAGTCTCCGGCCCCGGTTCGATGGAATGGTTTTTCAGCGACCGCAGGAAGCCTGCGATACGCTTGCTGTTATGCTCTTTCAGACCGCCCAGGAAATACAGCGACTTGCAGCCATGGTCTTCGATCAGGTGATCGGTGATGACCTCAAACTCCAGTTCATTGTTCATGGTCAGATGTTCCGGAAAATAGTCGGAATTGCCCAGGACCACCGTCGGTATCTTGCAATACTTGCCTAAGATGCCGTCGATCTTGCGTCCCACGCCTTTATGCGCGGAAAATGAGCGCTCAATGAAGATCAGACCATCGAAGGAATCAAACGGGATGGTCTCAAATATACTCTCTTCTTCATTCATATTTAATCGCTCAAAATTGAGCATGGAATAGACCGTTGTCTCATAACCCAGAAGTTCTGCCTGGCGTTCCATGCCATAGCAAAACCCGTCGTTGTACTCCCCGACAAAACCGGAAAGTATGATACAAACCTTACCTCTCTCTTTCACTCTCACATTCCTCCGTCCAGATGGCGGATCTCCTGCCCTCTGACAGCCCTTTCGGTCAGATCCGTGCCTGTCTGTGATGCCGTAATCATAACACGGCAACTTAGTTCAAGTCAAGCAAATACAAGGCAAATCATGTAAACGATCAAAATAACTTGCCAAATGCATCAACTAAGTTGCCAAAATCAGCCTCCGATTTTTCTTGCCTGCAAATGCGGCATCTTGCATCTAATATTTGGCACCTTATCCTGCCATGTGACCTTTCGAAAAAATTTTCGCCCTGTTGTCACGATTGATTGAATTATACCATGTTTCCATTTATAATGTACTCAATTGCGAAGGAACTCCTACATCTTTCGCATACCAATTCTTCTCGTATCTAACCGACATTTCCATCCGAAAGTCAAAGGGGGACGACCGGATGCGTCGCAGGGTACAGAATATGGAAGGTTGCTTGTCAGCTTTCTATTTGATGCAGTCTGGGGGAGATTGCATTTCTTCCGATCTAGGGAGCTGACAAGACACTTCTTTTACTATCGCATTCATCCTTTTCTCAATATAATGCAGCCATTGTGCACACCAGTGGTTGTTTTCCCGTTAGAACACACTCCGCCAAATATGGTGGGGTGTGTTCTAATATGGGCGTTTCTACGAGCGATGCGAAATAAACCGCTTCAACGCTTGAGAGCTCGCTCTCAAAAGCGTAGGAGCGGTTTATTTCATACCGCGACAGCGGTCATGAGCCACCCGCAGGGTGGCGAATGCGGCACCGCGAGTAGTTTACCGGTGGTACTCATCTCAGCATAACGCTTCGAAAATCGATCTCACACGTTTGCGCGTACTCCATCGCATCCAGGATCTTCTGGACCTGCTCAAAGTCCATCCCTGCATCTTCCAGCTCACTTACGCTGCAATACCATAGAGGTTTAACACAGCGGAAAATCCGCGGCGCAGCCTCGATCTCCTCTTCGGAAAATATATAATACTTCGATGCGACCGTAAGCGCCCGAAGGATCTCGTCGGCCGTTTGTTCGAGCGTGGGCTCATTGATCTCGCGGAACAGATAGTTTAGGAAATTATCCCTGCCGGCACAATTAAAATCCAGCACCCCGACGAAAGCGCCATCCTCGTCTACCAATACATTGGTGTCGTTAAAGTCCGCCTGAAAAACGGAGAACGGCAGATCGAAATACGTCTCTTTCAGTTTGTTGTAGTTTTCCTCCCACCTGCGAAACATGCGGTCGGTCTGCTCTTTAAAACCCTCGGGCAGGCTCTCACAATACTCCCGGAAATTCAGAGCATTTTCCGTAACTTCATCGACCTCATCCCACGGATACACCGGGTGGTATAAAGCATACGCGGAAGGAATATCCGTGTAGTCAAACTTCTTAGCAGCCACTCTGGCAGTCATTTTATACACTTCATCCCGGATATTTCTCCGGTTTTTTATATGCTCAGCGGTCCCGTATTTCGCATATTCTTCCGCGTAAGCGATGCAACTGTTCCCCTTATACTCCACGGAGGGAAAATCTCCGGCTAAAGAATTCAGGATCCGCGGGCAATAATACCCGAGTCCGATATACTCCTGTGCGCAGCGCTGCCACATCCGGATGCTCTCCGACGAGGTAAGGGAATTGCCTGCGACTTTAATGACGAAACGTTCGTCGTTCCCAAGCGTAACGAAGATCGCCTCGCGAAAATCGTCGTCACCATGCCCGGAGTAAAGAGTCCGAAATTCTTTGACCGGTTCCGTCGTAAACAGCCGGATGATGTCCGCTTCCTCCATTCGTTATTCCCCCTGTTATTTTTCGTAGATACTGTCAGCATCGGAAAACGCCGGCATACGCATGGGCGTTTCGTAGCACTGCACGCGGATATGGCGGGTAAATGCCTTCACGTCGCCGTCGGTGTGGAGGTACTGCCGGTTATCGGCGATCACCTCGATCTGGCGACATGTGAAACACTCCACCTTCGGATGCTTCACATGTGTTCCGCGCACCAGTCCCGGCAACATCGTGAGCACACGGATCGGTCGGATCTCGTGGGCCAAAACGACCTGAAGCTTACCGTCGCACGGATCAGCCCCCGGCGCCATCTTAAGGCCGCCACCCTCGTACGGGCTGTTCATGAAACACAGGTAAATGACATCTTCGTACGAGCGGATCACGCCGTCGATGATCACGGTCGCGCGAAAACGCGGGTTCGCAAACACCTGCTTAAACGCGACCATCAGGTAGACCAGTTTCCCGAGATGCAACTTATTCAGCACCTTCTTCAGGCGCGACGTATCCACCTCGTGACATACCTTTGCGTCGTAGCCCAGGCCGCAACTGCCCGCAAAGCGGACCGTTCCGGAGGCTCCGAATGTGTCCACGAAGCCGAGGTCGTATCCCTTCGTCCGGTTTGTCGAAAGCAGAAGCTTCGCGCAGGCCACTGGATCTTTGGGCAGTCCTAGCCCCTTTACGTAGTCATTGCCCGAGCCGCCGGGCAGAAATGCGATCGTCACCTTTGACGGCACTTCCAGTCCATTGACCGCTTCATTGATGGTACCGTCGCCGCCGAACACCCAGATGTCCGCCGGTTCGTCCATATGGCAAATGTCGCGCACGAACTGCGTAGCGTCACCTGCCTTCTTCGTCCGCAGGACCTTAAAGAATTCTTTGGCTTTGATTCCCCTCGTCTCTGCCTCATCCTTCAACAGTTTAACGACCTTACTGCACTTGCTTCCGCCGCCGGACTTTGCATTTCCGTTTGTGATCAAATATATCATACCTTCGCCTCCCCGGGAATGTCTCACCCTTATCGCTGTCATGCGGTCTTCTTTACGAACTTATTAATCTCATTTATGACTGTCCGCGAGCCGGAGTGTTTCCGTAAACAACCCGTCGCGGTTACAGTAGAAGCAGATCTTTCGCACGCCGCGGATCTTAAACCTCGCTGCCGCCTCACCTTCCGGATACAGTTTCATAAGCTGACATCCGTCGGAAGAAAGCGCAGCAATAAAAGAAATGAAATGGGTCTTCGTCATTTCATGTTCGATCCTGACGTAGAGCTCGTCTTCTACTCGGTCAATACTTATCTTATGCCCTTCATCGGCCGGTTCTGCCTCCGAAGGCACCAACTGAATGCCATGGCAATATACAACGGCCTCTCCCATGCTGTGGATCACATTTTGGCAGATCGGGCAGACATAGAACATGGAACGTAGCATATTGGCCGATGCATTGGCATTTTGGACCTGCTGCCCGGAGATCAGCTCCGGCACGGATATGCCAAACGCGTCCGCGATCGGCTCCAAAAGCGTAATATCCGGATAACCTTTTGCCGTCTCCCATTTGGAGATCGTTTTGTCGCTGACTCCTAAGATCTCAGCTAATTGAAGTTGCGTCATTTTTCTCTGCTCGCGCAGCCGCTTGATCGCTGTGCCTGTAATGTATCGGTCCATATCGGATCCTCCTTTTTGATCATTTATACGCAAATGATATTACAGGTCAGCCCTCGCAGCAACCTACGCTTCGTAGAGTTTTATCGATATTCCTCCAGAAATGTGTAGAGGATCTTTGCAAAACAACTCATATGCGCCTGTATGCGCCCGGGGACGATCCGCTCGAGCACATCCAGGTCATCGAATTTCGTGTGGTTAATGGTCCCGAACGTGTCGGCAAATGCCGCGTGCACGGAGTTATACTGGTACGGCCGCTGACCGGCAGGATACTGCTCCGCTCCGTTTCGGTCGATCCAAGCATTGGCCTCAAAATACAAATACGGGATGCCGGCGCGGGCGAAATAATCCTGGTCCGAACCGTACAGGCGGGTCGGCGTCTGAAGCTCCGGCTCTGCGAGGCCGGCCGGGATCGGACGCAACGGGATCCCGAAGCGGGTCGCGATCTCCATCGCCTTCGTGTAGGCTTCCGCGCGCACCAGTTTGCCATTCACATAGTCTCCTCCATAGGCAAACATGTGGTCACCGGCGCCCAGGCAGTCCAGATTGATATAGAGGGTCACACGTCCAATATCCGGGCTCTGCTTCACGTAGAAGTACGAGCCTGCACAGCCCTGCAGTTCCTCGCCGTCCCAGAAACAAAAGTCGATATCATAGGGCAGACCGATCTGAGCATAACGTTGTGCCAGTTCGAGCACCATGCCGACGCCGGTGCCGTTATCTTCGGCGCCTCGGCTCTCTCGGCTGTCATAATGCGCTCCGATCACGACCAGAGGCGCATTGGCCGCACCGCAGGATTTGCGGAATGCGTAACTCTTCACAGCCACGCCTGTCGCCGGAGACACGCCGAGATGATAGGTCGCGGTGTAGCCGAGGCTGTTCATGGTCCGCTCGATCCACGCGCCGCAGGCCTCCTTCTTCTTTGTGCTGTAACCGTTGCCGTTCAGGCGCACGGAAAAATGATCGTTGATATAACGCACATACGCATAGGCGGTCTCGCCGTAACCGGGAAATGTGATCAATGCTTCGTCCGCCAGGTAGCCGCTCGCCACATATCCCGTAGCGCCGCCATAGGTCACAAGATGCCAATCGGGACCTTCCGCCAGGCAGTCGACCGCCGTATTCTTCGGGATCGTAAGGATAACTTTCGCGCTCAGGCTCGGGGATTCACGCAGGTTCAGAGTGCTCGTCGTGTACCAAGCGGACACGACCACAGGGGCGGTCGGCGCTTCCGTCGGGGGTTCCGTCTCAATGATCGGCGGGACCGTTTCAATGACCGGCGGGGTCGTCTCGATGATCGGCGGAGCCGTCTCCACGACCGGCGGGGCCGTCTCGATGATCGGCGGGGTCGTCTCGATGATCGGCGGAGCCGTCTCCACGACCGGCGGGGCCGTCGGCAATTCCGGCGGTACGATTTCCGTCGTTTCCGTAGGATCTGCACTCGCTGCCTCCGAATCATTTTCCGATGTCGTCTCCTCGGCCGGCAGGGTCGTTTCCTCGACCGGCGGAGTCGTCTCCACAGGCTTCTCTTCGGTTTCGTCTGCCTCTGTCGTCCAGGCCGGTGTGGCAACGCTCACGGGGATCTCCGGCAGGCTCTCTGCCGGCAACGTGTCTGTCACAGACTCCGTCTCACGTCCCGCTTTCGTCCCACATGCGAAAAGGCCCATGCACATAAATGCACAGGCAAAAACGAAGCGGACCCGTTTTCTTTTAAATGATTTCATTAACATAGGTTTGCTCTAGGATCTGCGTCTGTAGATCACCAGAATATCTCCGTTTTTGATTACGCTGGAACCGTTCGGGATCTGAAGTTTGCCCTTCCTTTGAATAGTCAGGATCAGTTCCTTCCGCGATATATCCAGTTCACGGAGCTCATGCCCCACCCAGGGATGATTATCCGTTATACGCACTTCGCGCAGATCCAGGTCGCTCGACTCCGTCGTCGCTCGTTTCGCCGCGATGATGAGGACATCCTCCGGAAGCAAAACGACTTCCGGTCCCGGTGCGATCTCTTTCTCCTTACGCAGGATCACCAATAGCAGCAACTGCGGCGGAAACACGACATCCTTCAGTTTCTTATTGCACCACGGATGCGTCGAATAGACATTGGCCGTAACAAAACGCAGCGGATGCTCCTCCGTCGTTGCCAGCGATTTGAAACGTGTATACTGCTCGACAAAGCCGGCAGAAATGATACCTGTCGGGATGGCGACCATGCCGACACCCAGGAAGGATATGACGATACCCATAGCCTTACCTAATAATGTGATCGGGTAAATGTCGCCGTAACCCACGGTCAGCAGTGTGGAAGTGGACCACCATATACCGGAAAATGCGTTTTTGAACGCTTCCGGCTGTGCCTCGTGCTCGAGGCTGTACATGCACAGTGATGACGCCACCATCAGGATCAGGATGAGTGACATCGAGGACAGCAGCTGGTTTTTCTTCTCCGTGAGGACCGCCGTGATAACGTTGAACGCGTCATACTGGGAATTGATCCGGAACAGCCGGAAGATGCGAATCACACGGAAGATACGGAAGGCGACCACGCCCGCCGGGAACACGATCGGCAGGAAGTACGGGAAGAACGTCAGAAAATCGACGAGGCCGTAGAACGAAAAGAAAAATTTGACCGCCGCCTTCACCGAATTCGCCTCCGGGAAGAGATATTTCGCCGTCCAGAGCCGAAGGATGTATTCGACCGTAAAGATAATGATCGTGATGAATTCAATGGTGTCCAGCACGGCCGAATACGGCTCGGATTCATCAAACGTAGAAAACAATGTGACGAAGAGATTGATCGCGATCACGATTACGATAAAATAGTCAAACGCACGACTGACCCAGTCGGTCCGGTGCCCGATCTGGATCGTATCAAATACACGTTTTCTCCTTCGCTCCATGACGCTGTTCATGGTCAATCTCCTTCGAAATATTTAGATTAGCTCTCAAGGTCCGCCCTCGGCATGCAAGCATGCCCGGCGGGACTTTTCGAGCCTTGTATCATACAAAGTTCGTCCACAGGTGTTGTTCTTTTTCGGGGAGGCCGTATTCTTGCTTCCCGAGGGCAATGCTTTTCATGAGGAATGCCATATTGCGTGCGAGCACGCGCATGGTCTGCATGCCTTCGGCATCCTGCGAAGCCTCACCGGGCACGCCGCCGTGCACGCTGTTCCAATACTGGCTCGACGCCACCGGCATGCCGCTGATAGTGAAATATTTGTTCAGTTCATCATAGGTTGCCGAACAGCCGCCGCGACGTGCGACCACTACCGACGCCCCGACCTTCATGCTAAGGTCCGCGCGATTGCTGTAGAACAAACGATCCAGGCAGGCGATCAGAGTCGCATTGGCCGATGCATAGTAGACCGGGCTGGCTATCACCAGGCCGTCGCACTCCGCCAGTTTCGGCGCGATCTCATTGACCATGTCATCAAACACGCATCGCCCGAGTCGTCCGCAGGAACCGCAGGAAACACAACCGCGGATGTCCTTATTACCTACCACGATGGTCTCGACCTCGATCCCTTCAGCGGCAAAGATCTTCTCCATCTCCTTCAGCGCAAGCCCGGTATTCCCATTCGGCTTCGGGCTTCCGTTCAACATCAAAACCTTCATAAACGTAACCTCCCCGTGCGGCGCCTCGATCAAACCTGTCCGCACATTGTTACGCTCATTATAATCGATTTTAGCGGTTTTTTCAACCTCATTTGCCGCAGGGCGCTCCCTGTCGGGCGGTCGCCAACATACAAAATGCCGCCGGAACCCCGGCGGCATTTCTCCTCATCCGAAGATTTTACGAATGAAGCCCTTTTTTTCTTCTTCCGTCACTTCGATCAACGCGGCGGTATACCCGGTCGCCTCGATCGTCGCGATCAGCTTCTCTTCCTCCAACTTCTCCTTGGAGTAGATCACGGTCTGCTTATCCTTATGCGAGGATGTGACTTTATCAACGGAAAATGCGTTCCGGACCGCGTCGTTAACGTGGCTCTCGCACATTCCGCACATCATACCATTTACGGAAACTACTGTCTTATACATAACTGTCTTGCCTTTCTTTTATAACTGCTGTCAAACCTTCCGGGATACTCTTTTCTCCTCTGTCCAGTATAACACAGTTACCCATGGTAAACAACGCTTTCCTTTACGCTTTGCTCACAGCGTCTTTCATGGCCTTCACGTATTCTTTAACGTATGGCGCGGCCTCGCGTCCATGTTCGGCAATGATGCGAACGATAGCGGACCCGACGATAGCGCCATCGGAAACAGCGGCCATGCGCGTAGCCTGCTCCGGGTTTGAGATACCGAAGCCGATCGCGCAAGGGACCTTCGCGCTCTTACGCACCTGCTCCATGATCGCACCGAGATCCGTCTTGATCTCACTGCGCGTTCCGGTCACGCCGAGGCTCGAAACGATGTACAAAAAGCCTTCAGCTTCCGACGCGATCATGGCGATGCGGTCCTCGGAAGTCGGCGCGATCAGGGAAATGAAATCGACGCCTTGCGCACGACAGGTCGGCGCGAACTCCTCTTTCTCCTCATAGGGAACGTCCGGCAGGATGATGCCGTCGATCCCGACCTCAACGCAACGCTTCACGAAACGCTCCGTGCCGTAGGAATAAACTACATTGGCATAGGTCATGAAGACCAGCGGGACTTTCACGTCCTTACGCAGTTCCTTCACGAATGCAAAGATCTTATCGGTCGTCACGCCGCCCGAGAGCGCGCGGACATTGGCCGCCTGGATCACGGGCCCTTCCGCCGTCGGATCCGAGAACGGGATGCCCAGTTCGATCAGGTCGGCGCCCGCCTCCTCCATCGCGCGAACGATGTTCGCCGTGGTCTCCAGGTCGGGATCGCCGCAGGTGACGAACGGGATGAATGCTTTTTTACCGGCAAATGCCTGTGCGATCTTACTCATAGATTTCCTCCCCTCTGTAGCGCGCGATCGCTGCTACGTCCTTATCGCCGCGACCGGAGATCGTGACCACGAGGATCTCATCTTTCTTCATCGAAGGCGCCATTTTAATGGCCTGGGCCACCGCGTGGGCGGACTCGATCGCCGGGATGATGCCTTCCGTGCGGGACAGATACTCGAACGCCTGCACAGCCTCTTCGTCCGTGATCGCCACATATTCCGCGCGGCCGATGTCGTGCAGGTACGCGTGCTCCGGTCCGATACCCGGATAATCCAGGCCGGCCGAGATCGAATAGACCGGCGCGATCTGGCCATACTCATCCTGGCAGAAGTAACTCTTCATGCCGTGGAAGATGCCGAGCTTACCGGTGTTCAACGTCGCCGCCGTCTCAAATGTATCGATGCCGCGGCCGGCTGCCTCACAGCCGATGAGCCGCACTGACGGATCATTGATAAAGTTATAAAAGGTACCGATGGCATTGGAACCGCCACCTACGCAGGCCATGACCGCATCCGGAAGCCGGCCCTCCAACTTTAGCATCTGCTCTTTGATCTCCTTCGAGATGACCGCCTGGAAGTCGCGGACGATGGTCGGAAAGGGGTGAGGCCCCATGACGGAGCCCAGGCAGTAATGCGTATCGTCAATACGGCGCGTCCACTCGCGCATCGCCTCGCTGACCGCATCCTTCAGGGTCGCAGTCCCGGTCTTCACCGGGATGACTTCGGCGCCTAAGAGGCGCATGCGGAATACGTTCAGTGCCTGGCGCTTCGTGTCTTCCTCGCCCATGAAAACCACGCATTCCATGCCCATGAGGGCCGCTGCCGTTGCCGTCGCAACGCCGTGCTGGCCGGCGCCGGTCTCGGCGATCAGGCGGGTCTTACCCATCTTCTTCGCGAGCAATGCCTGTCCGAGCACGTTATTGATCTTATGCGAACCGGTGTGGTTTAAGTCCTCGCGCTTCAGATAGATCTTCGCGCCGCCTAAGTCCTTCGTCATCTTCTCCGCATAATAGAGCAGCGACGGCCGTCCCGCATATTCATTCAAAAGTTTTGTGAGTTCCCGGTTGAACTCGGGATCGTTTTTATAGTGATCGTAGGCTTTTTCCAGTTCGATCACGGCATTCATCAGGGTCTCGGGAATGTATTGTCCGCCGTGGACTCCGAATCTTCCTTTGCTTTTATTTTCCATTGGTTCTACCTCTTTTTCTCATGTCCCGTCTGCGTCCGCTTCGCGCACCCAGCCGATGAATGTCCGGACTTTCTCCGGATCTTTGAAACCGTCGGTCTCCACGCCGGAGCTCACATCCACACCATAGGGTTCGAAACGTTTGATCGCTTTGGAGATATTATCCGGTGACAGGCCGCCCGCCATAAAGTACGGATGGGGAAATCCTTCCAGGAGCGACCAGTCGAAGGTCTGGCCGGTGCCGCCGTTGCCGTTATCCAGAAGAACATAGTCGGCGGGGCTTACCTTCGCCGCGGCGAGGACCTCTTCGTTATCGACGCGGAAGGCTTTGATGACCGGAAGACCCGTCCGCCTTTGCACTTCGCGGATGTAGTCCGCATCCTCGGCGCCATGCAGCTGCACGACATCGATCACGTCTTTCTCCGCGATCTCGCAGATGTAGTCGATCTCCTGATTCTGAAATACGCCGACGGTCTGAACATAGGTTTTTAATTCCGAGCGGAGTTCGATCGCCTCTTTGAGGGTGATCTTCCGGCGACTCGTCGGGACGAACATGAAGCCGACATAATCCGGCAGATACCGGTTCGCGACCTCGATGTCCTCCATGCGCCGGACTCCGCATATCTTGATCTTCGTCATATTTACCTCTTCTCTTTCATCTCGTTAAGAAGCGCACGTTTATCGGGCGAACGCATCAGCATTTCCCCGATCAGAACGGCGTCGGCGCCGATCTCGCGCAGAAACTGCGCATCGGATGCCGCGGAAACCCCGCTCTCGGCCACGTAGAGGCAGTTTTCGGGGATGCGGCGGCGCAATCTGCGTGCGTTCTCAAAATCGACGGAGAAATCCTTTAAATTGCGATTATTGACCCCGATGATCTTTGCGCCCGCCGCGATCGCGCTCGCGATCTCGCTTTCGTCGTGCGTCTCGACCAGGGCATCCAGACCCAGCTCATCACAGATGGCCAGGTCGGCCGCGATCGTGTCGGTGTCCAACAGTGCACAGATCAAAAGGACTGCATCCGCGCCCATCAGCCGCGCCTGGTAGATCTGGTAGGAATCCACCACGAAATCCTTACGGATCATGGGGATCGATACCGCCTTTCGCACCTCGCAGAAAATGTCGTCCGAGCCCAGGAACCACTTCGGCTCCGTCAGGCAGCTGATCGCGTCCGCGCCCGCCTGCTCGTACTCTCTCGCGATGGCGAGATAGGGGAAGTCTTCGGAAATGACGCCCTTCGAAGGCGATGCCTTCTTCACTTCGCAAATAAAGGACAGGCCGGGTTTTGCGAGGGCCGCAGCGAACCGATGCTCCAGCTTCGGAAGCGCGAGGGCCGCTGCCTTAACTTCCTCAAACGAAGCCTCCTGCTGATCCTGCGCCACACGCTCTCTGGCGTACGCCGCGATCGTATCTAAAATGGTATTCATCAGCGATTGCTCTCCGTAACGAACTCTTCCAGTTTCTTGTAAGCCTTACCGGTGTCGATCAGGTCGGCCGCCATCAAGATGCCTTCACGCATCGATTCTGCCTTGCGGGCAATGTACAGCGCCGCGCCTGCGTTCATGAGGACCGCGTTGCGCTTGGCTCCCTGAATCTTACCGCTCAGGATGTCGCGGGTGATCTGCGCATTTTTCACGGCCGTTCCGCCGACCAGGTCATCCTTCGTACAACGTTCGAAGCCGAAATCTTCCGGTTTGATCACGTAGGTGACATACTTTCCGTCGGTGAACTCGCAGATCTTCGTCGGACTGGAGAGAGAGATCTCGTCCAACTTATCGAGGCCGTAAACCACCATGCCGCGCTTTACGCCGAGGCTGGTCAGGACCTGTGCCAGCGGCTCCACGAGAGCTTCATCGTATACGCCGAGCAGCTGGTAGGACGGGCTCGCGGGGTTCGTGATAGGGCCCAGGATATTGAATACGGTGCGGAAGCCCAGCTCCTTACGGATGGCTCCGACATATTTCATAGAGGTGTGATATTTCTGTGCGAAGAAGAAGCACATGCCGACGCTGTTTAAAAGCTGCACCGCCTTCTCCGGATCCTGCTGGATGTTGACGCCGAGCGCCTCTAAGCAGTCCGCGGTTCCGGACAGCGAGGACGCCGCGCGGTTGCCGTGCTTAGCGACCTTGATGCCGGCCGCTGCCATAACGAAGGCCGATGTGGTGGAGATGTTGAAGCTGTGCGCTCCGTCACCGCCGGTACCGACGATCTCCATGACTTCCATGCCGGGCTCGACCTTCAACGCATGGTCGCGCATCGCTGCCGCACAGCCGGAGATCTCATCGATCGTCTCCGCCTTCGTGCTCTTCGTGGTGAGGGCTGCCAGAAATGCCGCGTTCTGCGTCGGTGTGGTCATGCCGCTCATGATCTCGTTCATAACGCCATATGCCTGCTCATAGGTCAGGTCTTTCTTAGAAATCAACTGAATCAATGCTTCCTGGATCATTTGTATGTCCTCCTATATTTCCAAAAAATTCTTTATGATCTGTTTTCCGTCCGGTGTCAGGATCGACTCGGGATGGAACTGTAATCCATAGATCGGATACTCTTTATGTGCAACCGCCATGACCTCGCCGTCTTCGGTCTTCGCGATGACCTTTAAGCTTTCCGGTATCGTATCTTTATCTGCGGCCAATGAATGGTACCGCGCCACGGGGATCTGCCCCGGCAGTCCCCGGAAGATCGGGCTTTCAGTGTCGATCGTCGCAACGGACTGTTTTCCGTGTATCAACTGCTTCGCGTAAGTTACGGTCGCGCCGAAGGCCGCACAGATGGCCTGATGTCCGAGGCACACGCCCAGGGTCGGGATCGTCTTCCCGAGCACCTTCGCCGCCTCTAGGGTCACGCCCGCATCCTCCGGACGTCCGGGACCGGGTGAAAGGATGATCTTCTCCGGCTTCATGGCCGCGATCTCTTCCACCGTGTAAGCATCATTTTTGATCACTTTTATGTCGGGCCTTAGTTCGCCGACCAGTTGGAACAGATTGTAGGAAAAACTGTCGTAATTATCGATAAGTACTATCATCCGTCGATCTCCTCCGCTTTCTTCAGGGCACTGATCACGGCTGCCGCCTTATTGATGCACTCCTGATATTCCGTCTTCGGCACGGAGTCGGCCACGATACCGGCGCCGCTTCTGGCGAAGACTTTTCCGTTCTTTCTGTAAGCCAGGCGGATGGCGATGCAGGTGTCCATGTCGCCGTTAAACGCTACATAGCCGACCGCTCCTCCATAGATGCCGCGCTTGTTGTTCTCCAGCTCGCCGATGAGCTGCATGGCCCGGATCTTCGGTGCTCCGGAGAGGGTCCCTGCCGGCAACACCGCCGAGATCGCATCCAGCGCATCCTTATCCTCACGGATCTTTCCGCGCACTGTGGAACCGATGTGCATCACGTGCGAATACCGGACCACATCGCGCAGGCGCTCGACTTCAACGGTTCCGAACTGACTTACGCGGCCCAGATCGTTGCGGCCCAGATCGACCAGCATGTTGTGCTCGGCCAGCTCCTTTTCGTCTGCCAGGAGCTCCTGCTCGAGTCGCTTATCCTCCGCGTCGGATTTACCTCTCGGGCGAGTGCCCGCCAGGGGAAATGTATGGAGGACGCCGTCTTCAAGTTTCACCAGAGTCTCCGGTGAAGCGCCGGCGATCTCCACATCCGTGCCGCTGAAGTAAAACATGTACGGCGACGGATTGATGGTGCGAAGCATGCGGTACGTGTTCAGCAACGTTCCGCTAAACGGCGCCGCCAGGCGGTTCGACAGCACGATCTGGAAGATATCTCCCTCGAAGATGTGGTGCTTCGCTTTCTCGACCATCGCGCAAAACTGCTCTTCGTTGAACATCGGCGTGACCTCGCCGGTCAGGTGGCCGGGCTCGTCCTCGGCCTTCTCGCCGTTTTTGATGAGGTCTGCGAGCTCGTCCAGTTCGCGGATCGCTTTCTCGTAGTTTTCCTCGATGTCCGTGAGCGGCATGTTCGTGATCAGCAGCAGCTTCTTAAAGAAGTTATCGAAGCAGATGACCTTATCGAACAGCATCAGGTCCAGATCCCGGAAATCCTCCGTATCTTCGGCTACGGTCTTCGCCTTCGGCTCCTCATAGCCCAGGAAATCGTAGGCGAAATATCCTACCAGTCCGCCGGTGAACGGCGGAAAGCCCTGTAGTTTCGGGCTCTTATAATCTGCGAGGACCTTGCGGATCTCGTCCGAAGGGTTCTTTGTGGCAAATGTCCGGTCCCCGATCGTCATTTCCCCGTTCTTGCAGAAGACCTGCAGCTTCGGTTCAAATCCGAGGAACGTGTAATGTCCGGTACCGACCGACTCGGTCGCGGACTCCAAAAGATATGCGTGCTTCGATGCCTTCTTCAGCACCCGAAGCACCTCCACCGGTGTGTAACGATCCGACAACAGCTCGCGGACCACCGGTACGACGCGGTATTTACCCTCCTGCGCCAGAGCTCTGATCTCTTCGATCGACGGTTTGATCATACTGTCACCTTCGGCCTTTCGGCCTTCCTTTCCCTGCCTTCGATCGGGATTTAAACAAAAAAAACATCCCATCGAAGCTACATGTGCTTCAAGGGACGATAATCATCGCGGTGCCACCCTTTTTGATCGTATATTTACGAC
Source organism: Lachnospiraceae bacterium (assembly GCA_017550425.1). Taxonomy (GTDB): domain Bacteria; phylum Bacillota; class Clostridia; order Lachnospirales; family Lachnospiraceae; genus UBA1201. Next base: position 18,464 of record JAFZPG010000084.1, on the reverse strand, counting down.
CCACTCACAAGATACGGATCCTTCGGACCTTATATCTCTTCCCTTTACGCGGGATCACGGCTCAGGCTACTTCTTTCGGTTCACCCTGCTCCTAACAAAACCATTCACAACTGCTGTTCATACCGCGCTCTCACCATTGCGCGACTCTCTGGGATGACAAAACAGAGGCTACTTTTTTTGCTCATCGGATTTGATGGTTTATTTAATTTTCTTAAAAATACCACGGCTCAGGCCGCTTGTCAAGCGGAAAATGAAATTTTTAATCCAGATGCCGCTTCAGCAGGTCCATGGCTTCTTCGATGTAAACACTCTTCGTCTTCTTCACGAGAAGATCCCAATTGGGTCTGCGGTTTCCGAGATTGTGGGCATCCGACCCGAAGATCAACGGATATCCGCCCTTCAGGAGCCCTTTGATGAGTTTTCTCTCTTTGTGCGTCTCCAGGTATTCATTGTTCGCCTGAAAGATCACGCCGCCCATGGATAGAACACGCTTAAGCTGATCTTCCGTAAAGAAATCGAAATACCGGTGCACGTGGGCAATGATCGGGGTCAGGCCATAGAAATCCGCGACGTTGTAGATCTCTTCGATCATCCACGGCGCAAACTTCGCATACGGGAACTCCAGCAAGATCAGGTCGCTGCCTTCAAATGCCAGTTTTTCAATACCGGGGAGTTGTGAGATCCCCTGCTCGATGCGCACCTCGGCGCCCAACCTCATATTGGCCGGGCGACCGATTGCATCATATGCAGCTTGACGCTTTGCGAGATAGGTCTCGACATCCTGTTCACGATGCGCGTAGAAATGCGGAGTCGCAATGATTTGGTCAATGCCCTGCTGACGCAGGATCTCCATCATCTTTAGGGATGTTTCCACGCTGTCGCTGCCGTCATCAATCCCGGGCAGCACGTGAAGATGTGCTTCGATCATCTTTTCTCCTTACTTGCTGTCTCTGAGGGTTTCTGTTAACAGAAGCCCCGTTCAAGTCCTCTTCGGACTCTTCTTCCTGACCATAGGAATTGTACTTGCTGTATTTGCTGTAATAAGCCGAAGAACTCTTAATATCAATACCATTAAGGACAAAACCTACCAGGTTCATATTGGCCAGGTCTACACGCTTAACCGCCTCGCTGGCCTCGTCTTCGGAAGTCATACCGTAACGGAATACCAGAAGGATTCCGGCGATGCGATCGCCGAGTGTCAGGATATCGGTAGCCACGTTGATGGGCGGGCTGTCGATGATAACCAGATCATAGATCTCGGACAGGAAGTCGAACAGTTCGATCGCCTGACGGGATGCAAGCAACTCCGACGGGTTCGGCGGAAGCGGACCGGCTGTCATGATATGCAGGTTGTCGACCACCGTCGCCTGAATACATTCCTCAACCGGATGCATACGGCTGATAACGGAGGACAGACCTTTTTCATTCTTCACATGGAAGATACGGTTCTGAACACATTTACGAAGGTCGGCATCGATCAGCAGTACTTTCTTACCGCTCTCTGCCATGGTGATCGCAAGGTTTGCTGCGGTTGTGGACTTACCTTCGCTGGGGGTTGCACTGGATACAGCCAGCACTTTTTTATCATTTGTGGAAAGAGCAAAGTTAACATTGGTACGAAGAGACTTACAACTCTCAACAACATAGAAGGGGATATCTTTATCCAGCAATGTCCGCCTCTGTTCGTTTTCGAAGTCGCGCTTTTTCTTCTTTCTCTTCTGTGTTTCGTCGATATTCTGGATCTCGCCGAGGATCGGTTTTTTGAACTTCTCCGAAAGCATCTCTGTCGATTTTACGGTGTTGTCCATAAGATCGATGACGATAACGATCAACGCTACCAAAAATGCGCCTGCCAAGCCGGACAGGACCGCTCTCTTTTTGACATTCGGAGATACCGGAGTGTTGTTGACTTTAACCTGATAGTCGTCGATATAACGAACGCCGCCGAGTTTGATCGCTCTCTCGATAAAGCCATTGGCCTGCTTACTCAATGCAGTACAAACAGCTGCAGACACCTCGGCATCTTTCGTTGTCGCAACGATACGGATGGCATTCGTATCGGTTACGGAAGTGATCGAAAGGCAAGATTTCAAAGATGATTCTTTGATCTTGTCGCCATCCATCGCAAAGCATTTACGCATTTCATCCGGACCGAACTGCTCTACCAGAGCATTTCCGACCGAAAGCATTACCGCGTCGTCTTTCAACACTTCGATATATGTGTTGATCAACTGCTTGGATTTACTGATATCATTCAACTGGTTATCGTTATCCTCGCTGAATGTACTCTGAGCATAGATCTGAATATGCGAAGAGTACTTCTTCGGAATAAACATCTTGGTATAGGCAAAACCGGCTACAAAGCACACAACGCCAACTACTGCGATCAACCAGATCTTTCTCCAAAGCAGGATAGCCAGTTCTCTTAAATCAATCTCTCTTTCCATTGTAAGTCCTTTCAGGGAATCCCAAAAATATCGTTGCACGGACCCCCTGTCGGCAAATGCTGCATGAGCCCATACAGAGAATATTATAAACGTTTTCGCAGCCTCTGTCAACGAAAAAGTACGGGGCTTCCCATAAAGAAACAGCCCCCGGAGGGGCTGTTTTAGTTTTATCTTAATTCAGCGTTGTTCTATTTCTAAAAACCGATATCTCTGCCGTGGTTTTGGGCAGTTTCCATGTCATTGGTTGCGAAACAGGGTATTATTCTTCCGAAACTTCTTCCGGCGCAGGGCTTTGCCTGCGCGCAGGCGTCAGCATGATCGGAAGTTTGTAACTGGCGGTATAACCGTTCACCTTCAGATCCTCGAGGATCTCTGTGTTCAGGCGGTTCGCCAGGAGCAGCAGCGATTTCAGGTCCTGCGGATCGATCGTCTTTATGCCGGCAACGATATGTTCGCGGGCAATGCCTGCGACCTTCTTTCGAAGGACTGCATGATCCGTGTCATCCGGATTATCCTGCTTGAATAAAATGGCGCCGCCGACCCGTAAGATAAGGTCTTTGCCGTTCTCATCGGTCCCATAGACGATTGGCTCCATATTTCTCTCGTCGAGCATCGCCATGATCACGCCTTCAGGCAGTCCGCCCTTGCGCTGCGCAGCCGCCGGCTTTGCCGGCTGTGCACTTTGCGGGGCCGCCTGCGGCTGCGCACCCGCATTTTTGCGGTTCGCATTTTCCGAGGCCTGTTTCATTGCATCCTTTAATTTGTCAAAAAATCCCATAACATCCTTTCCTCCGTTTACGAGTATAGGAGTATTATATCACATTCCACTCTCTACATCACGAAGAAATAATTAAACATGATGTACGACAGAATACCCGACTCCCACAGGCACAACAGCAGCGGCACCGCGATGATCACGAGACACACGATCGCCGTCATCAGGAAGCTTTTGATCCTGCTCGTCGCGAAAACCGTCACACCGGCGACCAGAAGCATGCCGATATAACGTTTCAACCAAACGAGGGCGATCCCTCCGGCCATCGAAAACGCTGCCGGCAGGTTCTTCCAGTCCGGCAGGCTGTTCGCCGAAAAACCGATTCCGTACGTGCCATAGCCTTTCAACACCTGATAGAGATATCTTCCGTAGATCATCCCGTAAAACAGGGTGACCGTGCCGAGCAGGATGAGGGCTTTGCACAGAAATACTTTCCCCCGTTTCGGGGAAATGCGGATCTGCCCGATCATTCCGGTCCGATATTCGACCGCCAGGATCGCCGCGCCACACAGGATCGCCGCCAGCACCGCGCAGATGCCGAGAATAACGTTCTGCTTGCGATCCTTATACAGTTTTTCATATCCGCGGACATCGATCGCCTGCGAGCCCTCCTTCGTCTGTAGATAGTTGAGATACTCCGTAATGCGGTTCAGCGCCGTCTGCTTATACTGAAGCGAAGACGAGTCGGATGACATCCTCTGCTCCCGCTCCATCTCCTCCTCAAACTGCACGATGATATCGCCGTACTGCTCCGGTCCGACCTGTTCCACACGATACAGGTAGGATTGATAGAACATTTCCTCGATCGAGGAGTCGTACTTCTTATACGGTTTTGTCGTCGCCAACAGGAACACCGCTAGGATTAAAAGAATATAACCGATCTTCTCGAAACGGAAAAACTTCACGCTCTCATGTAGGGAAAGTCTCGTATGACTTCCGAAGCCATGCTCCTCCGAGCGCTTGAAGATTCGCAGGAAACGGAGGCCTCTGCCCCGTCTCGGGATCACGCCGAAGCCTTTATTTGACAGGATCCAGCCGACCGCTGCACAGACCAGGATCAGCAACGCCAGAAGCACCAAAGCCACGATCGGGTAACTGATCGGATTTCCGAACACGATCTCGTTGTGGTATCTGGCGATCGTGTATCCGGGATCGGCAAATGACACGAGATTGATCCGCTTAAAGCCAGCCAGATAACTCAGGTCGTCGATCTTCATGTAGAGGATACCCTCGATACCGATCAGCGAAAAGAGGATCACGTAGACCTTCAACGCCGAAGAGACCAGCGAACTGACTACCGACGTAAGCAACACGACTGCCGTCGATACGATGCAGGACCACACAAATACCAACAGGAGAAATGTCCCGATGTTGATCTGCATGACCGTCTGCTTATACCCGATCAGAGACTGCACCGGCTCCGTCAGGAACGAGCCGATCGGCCTTCCGTAGAGAAGGCAGCCCGTCAGGAGCGTCGTCAACAAGAAAAGGAAATTGCAGACCGCGCAGCCCACGGAGACCGCTCCCACGCGGGTCAGGAACATCCGTCCGCGCCCGGACTTCATCGAAGAATACAACCGAAGCAGGCCCTGCTCTTTTTCCTTCGTGAACATCAGCGAAGTCAGCAGAACCGCAAGCAACAGTTCCAAAAATATCAAACTCGGCAGGGACAATGCTTCCGCAATTCCCTTCGTATGTGTCTGGCGGATCGTAAGGCCGAGCAGCTGCTCGTACTCCTTACTCGTTTTTTCCACGTCCTTCATCTTATCGCCGGACCCGCCGAGGATCGTCAGCAACATTTTGTACTCAGCCGCTGTACCGGCCGCCTTCTTCACGAACTTGGGGTAGTCGAGCACATCATTGTACTCTGCCTCCTTGATTGCGAGCAGCTCCCTCTCCGTGAACAGAGAGCCGGTATACTTCGGGTCCGTCCAGACGACATTGCCCGGCTCCATATAATAGATCGCCGACGCTTCCTGTTTCATCTGGGCGAGCTGCTCCGCCGCCTCCGCATCGCTATAGCCGCGCAGATCCGCCGTCAACGCCCGGTAGGCATGCGCGGGCGTGATGTCCCGCTCGGCATGGTACCAGAAATACAGACCGTTCACCAGCAGGAGGGCGACCAAAAAGCCCAGAAGCTTCCTGTTATGCCATAATTTATACCACTCATGCAGGAACATTATTTACTCTCCATTCCGAGGCTCATGTAGATTTCCTCTACCGAAGTCTCCTTCTGTCCGCCGTACTTTTCATACAGCGTGTCCAATGTACCGCTCTCTACGATCTTTCCGTGGTTCAAAAAGATGATCTCTGAGGCCAGTTTCTCGAGATCGCTTACGATATGCGTCGCGATAATGACGATCTTCTCGCCGGCCACGCGGCTGACCAGTTCGCGAAAGTGCACGCGCTCCTTCGGATCCAGTCCGACCGTCGGTTCGTCCATGATCAGGATCGACGGATTTCCGACCAGTCCCTGGGCCAGCAGCGTCCGCTGCTTCATGCCTCCGGAAAACGTTCCGATGCAGTCATTGCGGACGTCCCACAGGTTCACGCTGTGGATGATGTCGTCGATCTCGTCTTTTACCTCCTGCTTCTTCTTCCCTTTCAAAGAAGCAACGTAATACAAAAAACGCATCAACGTGAAATCTTCATAGATCCTCTGTTGCTGCGGCATGAAGCCTACCAGTCCGCGATAATTTTTTCCCAACGAAACGATATCCGTTCCGTCCCAGAGCACCTTTCCGGAGGTCGCCCTAAGGCCCGTCGTCAGAATGCCCATCAGCGTGGATTTTCCCGCACCGTTCGGTCCCAACAGGCCGTAGATGCCCTCATGGAAAGTATAGGAAAATGTATCCAATGCCCTCTTCTTCCCGTATTCTTTCGTCAAATTCTCTGCCGTTAATATCATGCCACGCCTCCGCTTTCCCGGCTACCCCGGGTCATATTCCGTTTACGCATCATCCGATCCACGTTGCTTTGATCTTTCATCTTGTAAATATATAATAACATATTATTATTTTGATTTCAATACAAAAACCGCGACGAACGTAGGTTTCATCGCGGTTTTTGTATGAAAGGTTAGAAAGTGGCGATCTGCTTTCGCAGATCAGGGATGTCCGGATGTTTCGGTGCAGAAGCATCCGGGCACAGGTTTCCGCCGAAGCAGAAGCCTTAAAAAATGGGGGTTATTATGAATCGAGTAACAAGTGTTTTTGTTACTCCTCGTCAGCGGTATCTTCCTCTGCATCGCTGTCACAATTGCAGGTTCCGCAAGCCTTCTCTTTAAGCTTTGCGATCTTATCCTTATTGGTAACAGCATATGCAGCTGCTGCAACAGCAGCGAGTAAAACTAACTTCTTCATCGTAGTGTCCTCCTATAATGATGTAGGGTATTTCGGGCATCGCCCGTCTTAATATTTTTGTTTCCGATCTCCCGCCGCGATCCTGGCTGCGAACGTTCCTTCGAAAACCTTGATTAAGTTATACCACAGGATTGTGTACAAGTCTTGAACGAAGTCTTACTAAAATCTTACGAAAATCTTAATCCCGAAAGGTGGTCTTTCAGAAGGGGGCTTCTTTTAAAAGTGATACTATAGAGTCCTTGACAACGTCACTTTTCTTTGCTAACATACACATAGAAACGGGTTTTCTACTGAGTACGTTCCTGTGATCGGAAAAGGCTTCCCGTTTCTTTTTTTATGTTCATGATATCATAAAGGTACTTTTTCCCATCCTGCGCATGTCTGATCACCATAACAACGTGGAATATGTTGTACCGCTCCACTTGACCATTCTCACTTGAAACGGGTAATGCAAATCTTGACTCATACCTATACCAGCCATACTTAGCATCCTTTTGATGTTTTTCTTTCCAATTAGGCGAATATCTTTCACCATAAGCCGTTTCGATCAACTCCGGCAATCCCTGCGCAGCATTCGCTTTTGCTTTTGCATTTGCCCCCTTCAAGATTCTTGTATATTCCGAATGAGCATACTCATCCGGAAGGTCTGCTCCAATGTATATGATCTCACTTGTATCTGCTATGGTATAAAACTCTCCAACATACCGTCTTAGGTATTCCTCAACATCCTCCCACCGGATCGATCGTTTGCCCTTGAAGGCAATTTCATTTATGATAACAACATTATTACCATAGATATCTTGAGCAACAGATACGTTTCGCATGGTTTCTTCTTGCATTACTGCTTCAGTTCCTCCTGTAACTGTCTATAATATGCCAAATATCGATATGCAGTTCTCCTGCTGATTTCGCCCTCTTTGACAATCTCCTTCAATGACATCCCTGTTTCAAGTTTTGATATAAAGCCGCTGTATGCCTCCATCCAGGCGTCATCATGTCTTTTTCGCCCTCCGAGATTCCTTCTTCGAAGTTTTTCATTTTCCGATTTCAATAATGCAACTTCAGATTCAAGTTCTTGTATTCGACTGATTGCTTCTTCCAAGGTTAATCTTTTCATAGTAGTGCCATTCTCCTTTCTGACACTATTATAATTCCGCAGCCGCATGGTGTCAATATGGTTTATGGCACTTGTCATTTCAATAATACTACTGCTACATCTATAAAAAACAGCCTCGCCAATATATATTTGGCGAGGCTGTAACCGTGTTATATTATGCTTCTTCTTTTTCGAACTGCCACTCGGGCTTCTTGAAGAAGTCGACTCTCGGTTCCAAGAACTTGAGTTTGTGTGTCTTGAGGTCCGGAACGTAAGCGGTCAGAGGTTCCAAGATCAGGTCCCAGCTCCAGATCCTCTCATCGAAGTTGATGTACTCGCGGAACATCTCGCAGCCGTCCGGCGCGATCGGGTGGAACAGGACTGCCATGACCTTACAGGAGAACCAGGTATCCACGAGGAGCTGACGTTTCATCTCGATATCATTGTTCTTCTCGGCCTCACGGCTTACCGCCGCCCAGTTCTTATTGACCTCGCGGATGTACTCATCCAGGGTGTACGAAACTCGGTGGAAATCGTGGTTGTACATATGTCTCTCATATTCCAGGACGTTCTTCTCGGCGAGACGGAACGTTTTCTCGGAGACTTCACCCTCGGGCAGAATGCCGTTGAAGGAAGCCTGCGTGGAATAGAAGCAGGAACGGATCAAACGGTTGTAAACGTTGGTCAGAAGGTTGCCTTCTTTGATCACGGGGTCCGGACTCTCTCTCTGGTCCTCCGGCAGGTAGACCTGCGGTTTGAAGCCCGTGCTCTTGTTGGACAGGCCCAAGCTGATGAAATGCATGCGCAACTGGTCCACCGAATAGTGCTGCAACAGGTCCGCTGCCATGGGCGGTTTGATCTCCGAACTGCTGCTGGCCTTTGTGTCCATGAACAAAATATGGCGGTTCGGGATGATATGCGGCGGCTTCAGGTTACCCAACGCATGGAAAAAGCCCATCTCCGCGATCGAATAGAAGTAGATATTGTCCTCGCCAATGAACTGGTAGACCAGGGCGTCATCGTCGTTCCACCATTTCTTCCATTCGTCCTCGTCGGCTCCCTTCGAGGCCAGATAGGCTCTCGTGAAGGAGATCGGCGCCCAAAGTGACTCCGGCCATACCCAGAAAGTCAGGTCTTTCTCGCCCTCGACTTCGGGAACCGGAACGCCCCATTCGACATTGCCCGTGAGGCGGAACGGAACCAGGGTCTTCGCGGCCGTATAATGCACGCCGGCTTCCTCCAGAACTTTTCTGGCGAGGTCGCGGTCGTCCAGGGAACGGAATACGCAGAGCAGAGACTTCCTCTTTTCCTCGTCGATCAGTTCATGCTCCGGAAACTTCGCGAGAAGCGCGTCCTGATCCATACCCTCCAGATACTTCTTCGGAATATGTACCGCGGGCTTATTCAAAAACTCATCGATGATCTGCAGTTCGAACTTGCGGCGGTTGGAATTCGCGCGCAGGTCGTTGATGCAACCCTTCAGATAATCGATATCGTCTTCCAGTTTGTAGTACCAGTTCGATACATTGACCAGGGTCGGCTTCTTACCGGACAGGACGCTGACGGGGTCAATGAGTTCGCTGGGCATGTACTGATGCCCGAGGGAACATTCGTCCGCATAGCCTCTCTCGCTGGTGCAGCCTTCGATCGGGCAGCGTCCCACGACCTGACGGCCGTTCAGGAACACACCCAGTTCCTCATCGAAAAACTGCGGCGCGGAGAGTTTCTCCAGATATCCCTTCTCATACAGACGATTGAATACCTCTGCCGACGTCTTTACATGATATTTGCCGCCCTCGCCCAGGGCAGATGCACCGAAGAAATCCAGGCTGATCTTATACTTATCCAGCGTTTCCTTCTGCTTCAGGTGGTTGGAGCGAACGTAGTCCTCGATGCTGTCCTGATAGCCCGCTTCCTTCAATTTGCGATAACTCTCCATCGCGGGAGAACCATAGCAGTCCGTACCGGAAACGAAGATGACGTTCTCCTTGCCGATCCGGTCACGCATAAAACGAGCAAACACATCGGCGTGCACATACATGCCACCCACGTGTCCGAAATGCAACTCTTTATTGCCGTAAGGCATGCCGCCGGTGATCACACAACGCTTCGGAAAAACCGGGCGCTCGTCCGGACGGATTCTTTTATCAAACATAGTCTTAGGATTCCTTTCCTTTGATCGCAGGGCACAAAACCCATGCTACTATTATATATGTTCCGTTCATGCTTTTCAACAATAAAACGCATTTGCCGCAAAAAACTCCCCGGCCGAAAGCCGGGGAGCGTTTATTACAAAATCGTTTCCTATCATGGTGCAAACAGCGCCATTAGCGATCACGCTACGGGAAAACATACTTCCGTTACGTATTCGTCCGGGTTCTGCGTCTGGGCCGGGCTCACATGGTAAATGTTGAACATCGGGCCATTCATCTCGTAGCCGTTCGCGCGGATCCATGCGGCCACCGCCGCATAGGCATCTCCCATCTGGTCATAACTGCCCTTAACGACGCAGCTCGCGACCTTCACCGCCGGAAGTGTCTTAAACTTCACGTGCTCCGTATCCTGATACTGTCCTCTCACCGCCATCGATACGACGATCTCAACGTTTTCTTCCTTATACTCGTCGTCCAGGAATTCCGCGATCGCATAGCAGGGATCCGCAGGGATCAGCGGCTGCTTACATTCGCCCATCATACCCCAGAGCAGCGACTCGTCCTCATAATGGGGAACCGTCATATGTACGGTCGCGGCATATCGCTCCGGTATCATCTTTACAGTTACATCAAAACTCATGTTTTGCTCCTTTCTCAGCCTCTTCAGGGCTGTATCCAGAAGCATCATCTTATACTCCGTTTCTTTTGCCTGTTTCTCCAGTTCCTGTTTCCGGGAATGCAGAAAGGCATCGAGTTTCTCCTTATCGTCGTAGATCTCGAGGATCCGGGTTATGTCAGCCAGGGAAAATCCCATGTCTTTCAGCGACGTGATCCTTCCCATGACGACCAGCTGATCCTCCCGATAATACCGATATCCGGTAAAATCGTCGATCTTCGCCGGCTTTAACAAACCGATGTCGTCGTAGTGGCGGAGCATTCGGATGCTTACTCTGGACAGTTTTGAAAAATCTCCGATTTTAAGCATTTCAACTACCTCCATGGATGTGTTTTCTTGAGCTCAACACCACTATAATCCCTGACATAATGTGAGAGTCAACAGGTTTTTTTATATTTTTTTGAGAAATTTCATTTTCCCGATATCAGCACTCGTAGCGCAGGTCCGGGATCTCATTTCGAGCCATGGCCTCTTCGCAACGGAAGAGTGCCTGATCCAGGGAAATGAACTCCCTGGCCTTTAAGCCTCTTATCATATAGTCGATCGCCTGTTCCGAGCGGAAACGAGGTGGAATCTCGACCTCGGCGTTCTGAGCCAGGTAAGCCTCCGGCCTGACGCACATATTCGTACGCTCCGTCCTTCCCGGCGAACCGATACGCACCGATCAGGCCCTGTTTCACCAGGATGAACTGCCTGGCCTGTTGTTTCGTTATCGTGGTCAATGTAAAACCTCTCTTTTCTCCCCCTCCGATTCCGTTTTCAGTTCATCATACTTGCGGTTGATCGCAGCGTAGATCGCTTCTTTATCCATGCGTTCCTCCATGCAATTCGGGCAGCCGGATCTCAAGACCGCTTAACCGGTTTTGGTGGTTGCCTTTATAGTTTTTAAATATCAGTTTTCCTCTTTCGTCCGAATTGACCCTGTAAAGACGGATCTCGGTTTTCTCCAACATAACGCTTCTGTCACCCACCGTTAATGTAAAGGAAAATGCGTCTTTCGTATCTCCGCAGGAGATGACGAACTCGCCCACCTCGGAGTCATCTTGTTCGGCAAATGCCTCCCGGAAGGCCTTCAGGATCTCCTCTTCATCGAAATAGATGAAGGCGGCATGTCCGGATTTTTCATCCTCAAATCGCAGGAAAACATCCTTGATTCGCGCAGGATCTATGTCTTCCTTCCACTCGCCGTCCGTTAAAGTCTTCTCTCCATTGAAGAAGTTGCAAATGGTCTTTGTGATCTTGAAACGGGCGTCATCCGAGCGAAATACGATCGTATACTTGAAGCGTTTAAGGTAGTTGCTGATGGTGTCCGCGGTAGGGACTTTGATACCCTTGATCGCGGAAAGACCTTCGTTTCTCTCGCCATATTCATCGGTCTCCGCGCCCACCAGCGGGTATTCGATCATGATATTATGGATCTGGTTCTGACGGTTGTGATACATCCAGACCCTGCCCCACGGCAGGATGCGAAGCTCGATATCATCCAGCCAGAAGCGATCCGTGTCTTCAAAATATCGGTCCAATTCCTTAGGCAGATCGGTCTGAATCTTGTAGGCTTTATCCTCCGAAGCATCATACCAGGCCAGAGTCATCGACGACGGCATATAGACGGTCCTGTCATTTGCATCGCCCTCGTCCGTATAGCCGAGGCAGCCGGCACAAAAACCGCTACGGCGCACCTTCGCCGTTCTGTCGGGAAATTCAAACTTTCCCTCCAGCAATGAGCACGGCAACAAGCCCCACGTCCTTACAATGATGCTCTTGCAGCCATACACATCCCAGTGCTCTAATTCTTTCGGGTTCGCGTCCAATTCCTTTGCTTCCCAAGAGTCGCCTTTCTCAACCATGCTCATCCGGATCAAAGACTTTCGGTAGTCTTCTATATGCATACGCGCCCATCGCGCGTCCATATCCAAAGAGCTGCCGGACAGGAACGAGTCCCGGTCCGCCCAAATATTGTAAAGGCCGATCCACGCCGCCACGACCAGAACTAAGTACAACCCGAGCCGCGTTCCGCCGGGCGTTAAAAACTTGATAAGCAAGAAGGATATCAAGCTCAGAAACAGGGCCGCCATAGTTATAACGATCGAGCGAAATGCCCGCGCCATGCCGTTTCCGGCCGGATCACTGTTGGGATGAAACGGCGAAAAGTAGAACCAGTAATAGTCAAAGCCCACCACGGCGAGCATTGCCAGAAGCGCTGACCGCAAGGCCGTATGATAGATCGCCGCCAACTGCGTTCCCAAAGCGGCCAGCAAAAGCAGCGTCAAACACAGATCCGCCATTTTTCTTGCGGGACTGTAGCACGCTCGAAACACATACCCCACAAAACTTAATACGATGCAAACACCCCATAAAACAACAAACCAGATCATTAACTTCCCTTCATTTTCATCTACACATAGAATACAGTTCGAACCTAACTATATCATGTTTTTTATGAAATTGTCAAGGAAGAGGCTAGGCCGGATAGGGCCTTGATTTATGCCTAAACAAGAAGCTTAAACTCGATTTAGTCATGATATCCCCTTCCTCTCAGAATGCTTCTTTTCAGGTTTATGCCTAAATCCGGATATTTTACTCTGTTTAGGCACTATCTCGCCGGCTTCTCAGAGCGCTTCCGCACACTGTTATGCCTAAGTGCGAAGATTTTACTCGATTTAGGCATCACTCCACACTCTCAAGGGCATTGCTTCGTTGCGATGCGATGCCTAAAAAGAGAGCAATCGACTCGTTTAGGCATAATTCTCCTCTTAAGGAATGTCATCCCTAACAAGAATTGATGCCTAAACCAAGAACTCCAGTGATCTTAGTCATATTTCGCATGAAAGTCCGCCCGAAGCGTCTCAATGTTTCCCGAGGCATCCTGCTTCATCTTTATCCCACATTTCTAAACAAAGAAAAAGCCCGGAGAGGGGCTTTTTCTTATATCGTCAATCGTGTCATTTTGTCTTGAAAAAATTTCAAAACTCAGTTACGGCATAGCGCTTTACGCTTCCGGTATTACTGTATACTCGCAAGTTCAAGTTTCACCGATTGCTACCCGAAATCATTATATCCGGCTTACCAGCTTTCGTATCTTGCCATAGGCTTTCGTCGAAACCTCTTTGCGTTTTGATGTATTGGCGCACACCACGGTTCCCATATGCTTTACACCGGAAGTTTTAAAATACTCTTTAACTGCCTTTTTCAACCCTGTTGTCTGACCGAACCACTTTGCAAAGGGCATGGGCGTATTACAAGCGGTAAAAAGCATATACCTCTTTCCGCTCAGTCTGGGCTTAGGAAACGTGTTCGTTTCTTCCATGGACGTACCCGACATGCGGTCGAATAAGTTTTTGACTACTGCTGGAACATTCGCCCAGTAAACCGGGGCCGCCAGCAGGATGACATCCGCCTGTTTGATAGACTCTGCGATCTGAACCAAATCATCATCCGTGAAGATGCATTTGGCAGTTTCAAAACACTTTCTGCAACCCTTGCAGTAATTGATCTTACATTTGTGAAGGTTTATATATTCGACGTCGTGTCCCGCTGCTTCAGCCTCCCGGACCGCATATTTAAGCATGGTCGACGTAAGGCCGTTTTCTCTGAAACTACCTTGTAACGCTAAAACCTTTTTCTTGGCACACATAGTTGTTCTCCTTAGTTTGATATTTCGAACCTGAAGTTCTTAGCAAATCGGGATCTGTCAGTCGACCACGCGGACAATGCATTCGGGTTTGATTTCATCCGTTTTATCAGCGTCACCGCTGAATTCCATCGAATCGCTGATCTCGATGAAACAAAGGTTCTCGTAGTCATAACCCCAGTGCGGGACCCGAAACCAATAGTTCATAAGGCCCGTATATTCTTTGACCTTCTTTCGGAAATATTCCTCCGGAAAGGCATATTTCAGATTTCTGAGATACCTTTCAAAGCCCGGCAGTCTGGAATCTTCGATCGCATTATAATCATAACGTTTGTATTCGATATAATACCACTGACCGTTTTCCGCATGATCCCTGTACCAGCGCCATGTTTTGGATCTATCCACCCGGCCTACAAAACCGCAGATGACATCCAACTGCCACCACTTCAGATCCTCTTCATCTTTTGCCTCATAATAAACCTTGTCCGGATTGCCGCGCTCTCCTTCCGCCATAACCTTGAGACCATCCAGGTAGAAGCCGGAAAACCGGTCGAGCGGTTCGTCTCTGCATTCTTCCGGCAAATGCGCTCTTATCCATTTTTCATCCAGTTTCATCTATTCCCTCACCATTTTTTACTCAACGGTCCATTCTGTCCACTCGATATGATTGTATTGCATTACATCATCAGAATACTTCATTCCCGGTTTTTGATAAAACGGTACCGCATTCTCGATACGTTTTGGGGAAGTTACTTCACATAATCCGGATCGATACGGATCATTTCGGCAAGTGCTTTGTTTCTGTAATTCAGATCTTCACGAACCGTAAAACCCAACGTTTCCCAGAAGGCATTTCCGCCTTCGTTCTTTTTGAATGCAACGAGAAGCACCTTGTTGATGCCCTCTTCTTTCAGCGCCTCCAGAGCCAGGTCAACGAGTTTCTGTCCTATTCCCATTCTCCTGCAGTCCGGCGAAACACAGGCATGCTGAATGATCCCTCTCCTTCCGTCATGCCCGCAAAGGATGACTCCGACCACCTTTCCATTCAGTACGGCCACATAGGAAGTCGTCGGGTTCCGCTTCAGATATTTCTCTATTCCCTCATATGAGTCATCTTTATTATTCAGTCCGTTTCCGCATTTGATCCAAAGATCGTATGCTGCTTCATAGTCATCCATTGTCATAAGTCTGTAATCTAACATATTTTTCTCCGTTTCTTATTTAATCAACCATTGATCCATACCGGCACCGGCATCATCATTCGGACGAATTTTAAATCCGAACTTTTCATAGAACGGTTCTTTACCCCTTGCGGAATTAAGAGTTATTTTCACCTTGTAGCCCGGTTTCATATCCTTCTTCAGTTTATTAAGGCAGGACTCGACCAGCGTTCTTCCTATCCCCTGGCCCCGATACTCTGAGTCAACGATCAAATCCGATAAAAATGCAACATATCCTCCGTCCCAAATAAGTCGCACTACGCCTATCGCCCTTCCACCTGCTCTTACGCATACCATGTAGTATGCATTATCAATACATGCTTTAGCCTGTTCATAGGGCAATTCCATCCAGCCGACATCACGTCTGAGCTTCAAATATTCATCAGGTGTAATATCTTCCACATATCGGATCCCAACGGGAACATCATTTTCCGATTCCGGTTCTATATTCTTCTTTTGGAAATATGCCTTCCAGTATGGGTTTTCTTTATCAAAGATCTCTTTCTGCTGAGGGGTGAGTTTGTAAGGGTAATCAGTGATCAAATCATAAACAGTCACCTTGTCAAAAGAGAACCTATGTTCACCTTTTCCCTCCTTAAGCCACCATATAATATCCGTCCTTTTTTTCTTGTAGAAATCTTTATCCGAACCATTCGTTAAAAGTCTCTTCTGATCTTCAAGGCGGCTGCTTTCTTCCTCTAAACTCTTAAATTCTTCTATCCTTTTACGATCCTCGGCTACCTTCTGATAATAACTGACCTCATCCGGTTCTATCGGATAGTAATTGCTATAAGATGAATACCCTGAGCCCACATTATATTCATGTGTTTCTATAACATAGTACTTTCCGGATCCGGTAACACCAATCGACTTGGTATACATATCCTCTTTATTAACCTCATAGCAAAACAATTCTTCCACTGTTTCGTCAGGTCTAACACTTTTTTCCATGTTGCTCATCCGGTATCTCCTATGGTATCTTTTCATGTTACGTTTCAATTTCCTGACTTTTGGCTCACAAACGATTTCTCCCATATGCTATCGCTTTCTCCCAAATTTAACGCATTTCGGGAGAAAATATCCATTAATCCAGTGACGGTTTTAACTGTTCGGCTCGGTCCTCTGCCTCTTCTAACCTATTCTCAAGCCGGTCCACTTCACTTTCCAAGTCACCGATCCGGTCCTCTATATCATCAAGCAGGGTATCCGAATCTTCTAAGCTGCCGGGGATCACTGAGCCAACAGGGCAATGCGATAAATTTATTTCACAGTTATCACCAACGATCAAATCCCCTTGGCAGTGATCTAATTGTATATGAATCTCATTTCCCTCTGATTGAAGGAAGCCTTTTAACATTTCCTCAAGATTCTTTATTCGATTTTCCAATTCAGTATATTTATCGTCCATGTTTATTGTAGTCTCCTTTTTCTTTACCCTGAAGTTCCTTTGCCGCTTCCGAAAGTGCTATAAACTCCCGTCGATATAATCCATAATCTGCTATATCGATATCATGATAATCCTCATACTTTCCGAAGATTTCAATAGCCTCGCTCATAGTTTTCCATACTGATGTATATCCGGCTCTCTGTTCACCTTCCGTAAGCCGCTGAAGGCCGGTATCTTCAATTAATTCACAGATATAATAGTGATTAATATGTCTCCAGACATCGAACAACTCCTCTATGTCGAGGAAACCTTTTACCGGCCGGACCTTCATTCCCGTTTCTTCAAGCATTTCCCTCTCGCAGCATTCGGCATAGGTTTCATACCCTTCTACGCCGCCGCCCGGAATAATATACTTTCCGTTCTTGGACTCATAACATAAAAGAACCTTGTCATCCTTTAATAGAATTCCACGGCATGCATGCCGAAGGTATTCCACATGCCCGAGATAATCGTCATTGATGAGCTTCATTTGTTTCGCGAGCTGCTTTGAGATCCTCATGAAATAATGATCTTCGTCCTCGCCCGCCCTGTATGCACCATTGTTTATCATTACCTTTTGGGATGCGATATTATCCTTGTTTACCCTCAAAAAGATCTCTTCTTCGGGCACGATGCTTCTTGCGTACTCCAAAGTGAGTTTCAATCCCGCAGAACCATATCCTCTGCCTCGATAGTTCTTCGAAATGCTGTATCCGATGTGTCCTGCTCCGTTTCGAAGGGCTTCTGTCAAGTGATGGCGGATCCTGAATTCCCCAACCTGATGACCGTCATCCCACAAATAGTAATACGTCTCCGGCACAAACCAGTCCGGCATGTTTACCGGGTGTTCATATGAGATCAATGTGGGAAGGACCTTTTCTTTGTACTCATCAAAGGAAACCCCGTTATATGGATTCGTTAAACCATTCTCATCCGTGGGAAGTTCTGTCGTATAAGCCCATTGCTCTTTTATATCGTTTGTATTAATTTTTCGCAGTTCCATGTTTGTATCCCTTTGCAAGTGCAATTGCGATGTGTCATAATTCCAATGCGTTTTTTCGATGAAGAATTCATCCACATGTTTCAATGTCGGGACGTGAATAAACACCACACTTTACCAGTATTGATGTAAGCCCGGCAAAAACAGCGGAAAGAATCGCCATAATAATCCAAATCATATTAAAATGTCTTCCAGCAGTTCTCTTTCAGAAACGCCGTAATGTTTCCTGCATCCTGTCCTTCATAGAAGCCTACCAAAAGCTTTTTGAATTCGGGAACATGCACCTCAGGGATCACCAGGAATCCCTGCCCATGGGCGATCAAGAAATGGTTTGCATAGATCACAGCAGCGCGTTTATTTCCATCGATAAAAACCTGCGTCTTCATTGTATAAAGGCAGAGCCTGATCGACTTGTCGATATCGGCCAGATTCGACTGTAGAATGCCCTTGATCTCTTCCCTGACCTCAAACTCCGTCGGAAGAGGCGGGATATAAGAAGATCCACCGATCGTCACAGGAACTCCCCGGATCCTTCCTCCGTCAGCGAAAAAGCCTTCATTAACCAGACGGGCGATATGACAGAGGACATAGTAATCACTTTTTGCCTGTATTACATCCGGGTCCAGTATAAATTCCCAGGCATGCTTCAGGTTCAGGATCTTCTGGACGTCAGAAGCT
>JAFZPG010000008.1 GCA_017550425.1 Lachnospiraceae bacterium | reverse complement strand
TCGGCGATATTGTGATATTCCTTGAACGCCGCAAATCCGGTATAATCTCCGGCATTCAGGTATTCGTTGATCTTCACGGAGTACTCGTCATACTTCTTCACGGATTCCCTGCGCGCAGCATCGCTGCGAAAATGGTAGGCATTGTCTTTTATATAAGCAGCCACGCAGATTCCGATGATGAGTAAGATCATGACAACTGCGCTGATCACGATCGGTATATTGCCGGAAATGGCTTTTGCCAGTTTTCCTTTGGCCTTCTCGCTGCGCTGTTCGTATTGTTCCTTTTCTTCCCGATGACCGGCGGTCTCTTTTAGACTTCTTCCGCAGTACGGACATTTTTCATCCGTTAAACTGACTTCGCCGCCACAACTGTAACATTTCATTTCGCTGTTTCCTCTCTATCCAGGAGCCATTTCTCCATACTGTTTCTCAGGTCATTGCCCGTATCCTCAATGTTGCATAACTGGGTAATGACCAACCCTTTGGAAGGCAGGACATAACATTTTTGTTTCTGTCTTCCGTTGATGGAAAAACCATCCCTGTATTTCCAAACGAAGTATCCGTAGCCGCCTTCGCGGTTCTGCATTTGAACGCTCGTAGCCAGCGCGTCATATTTCTCCGACAGGATACGCCGTCCCTCATAAACTCCCCGGTTATAGAGTAAAAGACCGATCTTGCTGAAATCGTGCACGGTCAATTTCATGCCGGATGCCCCGTAAAAATACCCTTCCGGACATCTTGCATACTCATATCGTTCGATCCCGAGAGGTTTGAGGATGCGCTCCTCGATAAACGCGCCGAGGTCGCGGCCCAAGATCTCCGTGAGTGCAACACCGACCAGATACGAATTGATGTTCGAGTAGTTGAATACCCTCTCTTCGGGATTCGGGATCTCACAGGCCAGAGCAAAATCCAGCCAGCTGTCCCCTGCCGCACGGAACGGAAAGCCTGCCACCGACATGGTCAATAGCCTCTGGATCGTGATCTTTTCAAATTTTTCCTTCTGTTTGGAAGACATCTTTGCGACCTTCTCTTTCGGAAGGTACTTCAAAACGGAAGTATTCAGATCGATCAGCCCCATGTCGTAAACGATACCGACTGCGATCGAAAGGATCGTTTTTGTTGCGGAATATAATTCATGCAGATGATCTTCCGTATCCCCGTATCGGTTTGTCAGTACTCCGTTTTTATAGACCTCAACGCCGAAGACATTCCAACCGTTCGTCTCAATATCTCGTACAAATCCTTCGAACGGATCGACTGCCTCGCGATCGGAAAACAGTTCCAGTTTCGCTATGAGATCTTCCAAAATATAACGGGAATCGACATCTTTATAGATCTTAATGCGCCGCCGTTCCGGCAGAAGTTTGGATGTCGTGTCCTCTTCCACATAGGGCGCCGGCGCCATCTCGCTTCTTCCGCATCCGGGATTTATGGCCAATGCGATCGCAGGAGAGTCACCGAGGGACCAGCTCTCGCCCTGTGTCCATCCCGCTCCCTCGGAGTGGTTGTATGCCATCAAATTCTCGTAAAGGTGTGCGCCGATCTTTCCACACGGCGCGATCCTTCTTTTGATCTCGGCAATTCCGATGTTTATCGTTGTGTATACATAAGACGGGACCAGCCAGAGCGGTACATCGCTGCCCAGCACAAAGTTCGCCGCCTCGATATCATTGCCCGCGTTAAACTCACGAAAAGGAGCCGGTTCATACATGGTCCCATGCGTCCCGATCCAGATGACCGTCATCCGGGGTGCGATCTCCGGACATTTCTTCAGGGCCATCGCCACGTTCGTCATAGCGCCCTGACAGAGAACGAACAGCGGGGCATTTTCTTCCTTCAGCGCTTCGGCGATGAGGAAATCGACCGCCTCGGAGGCTTCCTCATCCTGCGCCAGCGGTCCCTTCTGCCCTTTCAGTACGGGAACATTCAGTTCCATTGCGGCCAATATGGTTCGGATCTCCTCGAAACTTCGCTCCATCGATCCTTCCTGTGCAAAATGCTCCGCCGCGATCCCTTTCACCATCAGTTTCGGGCTGAGAAGCGCCTGCACGATCGCGAACGGATCGTCTGCCTCGCACGCCGCGTCCGTATCTATGATCACCCGGATTCTCTTCGCTTCCGGTATATCAAACAATCTTCCCTCGTATTTCATCTCTTCCTCCGCCCCGCTGACACAAAGTCAAACGCGGCAAATAATATTGGATTCATTATAACATTTTAAAAACCATTTGTCGACCGGATATACATTTTGCCGACTTGAAGGTCATGGCCCGCCCTCCAGATACCTGTTCCTGTCACCAAGCCGCCGTACTGAAGCATATGGCTGGTCACCGTCCCGAAACGTATGGCTGGTCTCCGCTCTGAAACATATGGCTGGTCATCGTCCCGAAACGTATGGCTGGTCTCCATCCTTTGGATCATGATAGCATTAACTCGATCTTCTTCCGAATCAAACCGGTATCTAACGGATAGTCCGGTGATTCCAACGTAAGGATCAGATTATCTCCCAAAAGGATCCCGTTTCTTTCGTAAGTTTCCAGCTTCGCATAATTCTTCGCTGCATATTCGTTCGCATTCGGCAGACCCAAATGCTCCCAATAGATCGTCTTACGTTTATCGACATTCAGGCACACAAAATCCGGATAGAAAAAGCGGTTCCCGAAAACACAGATCTGCGGCTCGTACTGGTATGGGATATTCATCCTATATAGCGTATCCGCTATGATCTTCTCGGATTTCGACCGAACCAATTCTCCCCGCTCCGTCTCATACTTACCACTCTCCGGGTATGGATTCTGTCCCCCGGGGTTCATCTCCCTCCACTTCTCAACAAACATCTGGTCCGTTAATTCAACCGGCGTAACGACCGATCGTCTCCCCTCACATAATCTTTCATATGTCTCGTCCACGCCCCGGATGTCATAATGACACAAAAACCGTATCATCTCCTTCTTCAGCTTCTGAAGTTTTTTAAGCACCTTTCGGTCATACTCCCTCTGGATCAGCTTATGAGCAAACTCCTTATCTTTTGAGGGGATGTACTTCTCCTCATCCGTCCCCTGTCTTGTAAACAAATACTGTTGTCTTCCCCTTACAGATGATACCCGGATCGTTCCTTCCGGGAGACCTGCATAGGATTTTTCTCCCCTTTTTACCTTTGCAATCAACTGATCGATCTCAAATATCTGTTGTCTAATTTTGTCAGTATAATCAAACATATGATCCCTCCTTATTGCTGTTATATCTATGAAAACCGCCATTCTTGCAACGAAACTATCATTCTTTGATTTCCTCCCTTCTTGTCATATTTGTCTCTTATTGCAATCACGACAGGTTTTTTCATGTCTCAGATACTGCTTATCCTCTTATCATTCACATTTCGGCAGTCTTATGTCCTCCGAAAAGCATGCTGATTTTCATCCTTTACCATCCCAGCAGTCTTTTGAACCCCGAAAAGCATGCTAGATTTCATCTTTTCACATCCCGACAGTCTTTGGGGTCCCGGAAAGCATGCCGGATTTCACTTTTCTCCATCCCGGCAGTCTTTTAGCCTCCGAGAAGCATGCTGATTTTCATCTTTTACCATCCCGGCAGTCTTTTAGCCTCCGGAAAGCATGCCAGATTTCACTTTTCTCCATTCCGGCAGTCTTTTCGCCCCCGAGAAGCATGCTGATTTTCTTTTTTCTACCATCCCGGCAGTCTTTTGGCCCCCGGAAAGCATGCCAGATTTCACTTTTCTCCATCCCGGCAGTCTTTTGCCCCCCAGAAAGCATGCCGGATTTCACTTTTCTCCATCCCGGCAGTCTTTTTGCCTCCGAGAAGCATGCCGGATTTCACTTTTTCCCCTCCGGCAGTCTTCCCCCTCAGTCTAACAAATCAGGCAGCATGGCGGGCGCCTGCGGCGCCGTCATGCTGCCTGATGAAATTCACAATATGTCTATTCCCACTCTATAGTACTAACGGGTTTCTCGCTGATATCCCAAAGTACGCGGTTTACACCGGGTACGGTGGCGATGATGCGATCACGGATGGTGCAAAGCATTTGGAACGGGATCTCGGGAACCGTCGCCGTAACGGCATCTACGGTATTCACCGCACGGATCACAACGGCCCAGCCCATGTAACGCTCGCCCTTGCCGTCAACGTAACGGATGCCGGTCGATGTGAAATCCGGGATCGCGCAGAAATACTGCCACGGTACGGGATCCAATTTGCCGATCTCCTCGCGAACGATAGCGTCGGCCTCACGGAGAGACTCCAAACGGTCGCGAGTGATGGCTCCGACACAACGGACACCTAAGCCCGGGCCGGGGAACGGCTGACGATATACCATGTTGTCCGGAAGGCCGAGGGTCTTACCTACAACGCGAACCTCGTCCTTATAAAGCAATTTGACGGGCTCGACCAGTTCAAAATTCAGATCCTCGGGAAGGCCGCCTACATTGTGATGCGCCTTAACGCCGTGGCTCTCGAGAATGTCGGGATAGATGGTTCCCTGTGCCAGGAACTCAATGCCGTCCAGTTTGCGGGCCTCTTCGGCAAATACATCAATGAATTCCTTACCGATGGTCTTACGCTTCTGTTCGGGATCGGAAACGCCGGCCAGTTTATCCAGGAAGCGGTCGACCGCATCCACATAAATGAGGTTCGCGTCCATCTGTCCGCGGAACACCTGGATGACCTGCTCGGGTTCACCTTTACGAAGAAGTCCGTGGTTAACATGAACACAAACGAGATTCTTTCCGATCGCCTTGATCAGGAGGGCTGCAACTACGGAGGAGTCAACACCTCCGGACAGTGCCAGAAGCACTTTCTTGTTGCCAACCTGCGCCTGAAGCGCCGCAACCTGCTCATCGATAAATGCCTGCGCCTGTGCGGCGTTCGTGATACGTTCCATGGTATCCGGTCTGACATTACTGCTCATATTCAATCCTTTCCGCGGACTCGGTGTCCGCTTAACGTATTCTATTTTCAGATATAGTGAACGGATATTCTGCCATAGATCTCCGATTTCACTTTTTTTATTCTTCGGATCATTATCGTCCGATTTCTTTCATCGAAAAAAATCGAGCCGGCGACACTTGATACCTACCGGGATAATCAAACGATCGCGTTTGCTACGCTCTCGATCTCATCGGTCAATGTGCAGATCCAGCGCATGGTCGTATCCAGCACCTTATCCAGTGCGACCTTCTCCGAAAAGCGCTTATCGCGAGTCGCCATCTCGGCCACGCCCTCTTTCATATTTCTGGGGCTGACCGTGATACGGATCGGAGCGCCGATCAGGTCGGCATCGGAGAACATAACGCCCGGACGCACGTCACGGTCGTCGTAAAGGACCTCGATGCCCTTTTGCTGCAGTGCTGCGTACAGATCGTCCGCCGTCTTCTTCGCCTCGGCGTCATCCGAACGGATGCAGCAGAGATGTACGGTGAAAGGCGCGATCGTAATGGGCCAGATCGGACCGTACTCATCGTGCTTCGCCTCACAAACGGAAGCAGCCAGACGGCCGACACCGATGCCATAGCAACCCATGATCGGATAATGCTTCTCGCCGTTCTCGTCAATATATTGCATGTTCATGGACTTAGTATACTTCGTGCCGAGCTGGAAGATATTACCTACCTCGATACCGCGGGAAATGTGGATCGACTTCTTACCGCACTTCGGGCAGATGCCGCCCTCGGTGATCTTCGCCAGGTCGATGTATACTGCCTCCGGGCAGTCGCGCTCCATGGAAAGGCCCATGAAGTGATAACCCGCGTAGTTCGCACCACAGACCATGTTATCTGCGCCCATCAGGGACTTATCGAAAAGGACGATGGTTCCTTCCTTCGCGTCCAGATCCACCGGACCGATGTAGCCAGCAACGATGCCGCTCTCCAGATCGATCACTGCGGGATGTACATCCTCGCCCAGATGATTCGTAAGCTTCGTCTCGTTCACATCCAAGTCGCCGCGGATGAAGATGATCACATACTCATCCGTGCGGTTCAGCTGATATACGACTGCCTTTACGCTTCTCTTAACGTCTGCGTTCAGGAACTCGCAAACCGCCTCGATGGTCTCCTTATGAGGTGTCTCGACCTTCGTAAGTTCTTCTCTTGCGTCAACGGGAGCATTTTCCGTAATGCTTTCCGCCGCTTCCATGTTGGCGCGGTAGTCGCAGGAATCGCAGATCGCGATGGAATCCTCGCCGACCGGAGTAAGAAGCATATACTCGTGGGACAGATTTCCGCCCATCATACCGCTGTCGGATGCGACCGAGATGACCTCGGGAACGCCGGCACGCGCAAAAATACGCTCGTACGCCTTATAGCAGACATCGTAGTACTGCTCCAGATCCTCCTGGCTGGTATGGAAGGAATAAGCATCCTTCATGGTAAACTCTCGCACACGGATCATGCCGCCGCGCGGGCGCGCCTCGTCACGGAACTTCGTCTGGATCTGATAGATCATAAACGGATAACGGGTGTAACTGAGGCCATACTCACGTACCAGATGTACGGCTGCCTCCTCATGTGTCATACCCAGGATCATCTTGCTTCCGTTGCGGTCCGTGAAGCGCAAAAGCTCGCTTCCGACAGACTCATAACGGCCCGACTCCTCCCAGAGGGACGCCGGCATAACGACCGGGAACAAAACTTCCTGTCCGTCAATGCGGTCCATCTCCTCGCGGATAATGTTCTCGATCTTCTTCGAGATCCGCTTCAGGATCGGATACTGGGAAAAAATACCGTTACCTACGTACTTCATGTAGCCACCGCGCACCATCAGCGCATGGCTGTCAATGACACAATCCGCGGGACGCTCTTTAAAACGTTCACCAACAAGCTTGTCGATCTTCATTTCTAACCTCCTGAAACATACGATCGGTCCAGCCGACCTATAGATGAATAAACGCCCTAACGAGTAGCATCGCTGCTCGTTTAGGGCGATCTCTTCAATGCCTATGCATAAGTTTATCAAAAGGTCCCGATTCTGTCAAGAAAATAATACTCTTTGTGAACCGTTCCCATGGGACGAATCAGAATTCCATCTTCACATCCTGTTTCTTGCTGTCATCGATCTTAAAGAATTCGCGGCGGGATGCGCCGATCAGACCGGCAACGATCGACTTCGGGAAGGATACACACATCTGGTTATAACGGGAAATATTCGAGTTATAGACCCGACGAGCCGCCTGAAGGTGCTCTTCCGTATCCATGATCGCGACCTGCAACTGCTTGAACTGGTTCGTCGAACCCAGCTGAGGATAACTCTCACCGACTGCAAGGAGCTGCTTCTGCGCATTTTCCATCGCAGCACCGGTCTCGCCCTTCTGTGCAAGGCTCATGGCCGCGCGCATCTGAATGCTCTTCAGGATGATATCTTTTTCCTCTCCGAGATAGTTTTTAGCGACATCCAGCATCTTCGTAAGTACATCAAAGCGCTTATTCAGAGCGACATCGATGTCCGCTTCCGCTTCATTGATCTTAACCTGCATGCGGCGGATACTGTTGATCGTGATCACACACCAGATCACAATAACGCCGACAATGGCAAGAATAGCATATACTAAAGGTCCCATAATACCTCCCTTCACTGATAGACGTCCAGGTTAAACTCCTCTATGGTACGTCGTATCAAAGCGATCTCATTTGCAACTTCCCCGCGGACCTCTTCCACATCATTTTTACGGAACATGCTCGGTTCCATGGGGTTCTTGTGATTATTTATCGCGACATGCAGATAGTTTCCGAGAATGCCGATCATAAACCGGCCGTCGGCCTGACTGCAATACCGATCGATCTTCTCCATCATATGCGGTGTTAAAAAGAAAAACGCATCATGATCGTCCTGTGCCATGACTACATAACGTTTGTTGAATACCTCATCCTCCAAAAAGATCTCATGGCGACGCTCGCTCTTTTTGGTGAAGATGCCTTTACGCTTCTTCGCGTAGTGGAAATTCTTCTCAAAGACCTGCAGGTCTCCGGACAGTTTCTTCGGGAACTCAAAGACCATCCATCTTCCCTCGAAGTATACCGTGGTCGAAGAATTACCTTCGCTGTCAGAAGAAGTATCCGCAATATAAACATCGGATCTCGAAAACGGCACGCCGTTGCACACACCGCTTACAAAATCGTCGCTGCTGTATTCATTTCCCATCTGGATCAGCCCGGTCTGGGAAATGAAACTCTTGTTATATCCTTTGTTATAATCCACCGTAACGGAACCGAAAGCATTTTCAAACTGGCCGCGGATCGCGCTGTCCTTCACTGCATCGATGTAGGTCTTCTTCCGTGCATTCGGGATAAATGCCAAAATGACGATGCCGAAAAGAGCCACGAAGATCGTTAAAAACGGTGAGATCGCGATAAAGACCAGAGCGATGATCAATACAAATGATATCCGGATCCAAAACTGAATCAGCGCATCTTTACGCAACTGCTCCAAATCAGCGTCCGTATACATAATCCTGTCCTCCTGAAAAATGATCGGATAAAACCCTCCATGTATACTATAGCACAACGCTGTCCGAAGTTCCTTACTATTTTCTTAATTTAACGCCATCTGTAAACGGATCAAGGAAGCGGATCCATGCCTGCATATACGGCTTCTGTGTATCCTGCCTGTATCGCCGCAGCCGCAGCCAACCTGCTTTTTATGCCTTTCGCGCAGATGAAACAGAGCCTCTCATCACGGCTTTCGGCCAATGTATCCGGAGCCAGCAAACACTGCGCCAGCGGGATATTGACCGCTCCCGGCACATGACCTTCGGCATATTCCTCCGGCTCTCTCACATCGATGACACGGAACGAATATAGTCGTTCCGGATCATCGATCCGGATCCGCTTCGGTTCGTCATCTGCGGCCGGATCCTGCGCCGGGATCCTCTCGGCGATCCGTATTCCTCGCGGATCCCGTAGTTTCGGATTGGCCGCCCGCGCAGCGATCTGCGCAGCCTCTCGTTCGGTCAGGACAACCTGCATTCCGAACACCGGCGAACTGTCGCCCATGATGCCTTTGAGCCAGACCTGGGCCACATGTTGCACACAAGTGTGACAGTCCAGAAGATCCAGCAACCGATAAGCCTCGGAGATATCCGCTACATCAGCCTCCCGTCGCACGTTCAGCAACCACTCGTGAACCAGGCGCGCCGCCGTCTGTCGGGTCACGCCCGCCAGCCGTCCGGCT
>JAFZPG010000083.1 GCA_017550425.1 Lachnospiraceae bacterium | reverse complement strand
GTCCGGATCACATTAGGCATTTCCTTCATATGAAATTGACTCCCTTCTCTCAAATGGTAGTAAAAAAATGATACTATCATTTTAATATAAGGGAGCCAAATATTCAAGTTGTTTTTGGTGACAATGGGGACGGTTCTTTCTGTCACGGTGACAGAAAGAACCGTCCCTGGTGTCACATTATGCGCCGGCCTGCGCCTGCATTTCCAGTTGCGCTTTCACCAGGCGATAGTAAATGCCCTTCTGCGCTACCAGCTCCTCATGCGTTCCGATCTCGGCGATCGTGTGGTCGTCGATGACCAGAAGGCGGTCTGCGTTCTTCAGTGTGGACAGGCGGTGCGCGATGGCAAATGTCGTCCGACCTTCCGTCAGACGCTCCAGCGCCTGCTGGATCAGGAATTCGCTCTCGGTGTCCAGGCTTGCCGTCGCCTCATCCAGGATGAGCAGACGCGGCTGCTTCAAGATGGCGCGGGCAATGGCGATACGCTGGCGTTCACCTCCGGACAATGTCATACCCTTCTCGCCGACATAGGTGTTATAACCGTCCGGCATCTTCGTGATGAAGTCGTGTGCATTGGCCAGTTTCGCCGCGTGAATGACCTCCTCGTAAGAAGCATCCGGCTTCGCAAAACGGATGTTGCTCAGGATGGTCCCGGTAAACGGGAAGGTCTCCTGGAGCACAACGCCCAGCTGCGAATGATAATAATCGTTGCGGATGTCCTTCAGCGGAATGCCGTCAATAAACAGTTCGCCGTCGTCGATCTCATACAAACGCATCAGGAGGTTGATGAGGGTCGATTTGCCGGCTCCCGAAGGCCCGACGATACCGATCATCTCTCCTTTCTTCACCTTGAGGTTGATGTCCTCGAGCACGGGCTCGTAGGACTTGTAACCGAAGGATGCGTGGCGGAATTCCACCTCGCCCTCGATGTCATGACGGATCGCATCCTCGTCGTCCCGGATGAGCTCCTCCTGCATCATAACGTCGTTGATACGTTCCATGCTGGAGATCAGGCCCGTGATCTCACGCGGCATCGAAGTCATCCACTGGATGTACTGATACAGCATGTTTGTATAGGTCACGAATTTGAACAGATCACCGGAACTCATCTCCTCGTTCAGGACTTTCATACCACCGTACATCAGCACGAAGAAGATACCAAAGCCCATGATGAAATGGATGAGCGGGTTGAACAGCGCCCAGAACCGCTCGTTGCTGAACGAGATCTTGGAAAACTGCTCCGCCAGGTCGTCGAACTTCTGCTTTTCTTTCGCTTCCTTACCGTACGTCTTCACGACACGCATACCGGAGATCACGTCCTGCAGGTTGCTGCTGACTTCATCCTCTCTTCGGTACTGCATGTGATAACGGCGGCGGATCGTCTTTCGGAATTGCAGGGTGAACCAGACGCCGAAGGGCGCACTGGTAAATGCGAGGAGGGCCATCTTCCAGTTCATAAGGACCATAAAGATAACGTCCAGCGCAAAGATGATAACGACCGTAAACAGGTTACAAAACGTATTCTGCATGAAGTACTTGATATTGTCCGTGTCATAAACGACACGCTCCATGAGCTCGCCGGGACGGCGGTCATTTACGAACTGTACGGACAGTCTCTGCAGTTTGTCGAACAACGTCTTACGCACATCCTTCGCGATCTGCGTGCCCAGCAGCGTACAGAGGTAGGTCTTGATAACATTGATCACGACGATGCCCGCGCCCAGGAAGAACATGCCGCCCAGGAACAGCATCGCTTTTTGCATGGATCCGTCCTCGCTCTTGAAGACGTCATCGATCAATTTACCCTGCAGATGCGGGTTCAGCAAGGTTACAACGGAAGCCAGGATCATAACCAGTGTGATGACAACGATCCTCTTCCGATAGGGAACGACCAGTTTCACGAAATCGCGGAACAAACCGCCCTGGTCTGCGCACTTGGGGCAGATGCCCGACTGCGTGAGGGCGCGTCCGCAGACCGGACACTGCGTCTCATGCTCGTGGCTCTCCACCATCTCGGTGCGCCCTTTACTCAAAATGTTGATACCGCGCGCCATGTAAGCGAACCGTGTCCGGTGCTTCGCGGAATAACGCACGATGAAGTTCTGCACGCCATCGATCGTCGTGACGAGCATACCGCCGCCGATGGTCACCTCGGCCCGCGTATGTTTCATCTGGCTGATCGTGTAGGTCTTCACGACCTCCGATCCTCGCAGGACGAATACGCGTTTCGAGCTCACCGCCAGATACCCGTCGGTGATCCAGCTGCGTTCCTCCTGCGAAACGTCATACGGCACGCAGTAGTATAAGCTCTCCCCTTCCTCTAAGGGCAATGCCCTCACGGCGGGGATATCGTATTTTAGCTGCATAATGTCTCCTTCTAGTTTGTTCATGATACTACGGATCGCTCCGTTCTTCGAACTCTCGCAATCCTACAAACTCGCCCGAAAATACTTTTCGAGCCTAGTATCAATCACATAAATAAATCTAACCGTCTCTGCTCTTTTACCGTGAGTTTTGATACGTCGCGGACTTCGAAGCGGTTTTCGTCGAGGTCCGTGATGAGCAGGCGGGTGTCGGACAGTCGTGCCACGGCATTCGCGCCCATGTTGATGGCAAATTTGCATTCGCCGGCATCGGTCATCACGTGGAAATACGCGTAACCGTATTCATCCTTGATGCTGAAGATCTTCGTGATCACCGGCGTGAAATAATACAGGTCCAGCTGCTCACGGATGAGCTTCTGTGTTTCCTCTGACATCGCAGCCAGATCCTCGATCACACCGATCTCACGGTCCTTATCATTATGGTCGCGCACGGAGATGTAACGGTTCGGATCCGTAAACGGGAAGAGGCGCAAAACCTTCACGCGCGCATACTTCTTCTCCTCCGTCTCCAGGCTCAGGAAACCGCCCTCCGTCTTAATAAAACGAACTTTCGCGTCATCGAGGAGGCGGGTCGTGATCATCTGATCCACGGCCTCCTGCGACACGCCGACGTTCTTTCTTTCATTGATCTCTTTACTCATTTTATCCTCCTAACGGACATTTCAAAAGGTCCGTTACTCCTGCTCCTGTTCCTGGTCCTGCTCCAATTCCTTCAGTGCCAGGGACTTGGTCTGTAATTGATTTAATCTGTGGAAAATGCCTCCCAGAGCCTCGAGTTCTTCGCGACTTCCCTCCTCTTCGATCCGTCCGTTCTCGATGACGATCAGGTGCTTCGCATCCCGCAGCGTCGACAGCCGGTGCGCGATCGACAGCGTCGTTCTGCCCTCGATCAAATGGTTCAGAGAGGTCTGGATGATCTTCTCCGTCTCGGTATCCACGCTCGCGGTCGCCTCATCGAGGATCAGGATCTTCGGGTTGGCAACGATGGCACGGGCGATAGAGATACGCTGGCGCTCGCCGCCCGAAAGCTGACGACCCGCCGAGCCGATAACCGTGTCATAACCATCCGGCATCTTCGAAATGAAATCGTGCGCGCCGGCCAGTTTCGCCGCCTCGATGACCTCCAGGCGGGACACACCCTCACGGGCATAAGCGATATTGTCCAAAACGGTTCCCATGAAGATGTAGGTCTCCTGCGAAACCATGGCGATATTGCGTCGCAGATCCTTAAAGGAAAGCTTCTTGACATCGATGCCGTCGACCTCGATCGAGCCTTCGTCCACGTCGTACAGACGGGACAGCAGGGAGACCAGCGTCGTCTTTCCGGCGCCGGAACGGCCCACGATGCCCAGCATCTCGCCGGGTTTCACGTGCAGGTTGATCTTCTTCAGCACCGGACGGTTCGAATCGTAACCGAAGCTCATGTCGCGGATCACGATTTCGCCGCGCGGGTTCGTGAGGGCGATCGGGTTCGGATCCTCGCGGACTTCCGGTACCGCGTCGATGATCTCAAACATACGCTGCGCGGCATTGATCGACTCGGACCAGCTCCGGAACATCCAGGAAAATGACTGCAGCGGGCCGCTCATCTGGCCGATATAGCCGACAAACGTGATCAGGTCGCCATAGCTCATGCTCTTCACATTCAAAACCATGAACGCGCCGAGCACCCAAACCCAGATGCTCGATATCTGCTGGATCATTTCATATAAAAGCGTGAAACGGTTGTTATACTTTACGATACGCACTTCCGCGTCGCGCAGATATTCGTTCGGCGGCTCGAAACGGGAAGTTTCGGGGTCCTCCTGACCGAAGGCCCGAACGACACGCGCGCCTGTCAGGTTATCATTGACCCGGCTGTTCACGGCGCTCTCCGCGCGGTGACGGCGGCCGTTCAGGATCCAAAGTCCAGGCTTCAACTTCACGGACAGGAATACCAGCAGCGGCAACAGAACTACCGCCACGATCGACATCTGCCAGTTCATGCGGAAAATGACGATAAACGTGATGATGATCGAGATCGCATTTACGATCAGGCTCGGCGCAGCATCCAGGAAGAAGCCTGTGATGCGGTCAGCGTCACGCAGGCAGCGTGTCATCAACGTACCGGTCTGCTTCGAGGTGTAAAAGCGCATGGAAAGGTTCTCCATGGACGCAAATACATCCTTCTTCATGTTAAGGATCGCATGTACGACGATGTTGGACGACACGATGCCGTGCACCATGTTGTTTAACGTCGAGAGCACACGGGAACCGAGCAATGTCAGCACCAGGACTATCAAAAGCATGGTGTGCTTACCGGAAAGTCCCAGGAAGCCGAAGAACGGAACGTCCTTCTTCTCGAGGACCTGTCCGTACAGGACCGAACCGGTGAAATACGGCCAGATCAGGCTCAACGCCGCCGACAGACCGAAGCCCGCAAACATGACGATCAGCGAAAACTTATACTTCGTAAAATACTTCAGCGCCCGTAAAAAGATGGACTTTTTGCTCATGCAGTTCGGACAGATCTTCCGCTTCGGGTCCGGATACTTCGTGTGGCAGACCGGGCAGAACAGGGAAGGATCTTCCTCCTCTTCCTGCGGCATGATCTGCTCGCCATTATCGTAGACCTTCACCAGGTGGTTCATGGTTCCCAGATACAGGTTCGTGAACGCACAGAGCTGCACGGACTCACCGCCGATGGTCGCGACCAAAAGGTTCGTTGCGACCTGGTGCTCGATCTTCAGATCCTCGATCTTCGCGCGGTCCCAGATCGCCACTTTTACGTCCGACTCAACGGGCGACTGTACGACCTTCTTCTTTTTCTTTTTGGGCATGTAGCCCTTAAAAACGCGCACTTCCTCCAGACGCTTATCGTAAAGCGCCAGTGCCAGTTGCGTTTGAGTCAAAACCAGATACCCGTCCAGATATTCCGCCTCGAAAGACAGGTCGACAGGACTCGATGCCAGTATCTCTTCGACATCGACCCCACTCGTCTTCAAGGCGTCTTTCACCTTAGGGCTTATCTTTTCCTCTATCATTTTCTCCTCCTGCGCCGAGATCCGCGCGGGATCCGACGCCTCTGCCTATACTGAAATTCACCAGATACACTTCCTGTACGCCTCTTCCGAGTAACTGTGAAGCGCAAACATGGGCCGTGCTTCCGGTGGTAAAAATATCATCTAACAAGATCACACGGCGATATCCCGCCGCGCGTTTGGTCGCGGAAAATGCTCCCTGCAGATTATCCAGCCGCTCCTGCAGTCCGAGTTTCTTTTGCGCCACCGTTTTCTTCACTCGTTTCAGCGCCTTCGGATCCACGGGGATCCCCAGCTTCTTTCCGAGTTTCTTTGCCAAAACCTCTGCCTGATTATAGCCTCTCTCCCGCTTTTTGCTCTTGTGTACCGGTACCGGCAGGATCACCTCAGCCTGCCATTCCCGTATCCGGGCTCCGTAACGGGCGGCCATCTCAGCCACCAAAAAGTCCGCATACTCGCGGCCGTTCTCATACTTCAATTTCCACAGGAGGTGCGCCGCGGCTTCACAGGTATAGTCCATCAGCGCGATCCCCTGCACGAAATTCCGATGTTTCGTCCGGCATTCACTGCAGTATTCGTCTTCTTTTCGCGTCAGCATGGCTCCGCACTTCATGCACGTCGCCCCGCCGACAAAGCGGATCTTCGGATAACACGCATTGCAGCACAAACCGTCGTGAATGTTCCCGTTTTTCAACACTATGTCGAAACAAACGGGGCAGCGACGCGGCCAGCAAAGTTCGGCAAAAACCTCCCCCATCCGCCGAAATCCTTTTTTGCTTTTGCCTGCGTTGTTTTCTGCCATTTCGTTTCGGATCTGCCTCCTGTCAAATGACTTCCTCGAGTCTCTCCTTCAATCCGCTGTAACGCATCATTTGCCGTTCGTTTTTGATCATGCCGCGGAACGTGTCCACGCTGCCGACCACGGTCACGCAGCTTCGGGCACGCGTGACTGCCGTGTAGAGCAGGTTTCGGTTCATCAGCATCATGGGACCGCTAAGCAGCGGCAGGATCACTGCCGGATACTCGCTGCCCTGGGATTTGT
>JAFZPG010000082.1 GCA_017550425.1 Lachnospiraceae bacterium | reverse complement strand
TGTATCATACAAAACCAAAACGCCCGCCCTGCCACATGGCAGGACGGGCGTTTGATTCTATTCCGTTTATTCTTTATTCTCTTTCGGATCCGGTTCGGCGAGTGCCTCATCCAGCGCGTCGGTCAGAGCCTCCGTCATTGTCTCTTCGGGTACATCTGCCGTCTCACCATCCGTTTTCTGTGCATCGACCGCGTACGCGCCGACATCAAGTGCATCATCGAGTGCATCCTCGATGTTCTTCTCATCGGGGATCATATCGACCAGGCCGGGATTATTATACTCCGAGGTCTTCACCGGCAAATGCTTCTTCTTAAGCTGCGCGGATGCCCAATTGGTCACGATGTGGTAAACGACCGCAAACATAGGTACACCGAACAGAAGTCCGAGGAAACCAAAGATATTTCCGAAGAAGATAATGGAGAACAGGACCCAGAAACCGTTGAGGCCGGTACTGTTGCCGATGATCTTCGGGCTGATGATATTGCCCTCCACCTGCTGCAGGATCAGGATCATGATGGTGAACTTCAAAGCCGCGAACGGATCCACCAGAAGGATCAGGATGATACTCGGGATGGCGCCGATGTACGGCCCGAAGAACGGGATGACGTTGGTCATCGCAACGATGATGGCAACCAGCAGCGGATACGGCAGCGACAGGATATTCATCAACATGAATACGACGCAGCCCAAGACAAACGAGTCAGCCAAGGCTCCGCGGATATAGCGACCGAAGACCGCATGCGCGTAGGCGCACTCCGAAAGGACGGCATCCGCCAGTTTCTTACCGCCGATCGCATAAAGCATCTTCCGGCTCTGCGCCAGGAAGGTCTGCTTGCTGTTTAAGATATAGACCGTGACGATAAAGGAGATAAACGTGGTTACGATGGTCGTGACCACGGTGGAAACGCCACTTACGATGCTGCTCAGGATCGGGCCCGCGGACGCTTTCAGCCAGTCCATCATAGCTCCGCCTTTGATCCACTCCTTCACTTCAACTACGATCTTCTCGTAGTACGGCATGATGAATTCTTCCGCCTGCGGATAATTATGCAGCCAGTCTTTCAACCGTTCGCCGAGCGTAGCGGAGTTATGGTCAAATCCGTTGATAATGTTTTTAACGCTTCGGTAGGCTTCCGGAATGATCACGGCAAATATCGAAACGATAACCAGCAGGACGACTAAAAGAGCCAGGATACTGCTGATGCTTCGGCATTTATGCTCCGCCGTTTCCTGGTCTTTTGCCCAGTGAAATTTCACGAAAACCTTCGAAAGATGACGATTCAGGAAACAGAAGAACGGGTTTACCAGATAAGCGATCAGAACGCCTGCGAAAAACGGAGTCAGCATGCCGAAGAAGCCGCCGACGACGCCCATCACGTGATCCCAGCGAAGCAATACGAAGTACAAAATGACCACAGCTGCCAGAACGCAAAAGGCCGTCACTCCTGTCGCTATATACTTCTTATACTCCTGTCGCTTCATACCGTTTCCCTCCGAAATCTTTTAAAATACCCTTCCTTTCGCTCATGCATGCACGGCTTCGGGAAGGGTGCTTTTGTATTATTGTATTATTGTATTACTGAATTACTTATATTCGATCGTCGACATATCGATCACATACAAAGGATAGAACAAAAATCCGGAAATGCCCTTCTTTACGGCTACCAGTTTTGCAGGATCCTGGATGTAAACGCTCGCCGCGTCTTTTGTCAGCATCTGCTGCAGTTTGTGATAGAGTTCTATCTTCTCGGTCTGAGAGGTGCTTGCGATCGCCTTCGCATAGATCTCATCATATTCGGAATTCTTATAGTTGATGAAGTTGTTGGACGCATCCGAACGGAAACGCTTCATAACATCGCCGGGCGCGAGCTTCGCATCCACACCGACTACAGTCGACTGATACTCTCTGCCGTTATAAACATCGGAAAGCCAGGTGCTCCAGTCTACCTTTTTGATCTTCGCATTCACGCCGATCTTTTTGAACTGCTCTGCCAGCACTTCCGCAGTATCGCAGTGTGCCTCATAGTTACCGGGAACGGTGATCTCGAGATCGAAGCCGTTCGGATAGCCGGCATCGGCCAGAAGCTGCTTCGCCTTCTCGACGTCATAGCTGTAGACATCCTTCGTTGTCTCGTCATAATACAGGGACAGCGCGGGAATGAAATGCGTGCCGATCTCGTTGCCGTAACCGCCGAATACCATGTCGATGATCTCCTTCGGGTTCATCGCCATATTCAGCGCGCGGCGTACGTCCGCATTGTTGAGCGGCTCTCTGTCGTTATTCAAAAACAGTGCCTGAACCAGGTTGGTGGGACCTACTTCGATGTTGAAATCCTTCGTGAGTTCCTTCGCCTGCTGATGTGTCAGGTAGGGGTAAATATCGATCGTGCCTGCCTTCAGTGCCATTACAACAGAATCTGCATTTGTAATGATACGGAAGGTCACGTCTTTGATCTTCGCTTTGTCACCCCAGTAATCGTCGAAACGTGTCATTACGAACGAATCCTGCGGTGTGTAGGATACATATTTATAGGGGCCTGTGCCGACCGGGTTCTTCGCCTGATCGTCGTATCCCTTCGGGATGATCGCAACGCTCATGAACGCGATAAACTCGGTATTGGCAGAGGCAAGGGTGAGTTTGATCGTTTTCTCGTCTACGATCTCAACTTTATCGACCGTCTTAAGATCGCTGACCAAAGGCGCTTCCTGGCCTTCCAACTTACCTGCCGCGCGGTCGAGGGAATACTTCACGTCCTCTGCCGTTACGGTCTGGCCATTGTGGAACTTCACACCCTGGCGCAAAACGAAGGTGTACTCGGTTCCGGCAGCATTGACCGTATAACTCTCTGCTACCGCGCCCTTCATCTCGCCGGTCGAGCTGGGCTTTACGAGGCCTTCAAAAACATTAAACAATACTTCTCTGGTTCCTGCCGCTTCTACTTTGTGAGGGTCAAGACTGTCAAGGTCCTGCTGTATTCCAACGACTACAGCATCTGTAGAAGAGGCCTTCTTAGCGCAACCGGCAAATGCGAACAAAGCCGCCACGATAAGAAGCATGCATGACAAAAGACTTCTCTTTCTCATGTTTCCTCCTTCTCGGTGCATGGCACCGAATAAAAATGTAAGCGTAACGGAATCCCGAAATCGCTCCAAACTAGATTATAACAGTGAATGCAGGTGCGGTCAAGTAGTACCGCCCTGCATTCATCTTACGATTTTATTACAAGCAGTGAGCCATGTGGCCTGAAAACGCCGTTTACGAGCGTTTTCGGACATATGGCGAACGCCCATCATGAGCGGTGAAGCCCAACGAAGTGGGGCGAGAGCCGCGAATGATGGAGCGCTGGTAAAGGCGCAAAGCGCCGACAGCGCGGTGCTTGTAAACAAGCAGTGAGCCATGTGGCCTGAAAACGCCGTTTACGAGCGTTTTCGGACATATGGCGAACGCATCACCCTATATCCTCTACTTCTTCGTACTGCAGCATCGCGTAGTGCAGATACGTTCCTTCATTGATCGTCTCGGGAAGCAGCGCCCGCGCGACCAGTTTCGTCTCGCTGCCCGGTTCGTCCGGGATCTTACGCAGGTGGGCGTAGTCGCCGTCAATGCTTTCTACGATATAATAACAGTCCAGCATATCATTTCTCCTCGTCGAAAAAGTAACCGAAATTGAACCGTACTTCCTTCCGCTCGATGTCGCGGTTGGTGTAACAGCAGGTGTCGTAACCGATGAGTCTGTACCCCTGCGCACGGTAGAACGCGATCGCTACCGTGTTGCAGGACTGCGTCTCCAGCATTATGACGCGGCGTCCCTGCTCTCTGGCCTTCTGTTTCGCCAGATCCATGAGCCGCTTTCCGATGTGCTGTCTGCGAAGTTCCTGCGACACCCACATGTTTGTCACGATCATGCGGTTGCTCCACGACTCAGAGCAGATCTCGATGCAGGCCAGCAGCTTCTTTTCACCATTGACCTCCTGAACCACGCCGTAAGCCTCGGCGCCCATCGACACCCAGTGATCCTCGTAGAGCCCGTCCGGAAAACCATACTCTTCCTCGGAGTGCGTCACGGGCGTCTCGAACTTTTTCTTCCGCATCACGGTCGTGAAGCAGTCGTCCTCTTCGGTCGCCTCCACGTCATAGTACCACTCGGTCGTATAGTCGATGATCGGCAGCTTCGTGCCCGTCCACTCTTCCTTCGGAAGATATTCGATGCGGATGTCATTATACACATCGGAATGTGCGCTGGCAGGCTGTACGGCCTCGACTTTCTTCGATAGGAACAGAAGCAGATCGTCGTCGTTCACACAGGGAGCGTACTCGTCCAGTTGCTTTCCCTGGTACCACACACCGGTGCCATCCGGGACGTAGCCGCGCTTCGCGTAAATGCGCTGCGCCGGGCCATAACCCGAATGCACGCCGACCGCCAGGAACACGTGGTCCGCATATTTCGCCGCCTCAGCTTCCGCAACATCCAGAAGTTTGTCACCGATGCCGACGTTGTGGGTGTTGAAGAACACACAGAGATCCACGATCTCCGGCCAGCCTTTTGCGGCAAATGATCCCTCGGTCGGATGGATGACCAGGGTGCAGATTCCGGCGACCTGGCCCCGATACTCGGGGATGAACACCAGGCGCTCGCCCGCCTCCTGCTCCTTCAAATAGTTTTCATACGTCTCCAGCTGCGGATGCCATCCGTATGAAGCGTACGTATCAAATAGAACCTTACTGTCCGACTCGCACATGCTGCGGATCTTTAAGGTCCCGTCATCATAATATGTTTTCATGGTTAACCCCTCTTTTGCATGTGACAACGGGGACGGTTCTATCTGTCACCTGTCACCAATAGAACCGTCCCCATTGACATTTTTATTTTTCAAGTTGCGCCAAACGAAGCATTACCTGCTCCTTCGTGGCGGTGTAATTGGCCAGTTTTCCTTTTTCTTCATCGATCTTCGCTTGCGGAGCCTTACTCATAAACCGCTCGTTCGACAGCATGCCCTCAACACGGGCAACTTCCTTCTCGAGACGCTCCTTCTCGGCGCGCAGTCTCGCCAGCTCCTTTTCGATGTCAACGAGATCGGCGAACGGCATATACAGAACCGCGTGCGGGATCACTGCGGAAACCGCATCGTCCGCGATACCAACGCGGTCGCCCTGAATGATGACCTGGCTCGCATAGCCCAGCGTTGCGAAGAATACGCGGCTCTTCTCAAAGATCGCGCGAACGCCTTCATTTTCCGAAACGACATAAACGGTAGCCTTCTTCGAAGGCGGAACGTTCATGGATGTACGCACGTTACGGATCTGGCGAACGGCTTCTTTAATGAGCTCGACTTCCTTTTCTTCCTCGGCAAATGCTCTCTCTGCGTGATATACCGGCCAGTCGGATACCATGATCGAGTCTTCCTTATCCTGCAGGTTGCAGAAGATCTCCTCGGTAACGAACGGGATGAACGGATGCAGCATCTTCAGTGCGTCGATCAGAACGGTCTTCAGAGTCCAGATCGCAGCCGCGTGGGTCGCGTCTTCCGCGTTCCACAGCCGAGGCTTCACCATCTCGATGTACCAGTCGCAGAACTCCTCCCAGACGAAGTCGTAAACCTTCTGGAGGGCAATGCCCAGCTCGTATTTCTCGAGCATCTCGGTCACTTCTTTTACGAGCGTGTTGGATTTACTCAGGATCCAGCGGTCGGCGGCCGTCAGCTCGGAGAGCTCAACGTGATCGACATCGCCGGTCTTCTCGATATTCATCATGATGAAACGCGAAGCGTTCCATACTTTATTTGCGAAGTTGCGGGCTGCCTCGACGCGCTCCCAGTAGAAACGCATGTCGTTGCCGGGCGCATTGCCCATGATGAGCATCATACGCAGGGCGTCGGCGCCGTACTTCTCGATGACCTCGAGCGGATCGATGCCGTTACCCAGGGACTTACTCATCTTGCGGCCCTGTGAGTCACGCACCAGGCCGTGGAACAGCACCGTGTGGAACGGGCGCTGACCCATCTGCTCATAACTCGAGAACATCATGCGGATGACCCAGAAGAAAATGATATCGTAACCGGTAACGAGGACGTCGGTCGGGAAGAAGTAGTCCAGTTCGGGCGTCTTCTCCGGCCAGCCGAGCGTCGCGAACGGCCACAGTGCCGACGAGAACCAGGTGTCCAGGGTATCCGGATCCTGCTCCATCGCTGTGCCACACTCCGGGCAGTACGTAACGGCATCACGCGCTACGACCATCTTACCGCAGTTCGGGCAGGTGTACGCCGGGATGCGGTGGCCCCACCAGAGCTGGCGGGAAATGCACCAGTCGCGGATATTGTCCGTCCAGTTGAAGAAGGTACGCTCCATGCGCTCGGGAACCAGCTTCACGTCGCCGTTCTTTACTGCCTCTGCAGCCGGCTTGATCAGCTCGTCCATCTTCACGTACCACTGCAGTTTGATCATCGGCTCGACCGTCGACTTACAACGATCGTGCGTTCCTACGTTGTGTACGTGATCCTCGACGCGGACCAAAAGGCCCAGTCTGTCCAGTTCCTCAACGATCGTTTTGCGGGCCTCGTAACGGTCCATGCCGCAGTAACGTCCGCCGTTCTCATTGATCGTCGCGTCATCATTCAGGATATTGATCTCTTCGAGGTTGTGGCGCTTACCTACCTCGAAGTCGTTCGGGTCGTGCGCCGGCGTGATCTTAACGCAGCCGGTACCGAACTCCTTATCTACATAAGCATCCGCGATCACGGGGATCTCACGGTTTACGATGGGCAGCAAGAGCATCTTGCCAACCAGGTCCTTATAACGCTCATCGTCCGGGTTTACCGCAACGGCGGTATCGCCGAGCATGGTCTCGGGACGGGTGGTCGCGATCTCAACGAAGCGACCCTCCTCACCGATGATCGGATAATTGATATGCCAGAAATGTCCCGCCTGCTCCTCATAAACGACCTCGGCATCCGAGATGGAAGTCTTGCAGACCGGGCACCAGTTACCGATACGGGAGCCCTTATAGATCAGGCCCTTCTCGTACAGGTTGCAGAAAACCTCGGTAACTGCTTTATTATTGCCTTCGTCCATGGTGAAACGCTCGCGTTCCCAGTCGGCCGAAGAGCCTAACTTTTTGAGCTGGTTGATGATACGTCCGCCGTATTCCTTACGCCAGTCCCAAACACGCTCCAAAAACTTCTCACGGCCCAGGTCCTTCTTATCGATGCCTTCTTCCTTGAGTTTCTCGATGACCCTGACCTCCGTCGCGATCGCGGCGTGGTCCGTTCCCGGCTGCCACAGAGCCTCATAGCCCTGCATCCGCTTGAAACGGATCAGAATATCCTGCATGGCATTGTCCAGCGCGTGTCCCATGTGCAGCTGGCCCGTGATGTTGGGCGGCGGCATCATGATGGTAAACGGTTTTTTATTCGGGTTTACCTTCGCGTGAAAATACCCTTTCTGTATCCATTTGTCGTACAAACGTCCCTCGATCTCTTGGGGATCGTACGTTTTTTCCAGTTCTTTCATTTTACTCACCTCTAAGTTTGCTCGAAGTTTATTTCGTCTTCTTAACCTGCGGTTTCGAAGGCGAAACCAAACTTCTCGAGTGGCAGTTTGTCTCGCAAAGCTTATCTAGCGATCGCTTTTCGAATCAAACTGTCACACTCACAGTATAGCCTTCCGATATTCTTTCTTCTTTCGGCCAATGTATTCATCCAGCAGCTCTTTTCTGCGGACCGCGTCCTTCGTGAAGATCGCTGCCGTCGAGCCGGTCGATGCAAGCAGATATGCCTGCGTCTTCGCCTCTTCAAACTCCGCGCGCCACTGCTGCTCTTTTACCGCATCGAGCGCCTGCGCGATCTCCTGCGGCATGGGCACGCCGGAAAACAGGGAGAAACGATAGATCTGCTTTAAGATCTCCTCGTTCTGCTGCTCCTGCCATGCTGATTTGAACGCTTCCATCGCCTCAGTGTTCAGACCCAGACGGATGTAAGCCACCGCCATGTGCTGGCGCACCTTAAAGATGAAATCAGGCTGCAACGTCAGATCCTTCTTCGCATAGTCGAAGTAATGGTACATATTCAGCGCGCCGAGCACGTAGCCGTGCTCCAGCAAAAAGTCAGCCTTCAAAAGCCGCCGCATCGCCGTTCCGTTGCGTTTGAACTCCTCATAGCGGATCTGGAATTCATGCAGCTCCGTCTCGTTGTAGAAACGGAACTCCCGCAAAATGAAGAGCAGCGTCAATTCCATGGACGGCTTATCTTCGATATATTTGCGGATGTGTGCTACGTGGTCGACGAGCTTTAATTCATCCTCCAGGAACTCAAAAAGCTCGCGGGAAATGAATTCGTCATCGACGACGACGAAGTTATGATAGATATAATAGCACAGTTCTTCTGCCGTGTAAATATCTACGCCCAACTCTCTGGTGCGATACGGATGTTTCGCCATCGGGCTCAAACTTAAGATATAGGACCCCATAACCTGTACCTCTTTCTATGCAACTTAAGTAGGATATCAAATACTTTACAGCGGTATCTCCCGCTCCACACAGGCATCTGTCGCCGGGAACATGGTGCCGAAGCCCATATCCTCGATCTTCAGTTTCAAAAGACTTTCCGACGGACAGGACAGCGACATCTTCACACGCGTCGCGCGCTTCGGGCGCACCGGGAAATTATCGAGATCCACCTTCACCGTGCGGGACTGCATCTGGTCGATGGCCTGAATGTTCAGGTCGACCGAATCCATGTCATCGATGTAGAACTCCAGTTCACTGCCGGCCTGATACCAACGCGTGCCTGCGCTGACTAACTTCACCTGACGCGCAAGGCCGTTCACCTGCATGTTGATGCTGACATTCGACGCCAGGCGGCCGTCGCAGACACACATGTACGGGTATGCCGATGTTTCACGCAACGTATCCAGTGCCAGATACACAGCGCCTTTCGCAAACAGCGGTCCCTCGTAAAACGCCTTTCTGCGGTTGCAGATCACGGGCAATGCTTTCACGCCCCACTGATCCACATGTTCGAAACCCTTTCCGGCCAGGCAGACCGACGAAATGATCTTCTTCGCCAGCAGACGCTCCGCACAGGAACAGATGATATTGTCCGCCAGACGTTTGCCCTGCGCATTTTCCAAAATGCCCAGATCGAAGCCTTCTTCCAGACGTTCTGCGTTGATCCGCACGATCTGCGGCTTCATGCCGCGCATCACGCGACACTCCATATAGGTCAGTCCCTCTTCAGACAGTTCAAACAAACTTGCGATATTCGCGTAGACCTCCGGCTTCTGGCTCATCAGGAAATACATGTAAGCCTCGGCGTGCCCGATGATCTGCACCTGATCCTCCGACAGGCCGAATTTTTTCGCCGTATCGAGAATGCACTCGATGATACGCGCATCCAGCACCCGCAGCGTAAACACGAGTTTGCGGATCGGCGCGTGATCGTATTTTTCACTCACCAGCCCCAGCACCTTCCGGATGAAGATCTCCAGGAGCTCCGAAGCCCGGTAGGTCACATCCTCCAGCGTGGCAACGCCGCTCTTGCGGGACAGCCGGATGAGTTTATCGACCATGATGCCATCGCTTTCGAGCGCGGTCTTAAATCCGTCCGATCCGATGCGCCATTCGTCCCGGCGGCGGCATTTGCAGACCACCGTGGGGATGTCGCCGAACTGCGCGACCTCCGGATCGGAAAGCGGAATCACGACAGGTTCTGCGGTCTCTTCGTCATATACGCACACTTGTGTATAAGTGTCGCACAGATCAAATCCAATCAATAATCCGTCCATAACCTTCTCCCACTTTACATGACATCAAAATATTTGTTGATCAGTTCGTTTTTCGCCTCACACGCGAGCAATGCTTCCTCGAGGCGTTTATCCTGTCCCTGCGCGTACAGCGTTCCGATCTGATTGATCGTATCGAACACGCTCCCCTGCCGCACAAAGGACATATCATTGGACAATACTTCTTTCTTCACCACAACGCTCTTTAAGCCGGATGCAGTCTCTCTTTCTTCCACGATCGAATAGTTCATGGTCTCATCCGCGAACAGCACCACCTGCGTCACGAAGATGCCGTGATACATTTCCTTCATGGCCGCCACGTCCTCATGGTCCGTACCCGACAGACGGGTGTGCAGATATACGCGGCGCGCTTCCTTCGCGCGGTGTTCCAGCAGGAACTTTCCGTTCAGTTCCGCCGGACAGGAGACCTTCGTCCACAACTTTCCGTAGAAGCCGAACATCAGCCCCTTCTTACACAGGCGATCCAGCAGGATCTCACAGTAGGACAGCTGCTCGCGCGTCAGATGCTCGACGCTCGAATAGTAACACAGCAGGGCGATATTGCAGAGGTCCAGATCCACGTACGGGCTGTCCTTCAGCATGCAATAATCTTCCAGGACCGCAAAGATGCGCTCCTCCATCGGTTTCTCCAGAACGAAGTAGCGATATGCGCAGACCACGTAGTAGGCACGCTCCAGAAGCTCCGTCACCTTCATTTGGCGGCGGTAAATATCATACACATCGTCGAGCTGCTCCCAGTCGCCGGAGAACAGTTTCTGGGCCAGGATGCGCTCCGCCATCTCGCCGCACGGGATCTTCTGGCGGTTCGCCTCGAACATCACGCGGCACATCATATCGCTGGGTCCGTCGTAATAGGTCAGCAGATATACGAGGGTGGTGGAATTATAAACATTTTTCGTAAACAGGTACAGGCACAGGTAGCCCAGATGCTCGTCGCCAGCTGCGCCCGCGGATTTGATCACGGACGAAAGCACGGTCAGCAGACTCTCTGGCGCCAAACCGTTGATGCCGGATA
Organism: Lachnospiraceae bacterium; assembly: GCA_017550425.1. Lineage (GTDB taxonomy): Bacteria > Bacillota > Clostridia > Lachnospirales > Lachnospiraceae > UBA1201. The sequence continues at coordinate 10,119 of JAFZPG010000082.1, read as the reverse complement.
CCTTGACATAGTTGTAGACGGTTTCATAGCGTCCCGCCTTTACCAGGCATTCCAACGCTTTACGGCGATCCTGGTAGGAGATCGTCGAAAGATCGAGCTGCTCCAGGACCTCTTTATCGATATTTCCGCCGGCGAGCGCCACGTCCAGAAGTTTGGATACGATGCGCAGTTTAAACAGCGGATTGAGTTCGGCTACGTGATACATTTCCCGCAGAAGGTCCACATCCTCCGGCGTCGGCTCCTGTTTCGCCAGGACTTCCTTCGTGCGGCGCAGGCGGAACATAAAGTGTCCCGGGTAGACCTGCTCGCAGGTCTCCATCAGCTGCCGGTCCTCAAAGAGAAGCTCCTTCGTGTACGGAACATCGAGATAACGGTGTCCGAATGCATCGATGAAGAAGACCATGCAGTTATCCATGAACAGAGGCGCGCAACAGATACCGTTTTCCAGCGGCATCGTGTCCTCATAGTTCAGTTCCGGATAGCGAAGCACCATGGACTGCATCTTCGGGTTGCTGCAGGTGAATTCATAGGCCATGAGGAGGTTCGGCAGCACTTTTGCCAGGCGCTCGTCGATCATTTCCTGCACGATCAGATGACGGTACAGCGGAACCAGTTTGCGGCTGATGCGTCCCTCGAGGAGCTTCGTGAGCGCGTACTCTTCCATCATCGGACGGTACTCGCGGTACACCGGGCTGTCCTGCGGGTAGAACATCAGAACGTTCTCATAGAGTTTTTCCTGCAGGTCGTCCTTCATGTTATTGCTGTAAGTAAAGAACAGCAGGACTTCCTTCGGGATGGGTTTTTTATAATCTGCCGGGAGGCAGTACATATACACTTCATTCAGTGACGTGATGGCCAGATGGCGCTCCACGCCCATCTCGTACCACGGGAAATCTCTCTCATCGCGGTAGCCGCTGCGGATCAGGTAGCCCAGCAGCATCTCGAGCATCGCGTCGGTCGGATATTTTTTGCACAGATAGGTGAGCAGGCGGCGTGTGAACGGCTTATACTTCTGCTCATGCGAAGCGGCGCGCGCCACTTCCACGCTCATCTCCTCGGACAGGAGTCCCTTACGGGCTCCGAAGTATACGACCTGGAGTTCGAAGGAATTGAGCACACGAAGAAGATCGGGCTGGCTGCGGTAGTGCTCGATCGCGATCAGGTACAGAAGCGGGCTTCTGCAACCGTTTTTATACAGTTCTTTCAGACGCAGCAGCGCCAGGCTGGAGTTCTCCTTCAGGGAGTTGTCGACCTCCATCAGAAGCATCATCAGGACGGGGTCCTGGCCATTTTCCGCATAGTACTTATTGATCAATGCGGACGCGGTCTCCATATGCTCCTTCTCCTGCGTGAACAGGGCGCGCAGATAGAGGTAGAAGCAGTAATGGCGGTTATTGACCAGGCGGTTCTGCATGATGGGCTCGCGCACCTCATCCAACAGAAGGTCTGCCTCCTCCGGATGTTTGCGGAGCATATCCACGTAAATGAGCATGAGGGTATAACCGGAGCGATCTGAGACATCCTCCGTTTCCTCACGCAGTTTTTTCAAAGAAGTATACAGGGATTTCAGACGGCGCTTCTGCTCTGCCAGCGCTTTCAGGCTGACCGCGATGCGGTAAGCCACGAAATCCTGCATCAGGTTGAAGCTGGAACGCTTACGCAGAAAGTCCGAACGGGATGCGAAGCGCGTCAGTTCCTGCTGGGTAATGCTGACACGGAAGGTCTTATCGCCTTTTGCCGTCGTGAACAGGATGTCTGCAACGTTCAGGCCCTGGGCCAGCAGGTCCGCCTTTATCGTATAACGAAATACATATGTATCATCAACAAAATCATGGGATGTGATATGGTCAGTGGACAGTTCGATATAGTCGGCGCTGCAGGAAACATACAGGTCGCCATAGCCCCAGGTATTCTTCTGGAGCACGATCTCGCCGCCGACGTCTTCCGTCAGCTCGGAGTAGTTTTTGATCGGGTCGCCTTCCATCGTGAATACGAGCGAAGGCTTCGCGCCGATACCGGACAGGAACTCCTCGACGCCGCGCTCGACATTGCGGTCGGAAACAAGGGTCTGGTACAGGGCGATCTGGTCCGGGTTCTTCAGGATATTCGAATCCATGAAGGCCTTCGAGCGGAAGAAACGATACGCGGCTTCAGGCTCTTTCGCCGTGAAATCGGCAAAATCGTAGACGGAACGGATCACGCGCCCCTCGCTGCCGTACACCGGCTCCTCCATGGAGAACGCAAAGGGGATCTTGATCACGCCGGCGTTCGTCACCAAAGTGAAACCGCCCTCGATCACCGCCTGCGCGGACAATGTATTGGTATTCACCTCATAGAAGATATCACAGCTCCGTCCGTAAAACGTCGAATGCGCGATATTTACACGACTGTGCGACGAATACACCACGCCCTTCAAAGCCACACCATTCGTCGAATCGACGTGAATGGAAGCCTTATACGTGATGTCTAACGGGAGCTTTTCTTCAATCTGTACGGGCTCTATGGCCAGTGCGGGAGTCGTGACTTCGACCTGTCCGTTTGCCAATTCGCGAATGCGCTCTTTCATGTCCTGTCCTCCGATGCGTATCTTATGACATTCCTCCCTATATTGTATCAAAATTCGTAAGATAGTACAACCGCAAAAAGGAGAAAAAAACGCAAAAAGGCAAACAAAAACAGACCGGGATCCCAGATCTCGGTCTGTCCTGATATGTGCTATGATTCACCAAATGGATCAAACAGGATCTCCAAAGGTGCATCCGGCAGATCATAATCTTTGTAATACACGCAAAAGCCTGCGATCATGATCACCTTACTGTGCGTTTCGTCTGTGAAATATATGATGCGGGTCATTCCGCTGCCGCCTTTAAAATCCGGTGCATATGCCACCTCATCAAATGCAGTCATGACGGCATTCTCCCATTTTTCTTCCTTCGTCGGAAGATCCGTCAACCCGTTGCATATCTCGATCGCCTTCTCCTTCGTCAGGTAAGGCGCATCTGCGGGTATCTTATTTTCCAGGATCAGTATCTGCTTGATATACCCACTCTCAAGTCCGCCTATTACCGGGTCCTTAATGATCCTCGGATCATGGAGGTACTTCTCATAATAGGATGGCTCGTACGCTAGAATCGTCTCTTTGGTAAAAACCGCTTTTGTTGCTTTTGTTGCCTGAACCGACTCCTCACCAGTTTCCGGTACCGATTCCTTTTCTCTATACGAACGAAATCCGGGAAACACATAATAGATCACGTAGGCGATCGCGACCATCGACAGGCAGACCAATTGGACCCGAAAACGGATTTTGCGACTGGACATAACGCTCACTCCTTAACTATAGCAGTTCAATGCAATACCAACGATTTATCTTCCGTAGATCACGGCGTTGAGATAGTTCCGGGCTGCCACCAGGTCGACCGAGATCACGCTCTTGCCGTCGATGCGAACACCGGTGCCCATGCCGTCGGCCGGGATGCGCGCCTCATTGATCGTATACTTCAAGAGGGAGGGCGCGCTCGTGATCAGCGAATTCACGTAGCCTCTGTCCAGGTTTGTGGATATCAGGGGCAATGTATTATTCAGGAACGAGTCGATCTCGAAGATACCCATACCCCGAAGTTTGGAGGCTACCGCGTTCAGGACCTCTCTCTGGCGCTGCGTACGCGCATAGTCCGAACCGACATAGCGGATACGGGAATAAGCGAGTGCCTGGCGGCCGTTGAGGAGCTGCGCTCCGACCTGTCCCTCCGGATATTTGCTGTCGTTGGGATCCACACCGAAGATACGGTTGATCTCCTTCAGGTACCGGTTGATATACTGGATCTCATTTTCCTCGATGCCGACGGTAACACCGCCGATGTTATCGATGATCTGAGGGAAACTTACAAAATTGACACGTGCAAATCCGTCGATGTGGATACCGAAATTCAGTTCGATGGTCTGCATCAAAAGGTTCGCGCCGCCGTACGCATGCGCGGCATTCAGGCGGTTGTTACCGCGGCCCGGGATGGCCACATAACAGTCACGCATCAGGGATGTCATCGTGATGGTCTTCGTCTTATCATTGATCGACAGAATGATCATCGTATCGGAACGTCCCGCGTTAGAATCCCCGCGGGCGTCAATGCCGATCAACAGGATGTTCTTCACGTCGTCGTCCGTCTGCACCGCCGGCAGGGTTATGGGCTTTGAAGGAGCCTTCGTCGGTTTAGTGGCCGGGTCGCCGGGGTCACCGGGAGTCGCAGGATCGCTTCCCGCCGGATCTCCGTTCGTTTCGGAATCGTCGGGCGTTCCGGGGAGCACCAGATTTCCGTTGTCGTCCGTGGTCGCGTTCTGCAACTGACTGAGCAGGTCGTCGATATTTTGCACCACATCCTTCGGCGAGTCGCTTCCGGCCTCCGTTTCGTCATCTTCCGGCGGCAGCGTCTCATCGGGTGCCATCGTCACATCATCATATACATAGTTCAGCAAACCTGAATAACGGTTCGGCAGGATGATGAAATAAAAGATCACGCCGACCATGGCCAGGATCGCCAAAAGGAGCACCACCGTGATGAGGATGCTCAGCCCTTTACTGCGGCGTTTCCGTTTCTTCTTCGCCGGCTTCTTCTGTTGTTCACTCATTATTTACCTCCGATATCGCCTGATCGATGACCTGCCAGAGTTCATCCCGCCCCTGTTTCGTCTCTGACGAAAACGGGATCAGCGCATCGTCCGGGCGCATGCCCAGTTTCTTGCGGATCAGACTGCACTGTTTCTGCAGCTGGCTGCGATTGATCTTATCGAGTTTGGTCGCGATCACGATGGGACGGTAGCCCGCATTCGCGATCCAATCAAACATCTGACAATCATGTAACGCAGGTTCGTGCCGAATATCTACAAGCAAAAAGACATGTTTCAGATTTTCGGACATACGAAGGTAGCGCTCGATCATGCGTCCCCAGCGCTCCTTCTCTTCCTGTGACACCTTCGCATACCCATAGCCGGGCAGATCCACGAGGTACACTTCTTTGCTTATATTATAAAAATTGATGGTCTGTGTCTTTCCCGGCTGTGCGCTGGTCCGAGCATAGGATTTGCGGTTCATCAGCGCATTGATCAGCGAGGATTTGCCGACGTTGGATTTGCCGGCAAATGCTACTTCGGGCAGTTTCGTCTCGGGCAATTTACTCGTAACGCCGCACACAAACTCCAGTTCCACACTGCGAATGATCATGGGCCCTCCTATCTCGCGAAGGCCGATGCGATCACATCGTTCATGGCATTCACATAGCAGATGTCCAGGCCGTCCACGATCTCGCCGGACAGTTCCGCCACATCGGGACGGTTCCGGTCCGGAACCAGAACGGTCGTCATGCCTGCCATCTTCGCCGCCAGAAGTTTCTCCTTCAGGCCGCCGATGGGCAGCACACGTCCGCGCAGCGTGACCTCGCCGGTCATGGCGACATCGCCGCGCACCTCTTTAAGGATCACGGCCGACAGGATCGCCGTCGCCAGCGTGATACCGGCCGAAGGTCCGTCCTTCGGCACCGCGCCCTCGGGCACATGGACGTGGATATCGTGTGTCTCGAAGAAATCCGGTGCGACATCGTAGTCCGGCGCGACAAATCGCACGTAACTCAGCGCCGTCATGGCAGATTCCTTCATGACGTCGCCCAGCTTACCGGTCAGTTTCAGTTCTCCCTTACCGGGCATGACATTGACCTCGATGTCCAGCGTGTCGCCGCCCGCGCCCGTCCAGGCCAGGCCATGGACCACGCCGATCTGCGGCACCAGTTCGCCTTTATCGTCCGTCCGGCCGCGGCCCAGCAGGGCACGCGCCTCGTCGGGCGTCACATCAAAGACCGCACTGCGATCTTCCATCTCCAACAGTTTGCGGGCATACTTCCGGCAGATCTCGCCGATGCGGCGTTCCAGCGCGCGCACGCCTGCCTCCCGCGTATATTCGCGGATCATCACCAAGAGCGTTTCGTCGGGCAGCGTCACCTGTCCAGGCGCCAGGCCGTTCTTCTCGACCTGCTTCTTCACCAGGTAATCCTTCGCGATATGCAGTTTCTCATTTTCCGTGTAACCCGAAAGCTCGATGATCTCCATGCGGTCGTACAGCGGCGCCGGGATGTTCGAAGCATCGTTCGCCGTCGCGATGAACATGACCTTCGAGAGGTCCATCGGAACCTCCAGATAGTGGTCGCGGAACGCATGGTTCTGCTCGTAATCCAGCACCTCCAGCATCGCAGACGCAGGGTCCCCGTGCAGGTCCTTACTCATTTTGTCGATCTCATCCAGCAGGATCAGCGGATTATTGACCCCCGCCTGCTTCATCGCGTTTGCGATGCGTCCCGGCATGGCGCCGACGTAGGTCTTGCGGTGGCCGCGGATCTCCGCCTCGTCCCGCACGCCGCCCAGGCTGATGCGCACGAAGGCGCGCCGCAGGGCGCGGGCAATGGATGTCGCCACGGAGGTCTTTCCGCATCCGGGCGGACCGACCAAGCAGATCAGCGTGCCCTGCACCTTCTCGGACAGCAGGTAGACCGCGAGATAGTCGAGGATGCGCTCCTTCACTTTCTCGAGGCCGTAGTGGTCCGCCTCCAGCACCTCTTCCACGCGTTTGATATCGGAAAATACCTCCCCGCTCTTATTCCAGGGGAGCTCCAGCATGGTCTCCAAATACGTCTGGATCACAGCCTTCTCCTGGCTTCCCGGCGGCATGGAACCCATGCGGTTCATCTCTTTCTTCAGTTTCTCCAGGACTTCCTCCGGCGCGTCGAGCTCCGCGATCTTCTGCTCGAGTTCGGACATCTGCGCCTCTTCGTCATCGCCGACTTCCTTCTTCAGGGCGCGGATCTGCTCACGGATGAAGAATTCCTTTTGGTTTTTGTCAATGCTCGCCTTCACCTTCTGGTTCAGTTCCTGGCGCAGTGTCTCCACCTGCGTGCGATCCTTCAAAAACTGCAGAACGATCAGCGCGCGTTTGGTTTCGTTGTTCTCCTCCAGGTAGATCTGCTGCATGGGCGGGCGGCAGAACGGCATGCGGATGACCTGATTCATCAGCGAAGCCAGATCGGGCGCCGGCGCACTCATTGCCGTGCGGTCCGAAACGCCGGCCAGGCGCAGCATATGCGCCCGCTCGTCGCGGATGCTTTCGTAGAGTGCCTCACGCTCCTGCTCGGAGATATCCTCCAGACGCATGATGAGCGGCTGCGTCGCCACCAGACCAGACCAGTACTCCTCACCCTCCATAGAGAGGCGCTTCCCGCGGTCCACCACGCGCACACGCATGACCAGGTTGTCATTGTCATTTTTATACACACGAAGAACACGCCCGATACCGCCGATATCGAAGACCTCATTCGGCGCCGGATCCGCAGAGGAGGCATCCTTCTGCATGAATAATCCAACATAGAGGTCATCGGCCGAAACGGTATCCAGACCCTCCTCGATACACGTCAGCTTCACGCGCATCCTCTGCGCGACCGCCTTCGATCTCTCCCTTTTTACTTCAATGGTCAGGTCCTGGTCCGGCAGCGGAACGATGTCCCTGAGGATCAGGATCGGGACCTCTTTGTAAAACTCTTTCATAGAAACTCCCTGCGGCAGGCCTTACGCGAAAACCTGCCCTATAAACGAACGGCGAGTAGGAGGGGCGCTCCTACTCGGTTCTATTTCTCGGTTAAATCTTTGATTTACAAGCTCGTGCGCCTTACGCCGGCTCGGGCTGTCCGGCCTGGCTTTCGGCAAATGATTGCGCCCTTCTGCGCTGTGCGATCACCTCGGGATCGCGGTACGTGTACTCCGGATCGGAATGTTTCTCCACCGTTTCCTTCGTGATCCGGCAAGTAGCGATCGAGTCATCCGACGGAACCTCGTACATGGTGTCCATCATGATGTCTTCCAAAATGGCGCGCAGGCCTCTGGCTCCCGTCTTCCGCTCCAGCGAAAGGTCGGCGATCGCGAGCAATGCGTCCTCGTCGAACTCGAGTTTCACCTCGTCGAGCGACAGCATGTACTGATACTGGCGGACAATGGCGTTCTTCGGCTCGGTCAGGATGCGCACCAGAGCGTCGCGATCCAAAAGATCCAGAGAAACCGTGATCGGAACACGGCCGACAAACTCCGGAATGATACCGAACTTCACCAGATCCTGAGGCAATACCTCACGGAACAGTTCGCCCGTATTCTTCTCGATCTTACTCTCCACGTTCGAGTTGAAGCCCATGGACTTCTTGCCGATGCGGGCCTCGATGATGTTATCCAGACCGTCGAATGCGCCACCGCAGATAAACAGGATATTCGTTGTGTCAATGTGCAAAAGTTCCTGCTGGGGATGCTTACGTCCGCCCTGCGGGGGAACGCTGGCCACCGTGCCTTCCAGGATCTTCAGAAGCGCCTGCTGTACGCCCTCACCGGATACATCGCGGGTCACGGAAACATTTTCCGATTTCTTTGCGATCTTATCGATCTCGTCGATGTATACGATGCCGTACTGTGCGCGCTCGATATCGTAATCCGCTGCCTGGATCAGTTTCAGCAGGATGTTCTCAACATCCTCGCCGACATAACCGGCCTCGGTGAGCGTCGTCGCGTCCGCAATGGCAAAAGGAACGTTCAGGATCTTCGCCAAAGACTGCGCCAGGAAGGTCTTACCGCAACCGGTCGGACCGAGTAGCAGGATGTTGGACTTCTGCAGGTCGACTTCGGTATTGTCCGCGTGGTTGACACGCTTATAGTGGTTGTAGACCGCTACGGAGAGCGCTTTTTTCGCCAATTCCTGTCCTACGACATACTCGTCCAGATGCCGTTTGATCTCCTTCGGATACATGAGACGCACCAGATCGTAGTCTCCCCGGTCCGGCTTCTCGATCATCTCCATGCAGAGATTTACACAGTCTTCACAGATGTAGGTTCCGGCATAGCTTCCGCCAAACAGCCGTCCGCGGACTTCTTTTTCAGTCCTGCCGCAGAAGCCGCAGCGAATGACGTCTTTTGCCTCTTTGTCTTTGTTATCCATGATTGATCACCTTTCAGTGGTTTGTGATAACGGCATCGATCAGGCCGTATTCCTTCGCCTGCTCTGCCGACATATAGTTGTCACGCTCGGTATCCCGCGCGATCTCTTCCAGCGGACGACCACAGTTCGCCGCAAGGATGGTATTCAACTTCTCGCGTGTCTTCAAAATGTGCTCCGCCGCGATCTGGATCTCCGTCGCCTGGCCCTGAGCGCCGCCCAGAGGCTGGTGGATCATGATCTCCGCGTTCGGAAGCGCGTAGCGCTTACCCTTTGCGCCGCCGGACAGGAGGAAAGCTCCCATGCTGGCTGCCATGCCGATGCAGGTCGTGGAAACGTCGCACTTGATGTACTGCATGGTGTCGTAGATCGCCATGCCCGCAGTCACGCTGCCGCCCGGGCTGTTGATGTACAGGTTGATGTCTTTATTCGGGTCTTCCGACTCCAGGAACAGAAGCTGCGCAACGACCAGGCTCGCGGTCACTTCATTGACCTCCTCACCCAGGAAAATGATGCGCTCTTTCAAAAGTCTCGAATATATGTCGTAGGATCTCTCACCACGATTTGTCTGTTCAATGACATAAGGTACCAATGCCATGATGTATTACCTCCGAAGATAAAATTTCGCGCTTGCGCCCAGGGCGCACGTCGCTCAGAATATTTTACCACAAAAATACGCGCTTGTAAAGAGGAGGCAGGATACGATCCTCTATCTCCAATGCTGCCCGGCTCCGCATTTAAAACACGCGTGGCTAACTAAGTAACTCTAATGGGCTCGAATAATTAGCCGATCATGCTTATGTACCTTGCTTATTGAGGCGACGCAGCTAACTAAACAGTCAAAATAACTCGGATAATTAGTCAATGCGGCTTCTGTACTATGACTTTTGAGAGCGCCCGGCTAACTAAACAGCCCAAACGGCTCGCTGAATTAGCCAACAGAGCTCCTGTACCTCGCTTTTTGAGGATGCCCGGCTAACTGATATGTAATGACCTTTGTCAAGACCTAAATTGACAATAATCACCACAAACTTATTCTGTTGTATCCAAAGGCGCCGTGAAAGAGCTTTAGGGTATCAGTTCCCGGCATTGGCCACTCTGATATACGTGGATTC
>JAFZPG010000081.1 GCA_017550425.1 Lachnospiraceae bacterium | reverse complement strand
TGCCGTCTCGGATCATGAAGAATCCGAACATATGAATGAAGATACCGTGCACGAGGTAGAGTTCCAGCGTAAATCTTCCGAAGAACGAAAGTGCGAGGTTCCCGAGTTTGATCTTCAGACTGAGCAGATAGTACATCGACACAAAGGCGAATGTATAGAGGATCTGGAAAATGCAGGACACCAGTTCGCAACGGTATCCGTAAACATCGTCATACGGATGGTGAAATACCGACAGATAGATCCCTCCGGCGTTATTGCCCAAAAACCAAAGGATCGGAATCAGGATCAGCGTGATGACCAGGCGCCGGACGTAGTGTTTTTTCGATTTGGCGAGCATGCGCTCCTCGTTTTTTGCGGCGAGGATGCCGACCAAAAACATGTGCGCCGTGTTGAACCACCAGGTCCCGTAACCGAACACGATGCAAAACAGGATGTATAAAGCGGTACCGACGGCAACGACAGCAATACCGACCGTATCTTTCTTAAAAAGGCCGAAGCCGATGTAGAACAAAATGTACAGAAGGATGATGCAGGGAACGAACCAGATGTACGGATGATACGTCGAATGGTCATTGTTTGCAAACGGAAAATCATACTTCAGCGAAACGCCGCGCCAAATGCGGAAACCGATGTAGACCGCCGTCGTCAGCACCGTCGGGATCAGGATCGGGATCAGGTGTGACGGCAGGAAACGTTTGAAAAAATCGGGCTTTGCCTTCGCGCTCTTATACAGGCCGAAGCCGGAGCAGAACAAAAACATCGCGACCATCGGGTAGCCGGCGGTCACAAAGATGTCCAGTCCGTGGCGAATGTATCTCGGGTTCAGCCAGGGGGCGCAGGTGTCCTGTGAAATGTGGTGAAACACGATGATGACCGCGCAGAAACCCAGATAATTCTTCGTCTGCGTGAAGGACAGGTTCTCCTCGTTCCACGTGCCCCGCTTACAAATATGCGCCCCGAAAAACAAAAGCGCGATCAGGGCCAGATACCATATTATTATCATAGATTCATACTCAAACGGAACTCTTTCCGCTTCTCTTTAAGTTTTCTTTGAGGTTATCCAGAGCCTTCAGAATGTGGCTCTTCATCGCTTCTTCCGCCGCGTCGGGATCTCCCGCGCAGATGGCGTCAACGATCTTGCGATGCTCCGCCACCGTCTTTACGGAACGCCCTTCCGCCTTCATCGAGAAGCCGCGGGCACGGCGTACATAATTATGAAAGCTGGTCAGCATGTTCTGCAGCGGGCGCGAATCGGCCGCCTTATAGATGATGCTGTGAAACTCCGTATCCAGTTTCCAGATACGGTCATAATCCTCCTTCTGCAGGTAAAACTCCTGCAGATCCAGGATCTCGTTCAAACGGTTTTTATCCTCTTTGGTGATGTGCAGAGCGCTCCAGCGCGCCGCCAGACCTTCCATCCGCACGCGGATGGCGTAGATGTCCTCGATATCTTTCTCCGAGATACCGATGACCACGCAGCCCTTATTCGGCACATTTTCCACCAGGCCCTCCAGCTCCAATTGCCGCAGTGCTTCGCGGATCGGCGTCCGGGACACACCCAGTTCTTTCGAAAGTTTGATCTCGTTCAGTGCATCTCCCGGCATCAGTTCCCCGTTGAGTATTTGATTTTCCAGTGTGTTAAAAACACGGATCCGCAAAGAATCTCCATCCATCATAACGGTTTTCCTCAACTTTCTCCGTCGGGTGATCAGTCGATGTCAAACGCCTGCGGCAAAACATCGTCCAGATACTTCTGCGCAAAGCGGATCATCTCGTTCTCACTGATGACCGTGATACGTCCGTTTTCGAACTCTTCGTCGATCTCCTTCTTGATCGCCATGACGCCCGGCAGTTTCTTGTCGATCTGGGCGTCGCCTTTCAGGCCGTAGTACTGGTTGTACCAGCAGGCAATGCCGGCCAGGCCCGAGGTGTTGGATACCGCAACGAGCGGCGGGCGGTTCAGGATCTTCTCCGTATCGAAGATATTGTAGATCTCCGGGTTCTTCAACAGGCCGTCGGCGTGGATCCCGGCGCGTGTTACGTTGAAATTCTTTCCGACAAAAGGGGTCATGGGCGGGATCTCGTAACCGGTCTCACGCTCTAGGTAACGCGCGATCTCCGTGATGACCGTGGGGTCCATTCCGTCGAGAGTTCCGCGCAGAGAAGCATATTCGAATACCATCGCCTCGAGCGGAACATTGCCCGTACGCTCGCCGATACCGAGCATGGAGCAGTTGACCGCGCCCGCGCCATAAAGCCACGCGGTGGAGGCATTGATCACACCCTTATAAAAATCGTTGTGGCCGTGCCACTCGAGCATGTCGCTCGGCACGCCTGCGTAGTGCTGCAGGCCGTAGATGATGCCCGGAACGCTTCTGGGCAATGAAACACCGGGGTAGGACACGCCGTAACCCATGGTGTCGCACGCGCGGATCTTCACCGGAATGCCGCTCTGGCGGGACAGCTTCATCAGGGCTGTCGCGAACGGAACTACGAAACCGTAGAAGTCTGCACGGGTAATGTCTTCAAAGTGGCAACGCGGGCGCAGGCCGGCCTCGATCGCATCCGAAACGATGCCGAGATATTTATCCATCGCCTGGGCACGGTTCAGGCCCATCTTCTCGAAGATATGATAGTCGGAGCAGCTGACCAGAATACCGGTCTCCTTCACTCCGAGATCCTTTACCAGGTCGAAATCACTCTTCGTCGCGCGGATCCACGTCGTGATCTCGGGGAATTTATAACCGAGGTCCATGCACTGCTGCAGCGCTTCGCGGTCCTTTTTCGAGTATACGAAGAACTCGGTCTGGCGGATGATGCCCTTCGGGCCGCCGAGACGGTTCAACATCTTATATAAGTCGACCATCTGCTTCGTCGTGTACGGCTCGCGGGACTGCTGTCCGTCACGGAACGATGTATCGGTGATGAAGATCTCCTCCGGCATCGCCAT
>JAFZPG010000080.1 GCA_017550425.1 Lachnospiraceae bacterium | reverse complement strand
CGATCCGGCCGGCGGCAGAAGAGCCGAAGGTGGAGGAGAAAAAAGTAACCTTGCGTACGAGTGATGAGTTCGAAAGTACCATGACAGAGCACATGCGCTCACTTCAAGAAGATTTCGTGAAGCAAGATGAGCCCGAGCGCAATGCAAAGAGGATCGCGACGGCCCCCCTTGCAGAGGGCACGCGGTTTCGCATGGATCGTGAACAGGGACTTACGATCTCGCTGGAGGATGCTTTGAAAGATCTGGAGTCCTTTGACGACGAAGATCGATAAAAAAGAGAAAAGGAAACGGCTCAGACGGGATCGGGCCGTTCTGAATATCGAACCATGAACTTGGATTATACAAAACATCAACATAAGATCGAAGCAGTCCATAAGAAGCTGGTCGACGAGGAAGAAGAGTATGCGAATGCCGTGAAGACGCATGAGAAGCAGACGCATGTGGTCCTCGTGTGTACGATCGCGATCGTGATCCTGCTCGTTGTCACGGCGGTGTTTCGATGGATGGACGAAAACTGGCGGGACGCACCGACGGATAAAGCGATCGGCGGCGTTGCGGAAATGGCCGGTATAAGTTATGCACTGACATCGATCGCCAAATACCTGATGTATGCCGGCATCGTTGCGCTCGGTGTCATCATCATCCTAAATCTGCGCCGGCGTTTCTATTACACCGACCCGGTCAGCCGCGACAATCAGAGCTACGCACAGTATGTCCTCTTGCAGGAGGAGGTCATCCGCAAACTTCGTGCGGAAGAAAGGTCGTTGGAAGCGGAAGCAAGGCAGATGGAAGAGACTGCGAAGCAGGCTGCATTGTCCGAGAACAGAAAAACGATCGGAGAAAACGCAGATGCCTTGATCTTTTCCGAGAACGGCGTGATGGACGGGGTCCGGGAGAACGACGGAGAGTTGGTGTTATCCCTGGAAGATGCATGGGGGAGTATTCAAGAGGAGGCAGCATATGAAAGTGACAAAAAGTAACATTAACGATATTGATCTGGAACGGATCAAAAAAATGGTGTCCAACCTGGAGATCTCGCGGGTCGAGATCAAGAAGAACCGTGTTCGTGAGATATTCCGTCTGGGCTTTTATATCTTGTTGATTTTTGCCTTGTTCTTTTCCTGGGCAGTTTCGGACTTTATGGATGAGTACCGCCGGAATGATATGGAGATCGTGGCCAATATGTTCGGAACACTGATCATTCTCCTTTTGATCGCACTGGTCGTTCTCATCATCATGACGGTTCGCCGTATCTTTGTTGTATACGATCCTTACAACAACCAATGGCTTCGGTATAAGGATGTCATTACGAAATATGACGAAAAGATCAAGAAACAGAAAATGATCCTGGACATCGCAGCGGGTAAAAAGGTATCTACAGAAGGTCTGACCATGGATGGTGAAAAACTCAATGTCGAGATCCTGAACCAGGAACTCGATGAACCGGTGAAAGAATGGAAGGTCTTCGAAGAGGGCGGTGAGGTCATTTACGAGGAAGTTATCCACGACTCGACGACCATGTCCATGGAAGAGGTAGCTGCGCTGCTGAGTGAGGACGACTGAGTTCTCCCGGCAGGATATACTGCATATAATAGCGGATCGACTTTACCGTTGGGTCAGCCTGTCAGGCATGACCGATGTGAGCCGATCCGCTTTTTGACGTAGATATAATTATTGGAATTTCGAAATGTATTTGCTGTTTTTGTCACTTTTTGTCAAGGGTCTTGACAAAAAGTGCAAAAAGAGTATAATTATATTCGTATAGGTTTAATCGTAAAGGCAAAATGGGTTGGAGAAAGTTGGTTGCCTTTTGGGCGTAGCATCATTGAAAAGGAAAGTGGAAATAAGATGAAAATCAAATTAGCGATACTGGATTCGGATAAGGCATATTTGAATCGTTTGGTGTCTGCACTTAATGCAAAGTATTCGGACAGTCTGGTAGTATACTCGTTTACAGATCCCATTATGGCATTTGAAGAGGTGGAGAGAGTCCACATCCATATTCTTCTGATGAGTATGCATGTAGATCTGGATGTTCGGAATCTTTATAAGAAATGTCAGCCGGTCTACCTGTTGGATGAAGCAACAGAGGAGACTTATAATGGTTGCCGTGCGATCGGAAAGTATAATAGCGTAGATTATATATACAAAAAAATGTTAGACTATTACGCTGAAGCCACAGAGGAAAGTGCGCGCCTTCGGCTTAATGATGATTCCACCAGAATAATCTTATTCACGTCCCCCGCGGGTGGAGTCGGAACTTCGTCGATGGCGGTTGCGTGCGCAAAAAAGATCGCACTTTCCGGCAAGAAGGTCCTTTATCTGGATCTGGATCGCTTTGCGGAAGCGGATGCATTTCTTCATGGAGCATCCGATAAGAGTATGTCCGATGTCATATACTCCCTGAAATCGAAACGAGGAAGCGTCTCGATCAAATTAGAGAGTTATGTCAGCGTTGACAACGGAGTTTGTTACTATGCGAAGGCAAAAAGTCCGCTCGATATGTTGGAGTTGAAAGCGGAAGATACCTTGAAACTGGTCATGGAACTCAAAGAGTCGGTTGCATACGATTATATCGTGCTTGATGCTCCGTTCGGTTTGGATGGGCTCATGATGCAGATCATTGATCGCGCATTCTCGATCGTCTTCGTGAGCGATGGATCAGAAGTGGCAAACAGAAAGTTGAAAAGAGTTTTGGAAGGACTCGAGATCAAGGAAACCCAGGAAGGACTGGACGCGTTGGATAAGACGTTCATTGCGTACAGTAAATTCGGAAGTAAAACAGGAAGAAAAGTAGCAATTGGTGACGGAGATGTGAAGGAGCTGGGCGGCGTGCCTCGCTTCGAAGGGGGAACGACGGAAGCAGTTGTAGATCAAATGTTGCAGAAATTGTCGTTCGAGCGTCTCCTCTGATCTTAAACGGAGGGACCCGAAATGGATGCACGGCAAGAGAGCGAATTAGTAACTCGCGTCAAGGATTTCGTTTTCGGCTTGAACAATTACACACAGATGGAAGATGATCAACTCAAGGAAGTGATTCGGGATCGGATCGAACTTGAGTCTTTGTCGTGTTCATTTTACATTGCCATAGCCGATAAGATATCTGTGGAAGAGCAGGTATTCAGTTCGATCCGAGGTCTGGGCCTTTTGGATAGTATCATTAAAGATGATAATATCACCGAGGTCATGATCAACGGTCCGGATAATATATTCGTGGAAAAAAACGGTCGACTGACCAAACTGGACCGGGTATTCGAAAGCACACAGCGTTTGGAAGATGTCATTCAGCGCGTGGTCGGTAAAGCCGGACGAGAGGTCAATCAGTCCAATCCTATCGTTGATACCCGATTGCCGGACGGCTCGCGTGTCAATGTCGTACTTCCGCCGATCGCGCTGTGCGGACCGACAATGACCATTCGAAAGTTTTCCAAGGATCCCATGACCATTGAAAAACTCATTTCTTATAAATCTATTACCCGTGAGATCGCGGATAAACTCCATTTGTTAGTAAGGGCAAAATATAACATATTTGTGTGCGGCGGTACCGGTTCCGGAAAGACAACTTTCCTGAATGCACTTTCCAACTATATTCCCGGGGACGAACGTGTTATCACGATCGAGGACTCCGCCGAACTTCAGATCACCAGCATTGCTAACCTGGTGCGTCTGGAAACACGTAATGCCAACAGTTCCGGATCCGGTGAGATCACGATCCGAGACCTGATCAAATCTTCGCTTCGAATGCGTCCGGAACGTATCGTCGTCGGTGAGGTCCGTGGCGGAGAGGCGCTCGATATGCTCCAGGCCATGAATACCGGACACGATGGTTCGCTGTCGACCGGACACGCGAACTCGACAAAGGATATGCTCAGCCGTTTGGAGACGATGGTCCTCCAAGGTGCGCCGGGGCTTCCGCTGGCAGCGATCAAACAACAGATCGCGTCCGCGGTCGATATCATTATCCACCTGTCCCGACTGAGAGACAAGTCCAGAAAGACGATGGAGATCACCGAAGTCCTCGGGATGAAGGACGGCGAGATCGAGCTGAATCCGCTTTACGTATTCGAAGAAGACGAGAACAGCACGGTCGAAAAGGTTTCCGGCATGCTGAAGCGGACGGATAATCCGATGAGAAATACTTTTAAACTCCGCCTGGCCGGAATAAAAGAGGATATCTAAATGGCAAAAGAAAAATACGTACCCTTAGTCGGTATCACCGGCGAGGGCGAAGATTACAATGTTTATAATCTGACCACGGTGGAAAGGGTGACCGGTTTTGCGATCGGTTTCGTTGCCGGTTTTGTCGGATCCCACGTTATGTTCAATTCACCCATCGTTTCTTTGATCTTCGGTTTGATCGCAGGCTATGTTGCCATTCCGATCTACCGAAACCATTTGCAGGCGAAACGATCCAGAGAGATCCTGCTTCAATTTCGTGATCTGCTCGACTCGTTGACCAGTTCCTATTCTGCCGGTGAAAACACCATGGGTGCTTTTGAAGGGGCACTGAAGGATATCGGTTCCGCCCACGGCGAGAATGCTCCGATGTTTAAGGAACTCAAGATCCTGCTGAAGGGACTTCATAATAACTTCGTGATCGAAGATCTCTTAAGGGATATGGGAAAACGCTGCGGAGCCGAAGATATTATCAGTTTTGCTGAAACATTTGCCGTATGTAACCGCTTGGGCGGCAACTTGAAGAAAGTTGTATCGGAGAGCCGGAATATCATCAGCGATAAGATCGAGATCGAGATGGAGATTCAGACCAGTTTGACATCCGGCAAAAACGAGATCAATATCCTGATGGTTATGCCGTTTGTTATTATTGCTGCCATGGGTACGATGGGTGAGAAAGCATTGACCGCAAATACACCGACGAATGTCGCGGTCAAGATCGTGGCGATCATCATGTTTGCCTTAGCTTATTATATCGGACGCCGTATCACGGATATCAAGGTCTGAACGGAGGTTAGTTGTGGATTATACTGCTGCATATGTCATGGCCGGTATCGGCTCCGGTTTGGTGCTGATCTGGATCGTATTGTTTTTTATGTACAAAGACAAATATGACACATATATAGAGGCGTTGCAGGGCCAGAGTTTTGTTTTACCGGAACTGTTTTTTATCGGCTATGGCGTTCTTGATCTTCTTCATATCAATCTTCGTTCTGCTTCCGGCAGAAAGAAAGAAAAGAAACTGGCGGAGATTTATGGTGAGCGATATGCGGGGTTTTATCACTGTAGTATGGTAGCGGCCCAGATCACTTACTTGCTTACAGTCGTTCCGTTTGCGTTTTTATTTGGAGCCATGTTGAATGATGTGGTTATGGGTGCCGTTATTTTCATAGCCGCGATCGCGGTCGTTTTCTCGCTGGATATGCAGGTGTCGAATTCGATCGAATCCAGACGCAGCGAGATCCTGTCGGACTTTCCGGAAGTGCTTTCAAAGCTGACGCTTCTCATCAATGCCGGTATGGTAGTTCGCGAAGCTTGGAATAAAGTAGCTTTCAGTGGCGACCGAACGATCTACATGGAGATGCGGGCGGCCAGTGAGGAGATGAATAACGGCGTTTCGGAGCCGGAAGCCATGCAAAACTTCGCACACCGTTGCGTTTTAAAGGAACTTCGTAAATTTGCCTCGTTGATGGTCCAGAACATTCAGAAAGGCGGACCGGATTTTGCGCACCAACTGCGTGAGATGAACAACGAAAGTTGGGAAGAAAAAAGACATTTGGCGAAACGAAAGGGTGAACTCGCCGGTTCGAAACTGTTGATCCCGACGTTGATCATGTTCGTCGGAATTTTGATCATGATTATAGTGCCGATTTTTTCCGGCTTATAATACACCGGTCTGCTGAAACAAGCAGCAGACGGGAACAACTCAGGAAAGGAGGATATGAGAATGGATAAGTTGTATGTAGCTACACGCAACCGTATTAAGAGCTTCTTCGAGGAAGAGCAGGGCGAGACCAACATCATCGCCATTATCCTTTTGATTTTGGTGGTTGTAGGACTTGTTGTTATTTTCAGAGATAAGATCAGCGAGTTGATTAATAATCTGTTTGGAAAAGTAGATGATTCTATCGACGCTAACTTCTCATGATGCTTGATCGGAGGATCTTTGGGCAGGGTCGACCTACGTGAACAGATACAATTGACTCGTTTGTCGGCCAAATGGATTCCGCGCCGCATATGCGGCGCGGAATATTCAAAAACTAAGTTAAGGATGTATAAAAAGTATGATTTCCAAATTCAGATCTGAAGAGAGCGGGGCGGTGTTAGTCGTCGAGATGACGATGATCTTCCCGATCGTTCTGTTGGTAATGACTTTTTTAATATATTTGACCAGCTATACATTGCAGGGCATAATGATAGATTCATATGCGAGGAAGATCGCCGTGACGGCTACCCGTTTTGCGGCAATGCCCGGATATGAAAAACTTTACTATGGAGCAGACGGAACCGGAGGCCGTATTCCTAAGGACACGGATTTTTCGGACACGACAGGAGCAGAGCCTTCATTGGATCTGGTGAATGCCATCATGAGAGAACATGATCCGTATCGATATTTCGGAAACTCATTTCTTTCCGGAGGCGAGATATCGAACTTGGTATCGGATCTGGAGAATTTGATCAATACGGGCTCCTTCCTGAATGTAGCGAGTGTCGACGTTTCTGTATCAACGCAAAACTATGTTCTTACACAGCGAGTCGTAGTAGAAGTTACGCAGACGATCGAGATGCCGGGCTTTATGCGTGCGTTTGGGCTTCAGGACTCACTGACGAATACGGTCAGTGTATATGCCACGATAGGTGATGCTCCGGATTTTATTCGGACGACGGATATGGTCTTCGATATGACGCAATTTCTGCTCGATAATTTAAAGATCGGCGGAGTTTCGATCAGCGAGAAAATATCCACGTTTAAACAGAAAATTTCGGATGCTTTTTCAAGTTTAGGTCTATCCTGGGGGAATTAATTATGAAATTTGTAGAAAAGACTAGGGGTGCAGTTTCAATCTTTTTGATCATGATCATGTTGCCGATGTTTGTTCTGGCTGGCGGCGCAGTCGACGGAAGCAGGATTCACTCGGCAAAAGTTGCCATCACCGGTGCCGGTGATCTGGCCATGAATGCTGCTTTGGCAGATTACGAAACGGTCCTGAAGGACGTTTACGGTTTGTTTGCCATGTCTAAAACTGTGGACGAATTAGAGGAGAACGTTTCCCGCTATTTTAAGAGTACGCTGGAAAATGCAAGCATGTTAGACAGCGGATCACAATATACACAGGGAATGATCAACAGTATTATTTCCAGTGCTTTTGTAGACGGCGACGCTCCCACCGCGACGCAAAACGTATTAAGAACCACGGTGGACAGCATCAGCCTTATTGCCATGAATAACTCGATGCTGGCAAACCCGGATGTCCTGGAGCGTCAGATCGTTGAATATATGAAGATCCGAGGCCCGGTAAGTCTCGGAAAAGGTTTGCTGACCAAATTAGGCTGCTTGGGAGAAACATCAAAGCAGACGACGGCTTTGAAAGCGAAGGTTGCGTATGAGAAAGATTTGAGTTCCCTGCAGGAAGCATGCGAAACAGCATATAATGCGATCACATCCTACAAAACTGAGCTTGCAGCGTCTAAGTATAACGTCGCGACAGATACCTATATGAATAACTACAAAAGTGCTTTTAGCACCGCTAAAAGCAAGCTGAAAGAAATGACAGGCTATATCCTGGGTATTCAGTCGCCTTTTGTCTTGTCAACTATATATCTCACTCCGACTGATCCGGTCTTATATAAACTTCTGCTTTTTAAGAGTGATTGGGCTTATCTCAATATTAATACATCTATAGATAAAAACTACACTTTTATACAAAAACCGGAGGAGAATGTCTACAACACACTAAGGTCAGGACTGAGCCCTAATGGGGCTGCCATAACGGATGATTCGAAGATAAGCGCTATGGAATGGATAGTGAAACAGTTATATGAGCCGTATTATAACAGTTTGTTTTCCCAGGCTTGTGCGATTTCATCTGAGTATTCAAACCGATCTACAAGTCTTTCAACGCTTGAAAATTACATAGATTTCTTAGCTGATTATGTTCAGGATGATGGGGATAAAATGGTTAAGGCCCATTATCTGATGGTCGAGTATTGCCGATTATATGAAGAACTTCCTGATAGTCGTAGATCCGATAAAATATCAGTTACCAGTGGGGCAAATAACCAGCAAACGGAATATGCTTTGTCGAGTATATATAGTACTTATACATTAGTTATACCTACACTTATTGCCACTGATTCATATGGAGCAGTTATCGTACCAAATCAAATGACCGGAAAGGCTAACAGCGCCGGCAAGGCTGCGTGTGATACGATGTATCCGTATTATCAACATCTGGAAGAGATGATTACAGCTTTAGGAGATTCTGTTGAAGCTTTGGATACGGTTATCACAAAGGCCGCGGAACTTGACGTATTAAGACAAGATTGGGGCACCAAGGTCGGACAGTTAAGCGATAGCGAAATAAAGAGCGGAATGAATTCGGATTATCAGAATTCTGCTCGTGATGTTAACGAGGCTGCTGTTAATGAACTAAAGGAGAAATTAAACCAAAACAAAAATCATTTAACCAAGATCAAAGAAAAACTTGAGACCATTAAGTATTATGACTACCTGATCTGTTCAGATTCAACTAACGTGAATTACTGGTCTACTTTTACATATAAGGTAGATAAGCATCTCCCTCCGGCGAACCTTAGCAATGCATATGATAAAATAGTTGAAATCTCCGGTGACTGTCTGGAGGAGCATTTTGAACCTTCCGATGACACGATCACATTTGATGCAAATGCGACAGAATTAACCACGATCGACAGCACACTTGAGTTTTATAAGTACCTGCAGAATACCTGTACGCATGGCGATGTTGATGAGTCGCAGCAACAGGCGGCTGAAGGAGATAGGGATTCTTTGGTTTCTCAGGGCTCAACGCAGCCGGAACCGGAATCAAATGATTATCCTACCGGAAGCTTTTTGGATGCTGGATTGACTCCGGAGATCCAGGAGGCTATTCGTTCCATAGCTCAGGGCGTGGATGCCGGAGGTGGCAATACTTTTTCGGCAGAACAGCCGGCCTCATCGGATGAGAACGATATGGCGGATGCCGGTTCGAACAACCTTGATGCAGTAGGTTCGTTGCTGTCTTCTCTTGGAGACATAGCAGAATATGCCCGGGATTACGTATATTTGGAAGAATATATGACCGAGATGTTCAGTTGCGGAACGACTGGAAAGAAGAATATGAGTACATTATCGCTGAGCGGCGATGACATGTCTCAGAATCCCCGTTACGGAAGTGAAGTCGAGTATCTCCTTTATGGCTTTGACACTTCGGATGGAAATCTTTTGGCAGCTAGAGGAACTATTTTGGGTATCCGTTTTGCCCTGAACTGTATTTTTGCCTTGACGAACAGTTATACCCGAACCCCGGCGTTAACAGCGGCGACAGCGATCGCAGGATGGACCGGATTTGGTGTTCCTCTTGTGCAGACTGTTATTCTGATCGCTTGGGCGTTAGCAGAATCGATCGTGGATGTAATAGACCTTTGCAATGGTGAGTCTGTTGTAGTTTACAAATCTTCTTCAACCTGGGTTTGCGGTATTAATGGACTTAAGGATAAAGCGATCGAATGGGGCGAACAGGCGGTTGGCGCAGCATTTGACTGGGTTCAAAACCTGGCGATGGATCAGATCGATCAGTTGGAGGGTAAGGTTGAACAGTATATCACCGAAACGGTCAATGGTGTAAAAGAGAGCGTAGAAGGCGCGATCGTAACCACTTTGGAAGGTTTGATCGTCCAGGTGGTGGGCGAGACGAATTACAATCTGACGGAAGCGGACATCGGTCAGCGATTGGATACCGCATTGGCAGATGCAAGAAGCAATATAGTTCAGGATGGATCGGCCGCCGCTCTTGCTTTGGATGCTGCGTTTGATTATTTACAGACCGGTACGCTTGTGGATGATAATGGGGCTACGGTTTCTGCCAGAGATTACTTAGCTAGCAAACTTTACGGGTATTATACGTCGGCGAAGGAAGGCGTTATGGCGCAGATTTCTTCGTCGGTGGATGCGGTGATGTCTAAGATCAGCGGAGCGCTGACTGATAAGATCAATAGTGCGATCTCAAGTTTTGGTGAAGAACTTAAAGGAAAAGTAAGCGATATTATCAGTGAAGGCGGAGATCTGGTTAAAGAAAAGGTAAGTGGTGCGATCGGCAATTATATGAGCGATATGAGTGGTATCGAAATGCCTACGGCTGAGACTCCCGGCGCAAGCGGAAAAACGTCATTGGCTGCATCGTTCTCGCTTTCGTATAAAGAATACCTGAAGACATTTATGATGCTTGGATTGATCGGCAACAAAACCAATATTTTGGCGCGTTGTGCGGATCTGATCCAACTGAATGTATCGAGCAGACCCGGTGCAGATGGCTTTAATATCACCGAGGCACTGACCATGGTCGGAATCGATGCGAGCATAAAAGTAAAAACGTCTTTTTTGGATGTTCCGGTTTCTACCGGTGTGGACTCCTTTGGTAATACGACCTATGGACTGGATTTCACCAAGCTCGGCACAGGCGAGAGAATCATCCACTATAAAGGAATTATGGGATACTGATGGAGGACTCCTGTATTTCCGACAAATCGAAAGGGAAAATGAAAAATGAAGATCAAAAGAATGGTGGTGCCGATTGTTGCGGCCTTACTGTTGACGGCATGCGGTTCTGAGGACACACCATCATCAAAAAATAACGGAAACACGGCATCGACGACTGCGCCGAATTCCGCTGCGGTCACCACGAAGACTGGAGAAAACAACGCGACTGATTTTACTAAAGAGTATGTTTTGGTTGGCTACAATGTTTACATTCCGGAAAGTGTTAAATTGGAACCGGCCGGGTATGGCAGGATCTACACCCAGACCAAAGAAGATATTAAGTATCTGGTTACTTTTGGTTGTCCCGGAGAATCCGGAGTTATCCTGAATTTGGAAAATGTTGAGACTGCGCCTGAGCAGTGCACTAAATATCTAACGCACAACGTCGAGTTTTATCACTCGTATTTTGGTGCCGGCATGGCTCAGCAAACGCCCGGAAAAACGGAGAAGGTCACGATTAACGGGATCGAGATGCTCTATTCCGAGGGAGAGCTTTACGATAAGAATTCACCGGATGTAAAGTATCCCTACCAGGCATATTACTGGTTGTCAAACGGTAATCCGGTGTATCTGCTCTGCGTGGCGCCGGATCACCCGGATGCGAGTGCGACCTATCTGAACGAAATGATCCACCTGGTTCAGAAGAGAAATTAGATTCTTTGTTAAGATAGTTCAGTTGAAACATCAGATCGATAAGGGGCATGTATGAAGTTTAGAAGAGAAAATGGTGTTATATCGATTGAAACAACAGTATGTCTTTCGCTGTTCCTGTTTGCATTTATGTCGATCATTTCGTTGGCAAAGATAGCAAAGGTTGAGAGCATGACACAGTATGCGATCGACCAGGTCGCGAAAGAAATGAGTAAGTATTACTATATTGCGAGCAAAGTTGGGGTGGCGTCGAGTTACGGCACGAGTGCGGATAATCTGGATCAAACCGTATCATCAATCTTTGATTTTGCAGATCTGGCTAACAGTGCGGTTCAGGATTATGGGAACAATACGAGCCCGGATGATGTTCAGGGGTATGTCGATCTCATGCAGTCTGCAGGGGATGATGTGGAGCAAGCTATATCGATAGCGAAAACGTTTGGCGAGTCATTCCAGAGTATCTTGAGTGATCCTAAGGGGTTGATCACGACACTGGGAAAGATGTTTTTGGATACGGGAAAAAATATTGCCATGTCACGACTGATCGCGCAACCGGTATCGCGGGCATTGTTTCCTAAATACATATCAGGAAACAACGGGAATCCGGAAGCAACAGCAGATGCCATACTGAAGAAATTGGGTGTAGTTGACGGATTAGATGGTATTAATTTTGGTTGTTCGACATTCTTGGAGGATGGAGAGTCGATCAATGTCGTTATCGTCTATACAGTAAAAGTTGAGGCATTCGGTCTGTTTGAGAAAAAGCTTTTGATCCAGCAGACGGCCAGCACCGCGGCATGGCTTTGTGATCATGGAGATTCCAGCGCCAGCGCCGGTTCCACGATCGAGATGGCCGGTTTGAATACGAAGACGGTTTCCTATGCATATGAAGACAAAAAGTATGCATGGATGCCTGCGTTAAAGCGCGAACCTTTGTATGTAAGCGTGTAAAAGGAGGAAGAAATGCTTCAGTTGATCATATATTTAGCATATTCGGCGGTTCTGCTTGCAGCCTCCTTTATGTATCTCGCATATCGCTATCCGGCGAAAGTTGAAGAGAATAAAGAAGAAGAAAAAAAAGAGTCGTTTTGGAAGAAAAATGTCAAAGTACTGATCGCAACGGCCGCCGCACTGGCAGCTCTGCTTGTCATCACGGCTCCTTATGTCTATAAAAATGATTTCGCTCATTTAATGACTCCGATGCGTTGGGTGACGATCTATTGGGGAACGTTTTTGTGCGCTGTTGTAGATATCCGTGAGAAGAAAATACCCAATAAGATCGTGGCAGCACTCTTTCTGATCCTTTTGGTGTTTATCATTATCAATCTGTTCCAGGATATCAGTATGTGGAAGTCCATTCTCGGAGTTACCGCTTTGGGGGCTCTGATCGGCGGCGGCATTATGTTTGTAGCCATGGTCATTTCACGAAAAGGCGTTGGCATGGGAGATGTCAAGATGTACCTGGCGATCGGAGCGTACGTTGGTAGCCGTGAGATCATCAACACCATGTTTTTTGCAATTTTTTCGGCGGCGATCGCCGGAGCGGTCTTGTTACTGACCAGAAAGGCTTCCTTAAAGGATTCGGTGCCGATGGCTCCGTTTGCCTTCTTCGGAGTCGCTGCGGTATTTTTGTTACGCATAAGGGGGTTAATGTAGTCCATGAGTAAAAGTAATGCATATCTTGTGCTATGCGCGATGGTCATTTGCGTTGGGCTCAGTTGGTTCCTGGCGTATAAAGGCGAAAAAGACAGCACGGCCGAGTATAATAAATACATGCAAAAAGCGGCCATTTTAGAGGAGCAGGGCATTTATGTAGATGCTTTGCAGTTCTATGATAAGGCACTTGAACTTTCGCCGAACGATTATTCCCTGACCATTAAAGTAGCAGATATGTATCTGAACTTGAAGAAAACGGAAGAATTCGTGAAAAGATGTAATAAAGCGATCAAAATGGACCCTTTGAATGAGGAAGGCTACATTCATTTGATCGATTATTACGTATCCAGGGATATGATAGCCGAGATGGGCGGCGTCCTGAAAGGGCTTCCGGAAACACTTAGAGATCAAGAACCTTTTGCCGGTTATCTGTCAGATTTTAAAAAACGCTACTACGATGTACTTCTTTTAGTGGAAGAGGTCGGCGATTGGTACTATTTTGGTGATCAAGGCTATCTGAAGATCGTATCAAAGGGAAAGACCGGTCTGGTCGACAGCAAAGCGAAACGAAAGATCCTGGCACGCTATGATGATCTGGGCGTATATGATCCGAACGAAAAGGTGCTTCCGGTAAAACTGGATGGCGATTATTTCTTCGGAAACAGCAAATGTGAAAAAAAGATCCCGGTATATTTCAAGTATGATGAGCTTCGCGGTTTCGGATCCGGTTGGGCGCCGGCGAAAAAGGGCAATAAATTTGTATACATTAACCGGGATTATGAAGAACAGGGTGAAGAGTTTCAGGATGCCAGTTGTTTCTTCCGGAATGTTGCAGCTGTAAAAAAAGACGGAAAATGGGCTTTGATCGATCCGAAGTTCAATCTGATCACGGATTACATCTACGATGAGGTCGTGATGGACTCAAATTATTATTGTTCTCTGTTTCCGTCGATCGTTGTTAAAGAAGGCAGCAAGTATTATTTGGTCGATCTGACCGGCAAGCGCCTGACGCAGACCGGTTATGATGAGATCGCGCTTCCGGCATCTTCGGACGAATATGTAGCGGTGCGGGAAAATGATCTGTGGGGTTTTATAGATCCCAAGAACAACTACGAGATCGCCATCCGTCCTCAGTACAAAGAGGCAAAATCGTTTGCATTGGATTTCGCGCCGGTGTATAATGGAGAGAAGTGGGGCTATATCAATACGGACTGCGAAGTAGTGATTCCGTATTCCTTTGATGATGCCAAAGTGTTCTCGAGATATGGAAGCGCAGCGGTGAAGAAACGTACCGAATGGAATCTGATCCGGTTATATAGTAGCAATTAATTTATTTGAAGGAGATTCATTATGATATTCAGATTGGAAAATCAAGAGTTAAACAGCTATCTGGTGTGTGAGATAGAGCCACAAGATCAGATCGATCCCGTCAGCATGCAGATGTTGACAAATAACAGTAAGATCCCGGGTCTGGCGCCGCTTTTGTTTACTCAGATGGACGACAAAAAGTTCGTAAAATACAACATTTCAACGCAGGTGACAGCGGAGATGTATTTACAGGGAGTCGTCACCCGTAAAAAACTGTTGAATCTCCTGAACGGAATCGTGACAGGAATGACTTCGGTGGATGGATACATGATCGATCTGGGCGCGGTCATCCTGGATTCCAGATATATTTTTGTTGATAACAAGACCGGTGAAACACACCTGATCTGCCTGCCTTTTGTCTGTCGTTCCTTTGAGAGCGACGACCTTCAAAAGTTTTGCGGGATTTGATCTCAATGCTTCAGTTTGATACGGACGAAAACTGCGATTATGTGGCAAAGTTGCTGACCCATCTGAATGCTTCGGATCAGATCTCTCTCAGCGAGTTCAAGAATTTCATCAATATCCTGTCCAACGAGACCGGCGTGGCTCCTGCAAAGGCAGTTGCCAGAAAAGAAGCTTCTTCCGCAAGATCCTCCGGTACCGGAGTGATCGTCGGCGTTCCCCCTGTTCCTCAGCCGCAGGCGGCTTCGAGAACTCAGGCGAGTGCTGCTGCATCTTCGCGTGAAGTTCCGCCTTCAAAGACGGCGCCCGCAGCGGCTCAAAACGCGGCCTCTCAGACCGCGATCCCTTCCGATCCCGGGGAAAAACCGATCAGCCTGTTCTATGTATTGATGCATTACAGTAAAGACAACATGGCGAAATACAAAGCGCAGAAGAATGACCCTGCGTTCCAGAAACAACCGAAAGAAAAAAAGGTCAAGGAAAAGAAAAAAGGGAACATGAAAAAGAACTCCACGGAGTTGTATGACATTCCCGGTGTAGATCGTGTTGATACCATCTCGGTGGTTCCGAATGAAATGGCAGAACCGGCACCCGGATCCGCCAAGGCTACGGTTTCTTCGACATCAGCTTCCGGAACGGTTTCCGCTCCTGCCGTTAAAACATATGAAACATCGCAGGCAAAACAGCCGGCAGCCTCTGCGTCTTCCGCGAATTTTGGCGAGACGACGGTATTAGGTGCTTTTAATGCCGGCGAAACGACCGTGCTTTCCGGTGGATATGGTACTGCTACGAAGGCTTGTGTTTTGATCCGCAGGAAGACCCGAGAGCGTGTAGTGATCAACAAACCCTCCTTCCGTATCGGAAAAGAGAGAAGTTGTGTGGATCTTTTCATCGGCGATAATGCCGCTATAAGCCGCAGTCATGCCACAATAAACCAGAAGCAAGGCGATTTCTATTTAGCAGATACAAATTCGACAAATCACACATATCTGAACGGCCGCATGCTGATCAGCAGTGATGAGGTCAAATTGGCTTCCGGAGACGTGATCTCGTTTGCAGATGATGAATTTGATGTAGAGATCACCGGCTAAACATCCATATACGCATAAAGGATAATGGTGCATAAATGAATTATTTAGTCTCTGCGCTTACGGATATAGGATTAACCAAAGACACAAATCAAGACGCATATAGTATCAGGGCATATAAATCATCGATCGGATCGGTGGTTTTTGCCATTTTATGCGATGGAATGGGCGGCCTTTCCAGAGGCGAGGTAGCCAGTGCTACCGTCGTTGCCGCGTTCAACCGATGGGCGGACGATGAATTGGCCGGACTGATAAAAAAAGGCCTTCCGGAAAATTCGATCCGAAATGACTGGACTCGACTGGTCACGGAGTACAATCGTAAGATCATGACCTACGGGTCGCAGTGTGGAGTGAGTTTAGGGACCACATTGACGGCGATCCTGCTTACGGACCGCAAGTATTATATCGTCAATGTCGGAGACACGAGAGCTTACGAGATTGCCGGGGATCTGGTCGTTCTGACGAAGGATCAGACGCTGGTAGCGAGGGAAGTTGAGCTGGGGCGTCTGACGCCCGAGCAGGCGGAGACCGATCCCAGAAGAAGCGTGCTCCTGCAGTGTATCGGGGCCTCGGAAACGGTTGTTCCGGAGTTCGTTTTCGGTGAAGCCAAGCAAAACGCCGTGTATATGTTGTGCAGTGACGGTTTTCGCCACGAGGTCACAGAGGATGAGATATACGAGAAATTAAGTCCATATTCGGTAAATGATGTAGAGCAGTTGCGTCAAAACATGCAGATTTTGATAGATTGGAACAAAGAAAGACAGGAACGAGATAATATTACCGTCGTTTCCATAAAAACGTTTTAAGTGGTTTAGGTATAGTTATGTTGGCAATCGGTTCGATCGTAGACGGAAAATATAAGATACTCAGCGAGATCGGTCATGGCGGAATGAGTGTCGTATATATGGCTATTAACGAAAAAGCCAACAAGACCTGGGCCATTAAAGAAGTCCGTAAGGACGCGTCGGTCGACATGGATTTTGTCACGACGGGTCTCATGAATGAGATCAATACGCTTAAAAAACTGAAACATCCGTATTTGCCCAGCATAGTGGATGTTATTGATGATGAAGACAGTTATCTGATCGTGATGGATTATATCGAGGGTCGTTCCCTGGATAAGATCATCGAAGAGACCGGGGCACAGCCGGAAGAATATGTGGTAAAGTGGGCGAAACAGCTTTGCGATGTATTCGGATATCTTCATTCCCGAAATCCGGCGATCATTTACAGAGATTTGAAACCGGCGAACATCATGCTTCGACCGGATGGAAATATTACGGTCATCGATTTCGGAACCGTAAAAAATTTTGAGACGAACGCCGGAGAGACTACGAATATCGGCACAAAAGGATATGCGGCTCCTGAGCAGTACATGGGTACGGGCTTGGGCAGAACGGATGCCAGAACAGATATCTATTCTTTGGGTGTGACTTTGTATTATTTGTTGAC
This sequence comes from Lachnospiraceae bacterium, assembly GCA_017550425.1. Taxonomy (GTDB): domain Bacteria; phylum Bacillota; class Clostridia; order Lachnospirales; family Lachnospiraceae; genus UBA1201. The sequence goes on along the minus strand of JAFZPG010000080.1, from coordinate 14,293 downwards.
CAATGTGGATCCGGCCCGAAATGTGCTGAATAATGTTCTCTCCATTCGAGAGAAAAACCCGGCACTGTCCCGGGGACTGGATTCGATCATTCGGAAGTGTACGAATTACCTTCCGGAACAGCGCTATCAGAGTTGCGCGGAATTGCAATATGACCTTGAGAACTATCAGCGGATCGAACCGTTGTACCGAAAACGCCAAAAACACAAATTGGTGCTGTTTTCGGTTACGATGGGCCTATCCCTTTTGCTTTTGATCGCCGGGTTTGTATTCAGGGGAATGGCCGGAAATAAGGCGGAAGAGAACTACCTTCGTATGATCCGTGAGGCTGAAAAAAGCTCACAATATGAAGACAAGATCGAACTGTATCGCGACAGCATAGATATAGCCAATATGTCGGGGCGCATTGACGCCTATTTGGGACTGATCCAGACGTTTAAAGATAACGACGCTGTATTCTCCGTTGAGGAATCAAAACTGCTGGAGAAGCTCGTTAAAAGCAACATGGGACCGTTAACGGAAAACCGGGAGGATTACACCAAACTTTGTTTTGAGATCGGTAAACTGTACTGGTATTATTATGATGACGGAACCTCAAATCAGATCACCAGGTCCAAATTCTCGATCGAGTGGTTTCAGGACGTGATCGATTATGCCGCGGAAGGCTATGAAAACAGAGTGATGGCAGAGGTCTACTTAAACATCGGCCTTTTCTATCGTGATATTACGATGAATATCAGGGAGGGCAGTGACAAAGGCTCGTATTTGCCTCTGTTTAACAATCTGTCGGATCTGATCAACACCGTTGCTGTGGATGAGAATGAAAGCGAGATCGTTCGCCTGGAACTCTTAGAGTTAGGCAGGGCTGCATTACATCAGTATGTGCCGAAGTTTAAGGTTGACGGCGTGACGAAAGAACGGATCCTGGAACTGTATAACGTGATCAATGAAACTGTCACGAACATTGATACAACGGCAGACATTACAACGGAGAAACGGCAGAATACGATGAATTTTATGCCGGATACACTGGATAGGATCAATATCGAATATGGTACCTGAGAATAGAGGAAATGGCAATGTCGGTAGAATTGATGGAGATAACATCGCTGATCTTGTTTATCCTTTCGGGAGTTGTTTTTGCCGCGGGAGTCGTTTTGTTTTTTGTTCTTAAGATCCCGTTGGTATATGGAGAGCTGAGTGGTCAGTATGCTAAGAAAGCGATCCTGGAATATACTCTCAAAAATGCAGAGGAGAACGAGGAGACGACTTCGGGACGACTTCCCAAAACACGATCAACGATCACAGGAAAAATGACGAAAGGGGGCAGGATCGTGCCGCGTTCCGATGGATACGACGCGGGGATCCGCACCCAGAAACTGAAAGAATACATACATCCGGCACATGCCGAAGCAACCGCAGTTCTCAACCGCGGTTTCTCGACGGAAACGGAGGTTTTGAAGGAGGCGCCATATTCGGCTGTATCCAATACTCCGTCCGAACCGACATCCGTTTTGCCGGCTGCTTCGAAACGCGGTTCAAACACATCGGAATTGTATCCGGTGGAATTGATATACGAAGATATATTCATGGTAAGTCAAGAGATCATAGAATGATCCCGTAACGCTTTCAAATACTATTGATGATAGGGGATAAGAATAATGAAGATCAAACGAATTGCAGCATTTATATTAGCTTTAGCCGTTCTATTGGTATCACTTCCGAACGTGAGGGGTTACTGGTATGCAGATGAGGTGAAAGATAATACCGACGTGACGGATGAGAAAGATCCGCCTGTCGATGAGGGCGGTACGATTTTAAAATTCCGGTTGAAGAGAGTGATCCCTTCGGCGGAAGCTTCGTCAGGACAGCAGAGCCCCGCTATCGTGGATCTTGCATCTGTAAGTTATTATTTTACGGAGAATACCTCTGATGCGGGCGAGAATATCGTTTTCGCAAGTGAAACGGTATCGAACGAAAACGGAGAGATCGCGATCGATGTCAGTACATTTGAGTCCAAACAGTATGCCCTGTGCATCCGTGCCGGAAAAGGCACCACAGAGGGTTTTTGGGTCTATGGGAAGACATTGAATGTCGATCTGGCGGGGGATAATGTAGACACGCAGATCGTCGAACTGGAACAGGAACTGTCCGCTGCATTTACGGTTACCGGGGGCAATGTTGCATATGATTCCAACGGAAACCGGGTATCCGTCACTTTTGATAAAACGAAAGCTGTCAATTATTCTTTGCTCTACAGTACGGATAACAAAAATTGGAGCGATACCAATCCCTCTTTCGGAGCCGGCAGCACTGCCACCGTTTATGTTAAAGCAGTACGTGACCAATACCCTACGATCATCAAGCAGGCTGAGATCAGTGTCGGTAAACAGGATCACTGGGTCCTGGACACAACAGGTTTCGGGTATTCTGCAACAAGTGATCAGGAGGTAATATCCTATAAACCGTTCATCTACGATGTTTTTGACAGCAGCGATAATCAAACAAGAGAGAATCCCGTAGCCAACGCAGTACAAGCGGCGCTTGACGCAGGGGCTTCCGTTACCTATTCATCGAGTGGTGAAGTTGTTGCCGTTAATGAAACGACCGGTGAATTGACGCTCCTGAAAGAAGGCACAGAGAAGATAACGGTCACCATTTCAGCGACCTCAGAATATAATGGCATTGAATTTGACTATACGGTGGATACCCGGTTTGTTGGATTTGCAGAGGAATATCTGATAGTGCCTGTAAATAAGTGGAAAAACACAGTGATCGATCAGCTTCCGTTTTTGAAATCGACCGATGGCGCTGTTTCCTATTCGGTTTCCGCTGCTGATGGTAGTCCGTCGGATGGCTGTCAGATCGATCCTGATTCCGGCAAACTTACTGTGAAGAATATCGGACGTTACTATGTTACGGCGTTCTATAACGGACAGCCATATACATGTGAAGTATTGGCGCTGAAGTTCCGGTATAGCATCGATGATAAGAACGACACCAAACAATTATATATTGACAACGAGTCGGCCCCGATCGACTTGTACTATGGCCTTCAGTCTATGCAGTTTTCAATACCGGAAAGCAGCAATTATATTTCGAATGTGGAATATGAGATCGTCGGTGGGGCAGATATTGTTGAAGAGAGTGATCCGACAAACGCACCGGGGAAATTTGTTTTCAAGGACAATGGCTTGGGCTCCTTCCAGATCAAGATAAAGTTTACGGATACAAAATATCCGGACAGTCAGCAGATGGTTACCTCATGGTTTACAATGCAGGCGATGCCCTATGACGGAGAGTTAAGATATTCTGGAGTTGATTGGGATGAAACATGGAAAACGGACGGGCTTAGTATAGCTACAGAAAAACCCGATACCCATAAAATTTCATATGACAATGCATTGAATACGACGTTTGCCGATTCGGTATCTTACACGCCGGGTGTGGATAATGATAAGGTCGTATACGTAAAGTGGTCCGACAACGCTCAGACCTATATTTCCGCTGAGGTTGCAATAGATACAATAGCGCCGAGTGTGAAAGAAACCTATCAGCCGGATTCGAATATGAGCCCCATTATTGCTCCTTTTGCCGGTTATAGCGGAGTATATGTTATAGATAGTCCCATGGGGTTCGGTAATAAAGGCGATGCATTTGGTTTTGCGTTTTTACCTACCGATAAGGGTGGAAGTGGATTTGCATATGCAAAAGTGATCTATACAAATGTGAAAACTCAAAAATCGGAAGAGGTTATTTGCAAGTCGTTAGCCAACACCGGTTACATGGGGGTCATATATGCCTACTATGATTGCCCTATTGAGATAGAGTTATATGATTACGCCGGTAACATGTATTCCATGAAATCCTCGGAAAAATATACTCATATTGATTATTCGGCTCCGGCGGTTGCCACGGATACGGATACGGATATTTATCTTAGTCAGGGTTACAGTTCAATCGAGCCGTACAAAAGATTCTATGAAGCAGATACCAGACTGGTGCTGTCAGCGACGGATGAGCAGTCCGGAGTAATAGGTATGAAGTATTGGCTGGGCAATGCAAATGGAGTTCCTACTGAGGATAAGTGGATCGAAGTCGATCCAGAAAGCCTTATTAAGGACGCGAGCAATCCGGGACGTGTGACGGCGGCCATAAATGTGAATGGCGAGACCTTCTCCAAAGTTGCAGTGCGTGTATACAATTATTTCGGCTTTTACCAGGATTATGTCAAAGTATATGGTCACACAAAATATGTTGCAACCGCGGGAGAGATCGATAAGCTTTCGTTGTCCTTTGAGAATGATTCGACCGAGCATTATCGTGATGAGATGACACTGGTGCTGGAGGGAGAAAATCTTGGCGAGATCAGCAAATATTCTTTTGAGCCTGAAGTTATAGGATGGGTAGTTGAGGATGAAACCTCCGAAACTAAGATCATAAAGAAACTAATTAAGATCAAACAAAACCTCAGAGGTCCATTGACGATCTCTGTTACCGGCCATGAAAAAACGTTTGATTTAACGGCCGACAAAGAGTTTGTGATCGAAACCGAAGATGGTAAAGGTTCGGTTGATATTGAAACTATTACTGAACCCGTTGAGAAAACGGATGAGGTTTTGTATTTCAAGGATGAGGCGAAACTCCGGATTTACGGAGCGTATCCGTTTTCCGGTATTGCTGAATTGAAATATCAGTTAAACGATGGAAAATATGAAGTAATTCCGGCTACCGACATTGCAGTATCTTCCGATGGTTTGAAGTACGAGGCCGAGATCGATCTTCCTCAAAACACGGAATGCAAGGTTCATGTTGTTATGACGAGTGTATGCGGTCATACAGTTGAGACGACTACCGGAACCATGATCACGGACAGCGTTGCTCCGGAGATCAAGGTAAGCTTTGATAACAATAATGACAGCATGCCGAATTGCTTTTCGGATGATCGTAAGATGACCATTAAGGTTTCGGAGCAGAATTTCCATGCAGATCGTATGGCTCTTCAGATTCAATCGAATGATGACGACCTTAACGTTCTGTTTGACAGCTCCGACTTCCGTGAGGAGCAGGATGAAGACGGAAAAACGTGGTATGTGGTCGATTATCTTTTGGATGCTGAGAACACATATGACTGCACCATAACCTGCTCGGATTATTCCGGGAATATTGCTGAACCATATGTTGTTCCGACGTTTGTGATCGATAGGACCGCGCCGGTTATTAATGTGCGTTTGAATGATGAAGACGATACCTTCAATAACGGTCAGGCACAGATCGTGATCGAGATCACCGACCGAAACTTTACACCGGAACGCTTCATCTACAAATTGACCGCAGCGCAGGATGCAAAGGGTAATGATATTCAGGTTACGCCTAAAAACGATGAAGATAATGAACTGGATCCTTCTTTAGGAGATGTTATCTGGACAACAAGCCTCGGAGACGGATCATCCGCTCCGGTGAATTCCTGCCACTTCAGTTATGATAAGGATGCCCAATATGTATTTGATATTGAGGTAACAGATAAGTCCGGAAATAAGACTACGTATCACAGGGAGTTCTTTATCGATACGACTGCTCCCGCAGGAGCGGAACTGATATTGCCCAAAGAAGTACGCAAAGATACGATCGGCGGAACGGAATATCGGTTCTATAATGGAAAGATCGAACTGGGCATCCGCTCGAGCGATGCTTCCAGCGGTATTGCATCCATCAGCTATGAATGTATTGATCAAGCCGATAACTCGGTGTTCCAGTCCGGAGATTTCAAGCCGGAGTCTGAGTATAGCGCTTCAGGAATAGCCAGAGAAGATAACGTGCTTTCGAACGAAACGGCACTCGTTTCCTTTGAGATCAAGCAAGATTTCCGCGGACGCGTGAAGATCATGGTAAAGGATCGATGCGGGAACGAATATGTAAAGACGGAAGATATTGTAGTCGTTGTCGACACGGTGAAACCGGTCATCACAGTCGGATATGATAACAACAATGTAAAGAACGGAAAGTATTACAGTTCCGATCGGACAGCGGTCATTTCTCTGACGGAAGCGAACTATTTTGCAGAAGACAACGGTACAGAACCGAGGATCCTGAATATTAAGGTTTCAAAGACCGATTCGACCACAGGTAAGAAAACCGAGGAATATCTGACGGCGCCTTTGGCGGCGGTCGAAGAAAAGCCCGGAGTTTATCAGTGCTCATATAGGTTCAGCGAAGATGCTGCCTATACTCTCAGCATTTCCTATGCGGATCGTTCCGGAAACAAGGCGGCGGATTATCTGTCACCGGAGTTTGTGATCGATAAGACTGCCCCGAAGATTCATGTTTCTTATAACAACAATGAAGCGAAAAATAACGATCAGTTCAAAGCGAAACGTAAGGCGACGATCGTGATCGAGGAGAACAATTTTGATCCTTCGAAGGTTGCGGTTGCGATCACTTCCGGAGGGACAGCATTGTCCGAATATCAGGTATATTTGAATGATCCTTCCAACTGGACACATACGCAGAACGCATACGTTGCCGAGATCATGTTCGAGAAAGAGGGACATTACACCTTTACTATTTCCTGCAGAGATCTGGCAGAAAACGAAAATAGCGAAGTGGACTATGCGGACTCCGTAGCACCGACGAAGTTCACGGTCGATACGACCGAACCGACCGACATGACCATGAAGGTCGGCGATGCCAGCGTTTTGGGAAGTATGGATACAGTTGCGTTTGAGCGTTTCTACCAGTCTGCGATCACTGTGAAACTGTCTGCAAACTGCGATATCAGCGGCCTGCAGTCCTTGCAGTATCAAAAGGTCGACAGCGCGCTTGCATACTCTCCGAATAACGCGTGGACTGATTACAACGATGCCACAGGTATCGTGATCGTTCCGAACGAGAAATGTATCATCTATTTTAAGGCAGAAGACAGAGCGGGCAATGTAGCCATCGTTCGGTCCGTCGGTATGGTTATTGATGATAAAGAACCGATCGGTGAAGTGAATGCTCCTGAGATCGACATTCTTCCGGATGCTGCAAATGCAAGGGGATATCACAATTCGGATGTAATGGTTTCGCTGAAGGTTCTGGATCCCGGATATGTCGGAAACTCTGCGTCCGGTCAGGGATATTTCTCAGGACTTAACAGCATCACTTATCGTATTTATGCATCCGATCTGGAGACGATCGAGAGTGGAGTATTGCTCGATCTGGAGAGCAAAAAAACAGAAGGTGCAGTATTTAACGGAGATGGCCTGATCAGCACATGGTCCGGCACGATCAAAGTTGACGCCGCAAAGTTCAACAGTAACAATGTTATCGTTGAGATCAACGCAGTGGATAATTCCGGCAATGTTCGGAATTCAAAGAACAAAGCGGATATCAAGATCGATATAACAAAGCCTGTAGCAACAGTGAGCTACGATAATAATGTGGCTTATTATGGCCAATATTTCAACATGAACCGTGTAGCGACGATCGTTGTGACCGAGCGTAATTTTGATCCGTCCTTATTCAATCTGGCATTGACCAATACGGCAGGCGAGGTGCCTGCACTGAGTGCCTGGGAGCAGGTTGGCGGAAACGGTAACGGAGACGATACCAAGTGGATCTCAAAACTCGTGTTCACGAAAGACGGAGACTATACGTTCGAATTCTCGTTCGCGGATGCAGCGGACAATGCCGCCGCCAATATTTCGTTTGGTGACAGTGTATGCCCGAATGCATTTACCATGGATCAGACGCGTCCGGTGATCTCACTTGATTTTGATAACAAGGATGCGCAGCATGAGAACTATTATAAGAAGGGTCGTAAGGCAACGATCACGGTTATTGAGCATAACTTCGATCCAAACCTGATCACGGTTACGCAGTCGGCAGTATTGGACGAGACGGAAGCGGCAGTTCCTGAACTGAGTGAGTGGACATCAAACGGAGATTCGCACACCGCAACGCTCCAGTACGCAGATGATGCATATTATGTTCTGACTGTGGGAGCTCTGGATAAGGCAAACAATGCGGCAGAGAGTGAGGTCAGCCAGGCATTCTATGTGGATAAGGTGGCTCCTCAGATCCACATCACGGGTATCGAAGAGGGTGGCGCATATAACGGCGAAGTTCTGCCGGCGATCGAGTGCGAGGATGTGAATTTCGATCCTGAGAATGTTCAGATCGTGATCGAGCGTTCGTTGGATGCTTCTGTCCCGTTGACCGGAGTTTCGGAAGAGATCCGTCATGGCGTCAAAACGACTTATGAAAATGTGCCGACGATCGAGGAGAACGATGATATTTATTCGTTAAAGGTTACCGTTACCGATATGGCCGGAAATCAGACCGTTTCGGAAATGAAGTTCTCCATTAACCGCTTTGGTTCGACGTATTCGGTAGATGAGGCAGTTTCTTCACTTCTGGGAACATATATCTCAAATCCATCCGATATAGTATTGAAGGAAGTCAATCCGGACGAACTTTCCGATATCCGGGTGACCGTTTTCAAGAATAATGAGACGATCGTTTTGAAAGAAGATGAGGACTACACTGTAACTGTCGGTACAGCAAAGGGTGAGTGGAAGGAATATACTTTCCTGATCAAAGGAAGCAATTTCCGGGATGACGGTGTCTACCGTGTCAGCGTACATTCCCAGGATAAGGCAGGAAACATTTCCGAGAATACCATGGAAACAAAGAATACGGCCATCAGCTTTGGCGTAGACCAAACGGTTCCTAGAGTAGTCGTTACGAATGTCGAGAACGGAAAGACCTATCCGTTGGATAACCTTCCGGTCGAAATGACAGTAAACGATAACCTTCAGCTGGCCAGTGTTAAAGTATTCCTGGATGGTGAGGATAACCTCCTTAAGGAATGGAGCGAAGAAGAGATCCGCAATATGGAAAGCGATCGCTTGAACTTTGACTTTAACATTTCCGGCGAGTCAAAGCAGTCCCACAAATTGCTGGTAGTGGCTGTAGACTCTGCGGGTAATGAACAGCGAGAGGAGATCACCGGTTTCTATGTTACAAAGGACTTGTTCGTTCGATTTGTAAATAATAAGCCATTGCTTTACAGTTCGATCGCGATCCTGACCATGTTACTGGCCGGTGGTATCGGATTGGTTATCTTCTTGAAAAACAGGAAAAAAAGGTATTGACATCCATACGGAAACGTTATATAATCCTTTAATGTGACGTCTTCTGTCATGAAGTCGTCTCGGTATACCATGCCCCGGAATATCGCGACGCCTCTGCAGAACCTGACACAAAGCACTATGATAGATTAAACACGGGTCCGCCCGTGCCACCATAATGGAGGTTAACCAATGAAAAGTTTCATGGCCAGTCCGGCTACGATTGAAAGAAAATGGTATGTAGTTGATGCGGCCGGTTGTACACTGGGACGTTTGACATCCGGTGTTGCCGCTGTTTTAAGAGGAAAGAATAAGCCTACTTTTACACCTCACATCGATACAGGTGACTACGTGATCGTTATCAACGCTGATAAGATCAAGGTTACCGGAAAGAAACTGGATCAGAAGATCTATTACAGCCACTCCGATTATCCGGGTGGAATGAGAGAGACGACCTTAAGAGAGATGCTTGCTAAGAAGCCCGAGAAGGTTATCGAACTCGCTGTACACGGCATGCTTCCGAAGGGACCTTTGGGAAGAGCTATGATCAAGAAACTTCACGTAGTTGCCGGTGCTGAGCATCCTTACGCAGCACAGAAGCCTGAAGTTTTGACATTCTGATCGAGGTTGAAAGGAGAGTAAGAAGATGGCAGATAAGTTTTACGGCACAGGCAGAAGAAAGAAGAGCATTGCCCGTGTATATATTAAGCCCGGTACAGGTGTTGTAACGATCAATAAGCGCCCCATGGACGAATACTTCGGCCTTGAGACCCTGAAGGTGATCGTTCGCCAGCCCCTGGCAGCAACCGAAAACACTGAGAAGTTCGACGTACTTGTAAATGTACGCGGCGGTGGTTTCTCCGGTCAGGCCGGTGCGATCCGTCACGGCATCGCAATAGCACTCTGCAAGGCAGACGCGGAATTCCGTCCCGTTCTTAAGAAGGCAGGTTTCCTGACCCGTGATCCTCGTATGAAGGAAAGAAAGAAGTACGGTTTGAAAGCAGCTCGTCGTGCACCTCAGTTCTCAAAGAGATAATCATATTGCAATCAATAGAAGCCTCCCCTTCGTGGGGAGGCTTTTTGATTGCAATCTCACTATCGTGAGAAGCGGAGGCCTTCTCAGCGTAGCTTCGAAGGTCTCCGCTAAAAACGTGCCACAGGCACGTTTTCTTGACGCTACGACAGTTCTCAAAGAGATAATCTCATCCTTGTATATGCGCGATGGGCGGTTTACTTGCTTATTCTGCGAACAATTCTGCGTATTTAGGATCTTTCATAATTTGTTTTTTCAGCTTTGCCGGGTAGGAATCAATGATTCCTGTTAAGTATTCGGGCTTGCAGACTACGAAGTCTGCCATGATTCCCTTGACCTCAGCGAGCAGAGGGGATTCATAATGGGGCTCTTGAGGGATGCCCTGCTTGGAAACCTCCATGATCTTCTTATATTCTTTGTAATGCGCAAAGGCGCGGCCAAATGCTGCGAAAGATTTATCGTACTCCTTTAAGTTAGCATTCATTTTTGCGCTGCTTAGGCTTAGCATGCAAAGATCGCTGTGGAACATGCCGTAATTTTTCCCGCCCAAAATCCTTTCATATAGATCGTACAGGGTTTCAAGAATATCGATGCTTTCTCGAGAGTTTTTTAATTCGTTATTCCACGAAATGGCTTGCTCTGTGATCCGGGCCAGGGTATGGAGCAGGGAAAGGATTGCTTCGCCACGGTACCGGTTTGCCTTTTGAAACTCATGGTGAGATGCGAGCAATACTTCTTTACTGAGTTCCACCCGTGGCTGGAAGTTCGCCCTGCTTTCCGCCTTGTCCAGTTCGCCCATGTGCGCATAGACGTGCAAAAGGGAACCCACAATTTCAGGATCCTGTTTTGAGAGGGCCTCATAGATGGCAGCGGCTTCCTCAAGATAGGGATTCTTAGGATTTGCTTCCTGAAATCCTTTGCTTGTCAAAGCGCTGGCCAAATGGTGCATCAGCGTTGGTTCTCCGGGAAATTCTTCCAGGCATTTCCGAAGATACTGAATGGTTTCGGTGACGTCTTTCGCCTCGATCAAGCGGCGGAGCGCTTCTCGTGCATACTCGTGGATCTTGCCTTCTCGATCATTTTGATAGCCGAACAGGGAATCGATGGATACGTGGAAGTAATTTGCAATGGCCGGGATCAGGCTTACGTCGGGATAGCACGTGCCTGCCTCCCATCGTGAAACTGCCTGCGCCGTAACCCCAAGCGCTTTTGCCAGATCCTCCTGTTTTCGTCCGTCTTTTTTCCGTAATTCTTTAATCTTTTCTCCAAGGTTGACTTGCATATTTTTACCTCCTCAATGATTTGTGCCACCGGTGCTAAGAAAAGAATAGCAGATGGAAGGATGGAATTCAATTATCAATTATTTGTTTGGCAATCAACCATATGTTGATTTTCCTTTAAGCGACGGGTTCGTTGCCGCCCTGATTGCGATGGGAGGCTTTGAAAAATGGGGACTTTAATGGTAAAATTCCCTCACAAATGAAACAGTACGGATCATGGTTTCATGATCCGTACTGTTTCATATGTGTTTTAATTGCATCGAATGTCGTATCGCTTATGTAGTGTTCGACGCGGCACGCGTCTTCGGCGGCGGTTGCCTCGTCGACTCCGAGGCTGACGAACATTTTGGTGAGGACGGTATGGCGCTCGTAAATGCGCTTCGCCAGGATCTCGCCGGCCTCTGTCAGCTTCAGGTTTCCGGCATCATCCTTTTTCAGGAGACCTTCGTCCCGCAGGATGCCCAGAGCCCGGCTGACTGAGGGCTTGGAATAGCCGAGATAATCCGCGACATCGATCCCGCGGACCACAGATGATTTTTGCGATAGTACATAGATGGCTTCCATATACATTTCTCCGGATTCTTGTAACGCCATAAAGATCCCTCCTTCACATCTGATATTAGCATTAACTTATCACATTTTCCGGATTCATACAAGTAAAAACAAAGAAATTTTTAAAAAAATGAGGCAAAATCTCTTGACAGATTAGCAGAGGCTAACTATACTATAAGACGGTTAGATGAGGCTAACCATTTTTTAAACCCCGAGGTTAGCGCTTGCTAACAGCGATATCGGTCAATGGGAGGAAAAAATGATGCCGCTTGTATATGCAGAGAAAGATACGCCGATGATCATTAAGAAGATCGGCGGAAATCCGGAAGTGAAGAAACATCTGGAAGATCTCGGCTTCAATGTCGGAGGCGAGGTGAGCGTTGTGAGTTCGCTTGGAGAAAACCTGATCGTCAAGGTGAAAGAAAGCAGGATCGCCGTCAGTGATGAACTGGCGCGCAAGATCATGGTCTAGGAGGAAATAACTATGAAAACACTCAGAGATGTAAAAGTCGGAGAGACGGCAACGGTAGTGAAACTTCACGGAGAAGGAGCGGTCAAACGCAGGATCATGGACATGGGCATCACGAAGAATGTCACGGTCTTTGTGAGAAAAGTAGCTCCGCTCGGAGATCCGATCGAGGTAACGGTTCGAAATTATGAGCTTTCGCTGCGAAAAGCAGACGCGGAAATGATAGAGGTCAAGGAGGCATAAAATGGGCATACGTATTGCACTTGCGGGTAATCCGAACAGCGGTAAGACCACACTGTTCAACGCGCTAACCGGTTCCAACCAATTCGTCGGAAACTGGCCGGGTGTAACGGTCGAAAAAAAGGAAGGAAAACTCAAGAAGTACGATGACGTGACGATCACCGACCTTCCGGGCATCTATTCATTGTCCCCGTATACTTTGGAAGAGGTCGTAGCCAGAAACTATCTGATCAATGAACGGCCGGATGCCATTTTGAACATTATCGACGGTACGAACCTCGAGAGAAACCTGTACCTGACTACGCAGCTGACCGAACTCGGTATTCCGGTAGTCATCGCCATCAACATGATGGATGTGGTCCGGAAGAACGGAGAAGAGATCAAAGTGGCCGAACTGTCCCGCCAACTGGGATGCAAGGTCGTGAACATATCGGCGCTTAAGGGCGACGGAATCACGGAGGCCGCAGCGGAGGCGGTTAAGGCGGCAAAGACCGGAAAAACGGTCCCGCAGCATCGGTTCTCCGGCCCGGTAGAGCATGCGATCGCGCATATCGAAGAGGCAGTCGTTCATGACATGCCTGAGGAGCAGCAGAGATGGTATGCGGTAAAGATCTTCGAACGGGACGATAAGGTGCTCGAGCAGATGAAGATCCCGGCGGATACGTTGAAGCATATCGAAAACGACATCAAGGCGGCCGAAGAGGAACTGGATGACGATTCCGAGAGCATCATCACGAACGAGCGGTATGTTTATATCGCCGAAGTCCTCAAATCCTGCTACAAAAAGAAGAATGTCGGCAAACTGTCGAATTCGGATAAGATCGACAAGATCGTGACCAACCGCTGGCTCGGCCTGCCGATCTTCGCTCTGATCATGTTCCTGGTGTACTGGATCGCTATGGTCGGCATCGGCGCATCGGCGACGGATTTCACAAATGATTGCGTGTTCGGCGATGGCTTCCATCTGTTCGGCATGGACGGCGGATTACGGCACATGATCCCCGGCATTCCGGTACTGGTCGAGTCCGGACTGGACCGGGCGGGCGCAGCCGACTGGCTGAAGAGCCTGATCCTGGATGGCATTGTAGCCGGCGTGGGCGCCGTCCTCGGTTTCGTACCGCAAATGCTCGTGCTCTTCCTGATGCTCGCGTTCCTGGAGGCTTGCGGCTACATGGCGCGAATTGCCTTCGTTTTGGACCGTGTGTTTCGTAAATTCGGATTGTCCGGAAAATCTTTCATCCCCATGCTGGTCGGCGTAGGCTGCGGCGTGCCCGGTATCATGGCGAGCCGCACCATCGAAAACGAACGCGACCGCCGCATGACCATCATGACGACGACCTTCATTCCCTGCGGCGCAAAGGTTCCTTTTATCGCGATGATCGCGGGCGCCATCTTCGGCGGTTCCGCGTGGGTATCCACATCCGCATATTTCATCGGCATGGCGGCCATTGTAATATCTGGCATCATGCTTAAGAAAACCAGAATGTTCGCCGGCGATCCCGCTCCGTTTGTCATGGAGCTTCCTGCATATCACATGCCCACCTTGGGCAATGTCCTGCGGTCCATGTGGGAGCGCGGCTGGTCCTTCATCAAAAAGGCCGGCACGAT
>JAFZPG010000079.1 GCA_017550425.1 Lachnospiraceae bacterium | reverse complement strand
TGCATCCTTACGGGACTGCCACTGATAAGCGATGATCGCACTCGGATCCGTATTGGTCACGGTAAATTTCGCAGTGTCTCCGACACTTGCGGTCTTATTTCCCGGTGGCGTCATAACGATGATCTTGGCCTTCTTGGATACAACGTTCCGACCGAACTTATCCGTTGCCACAACATAGTATGTGGCTCCGTCGTCCAGTGAACTCGGGATCAGAGAATACGATGTGCCGGCACTGGTGAACTCCAGTTCATATCCGGTCTGACCACTCTTAGGGCGGTTGAAATACCAGCGATACGTAATACCCGTGCCTCTGGCCTGAACCGTCGGGAATATCTGCGTTGCATTGGAAAATGTAACATAGTCTTCCGGTTGTTTCGTAAACGCCGGGATGTACGCGCAGGTAAAACTGCCGGTGGCTACACCCGACTCGTAGGTCGTATCGCTCGTATCGGAAGACCAGATCGCTGTCAAACGGAAGTTGTAAGACGCTCCGGGTTCGGCAGCATTGATCGCGATCTGGGTCTGAGATGTGATCTCCTCCGTCCACGTCGTATCCATGTTCTTTTTATCCCGGAAACGATATCCATAAGCGCCCGTGGTAGTATTCCATTTGATCAACGGCATGCCGTTGATCGTATCCGTGGTCTCTACTCCGGTCGGTCTCGGTAAGATGCATCTGCACGTTTTTTCGGCAGAATAGGAAGAGTCATAATAACTGTTCACATTCGAGATCGCCCGGATCTTATATTTGTATTTCGAACCTACCTGCGGATCGAATTCATCCGTAAATGTATTGCTCGTCGCCGAAGTCGCATCGATGGTCGTCAGAATGGTCCAGGAACTCGAGCCTTCCGGACATCTGGATATGGTGTATTTGTCCGCGCCTTCCACACTGTTCCAAGTCAGGGTCGGCAAACCCGAAACGGTACTCGAGCTGGCACTTTTGATGACCGGCTTCGCCAATGCATATTGCACCAGCACATAATTTGAAGTAATGTTTCCGTCCGCGGCCGTCACTTTCACACGATAATAGTAACTCTTCTCGATTTCGGCCGTAGAGTCGGTAAACGTTGTGGTGTCGGATCCCAAAGTCGCGATCGGACTGCCATAGTTGGATTCCGTCGACGGATTATTTGAGGAAAGGCAACGGTAGACGCTGTACGACTGCGCCCCCGTATAGGCATTCCAGGATAAGGAGGGTGTATCCGTTGTTTTATTCACTTTCAAAGAGAGTTTATAAGGACCGACCACCGAACTATGCGAAAGATTGACCTTAACGCACGGACGGATACCGCACTGCGTAGAAGTGATCGCAGGGAAATAGTATGAATATGTTTTGTCTCTTATGCTCTGATCCTGCACATAGTAAACGTTGGTATTATCGATCCACGTCGACAGATACCAGGGCGTTCCGGTGGCGCCACCGCCCTTAGTCATGCCCTGCGCCTCCGCATAGTCGGAATTATCCGAAGGCGTGAAGTAATTTCTGAAACTGATCGCATCGGAGTGGTTCAGAAGGAAGACATTGTCGATCGCGACCGAATAGGTGCCATCGGAAAACGTATACGAGTTCGTCTTCATTGCCGATCGCTCTGTAGAGGAAAATGCCGTATTCAGGAAGTTGAAATCTGCATAATCGGAATCATAATTCGAATCGGCATTCAGCCAGTGCCGAACGGTCGAATAGTAATAGTTGGAAGCTTTCGCTTCATCATCGACCGTGCTCATCGCGTTGCCGTTAGCCACCTGATAATAGGCATTGAACGGCTGCGCGTCTAAGACTTTTTCCGCCAACAACAAGCCGGTGCTCTTATTGATCACGATCCAGCGGATCGGCTCGTAAGCAAAGTAGTACGTCGTTTCCTTGATGTAGCCGTTGCTCTGCTGCTTGTATTCGCTGTCCGGCACCTTCGTGACATCGATCGGACGATATTTGTGGATCTTCACCGCGCGATACTTCGTACCGCTATAGGTGAAATCCGCGTACTCCATCATCGTTTTATCTTTCATCGTCGGAAGGGTCTGGTTCGACGCGCTATTCGTATTCTTCGAATAGTACGGATACTTCTTCCATGTCTTACTCACGCCGTCCAGTTTTTTGATCAGCGCGCTGTCCTGCACCCGTGTCTGCGGATAACTTCCGAAGGCAACGATATCGCCGTACTGGATCTCATCCGTATCTGCCGCATAGGCTGTCCGCCTGCCGCTCAATGAAACCATCACCATAACGACGATCATGATCGCAACCAGTTTTTTCTTCATCTGTTTCGTCTCCTTACTCTCTGATCTCTATATATAAACTTCCCGTGAAAGGGCGCAAAACGCCCTGCCCACATTCACACAGTTTAAGTATAAATGCAGGCAGGGCGATTGTATATCACCGATTTGTACCATTTTCGGTCACATATTCTTCAGTTTATCCGCAAACGACAGCATGCCATCGTCGTAGATGTCGTTGTTATCATGGGCGTAGAATTCTTCCATGGTCCGAATCTCGTAGTATTTGCGATCCACTCTCCCCAGTTTTCGGCGAATGATCCACTCCTCCTTCGACTTCGTAAAGTAGTGATTGATCCGTAGCTTTTTGATCGTAGTGACCGGATGCTCCCAGCCTTCGACCCGTCTTCCGTTCTCATCCACCGAATAAAACTTCTTATAATACATCGGATAATGGGAATGGATATATTTGTAGACCCGTCTGGGGTTTACGATCGTTTTAATACATTCATTGCCCTTACCGTTTTCTCTAGCCCTGTAAAGGTAGTTCTCCAGAACTCCCCCCTCCGGTTTCGTCTCATGTCCGCTCGAACCGAACATGCGCCAGTTAACGGCCAGACCGCCGGCCCTGGGATTACGGGCGAACAGTTCCAAAACCTCCTGTTTTACGGTCTTATCCGGCTCACAGGAATACAGGAATTCATCTACGTCGATAAATGCGATGTACTTCGCTTGTAGTTTATATCGTTTCAGTGCATCGTTGTACACGTTGAGCTGCTGTCCCCGCCCCGGGTACTCACGCAGGACCACGATCCCCTCCTCCACATACTTTTGAAGTATGTTCCGAGTATCATCCGTGCTTCCGTTGTCATAGATAAAAAAGCGATCGATCCCGACGAGCCGATGATATCGAATCCACTCATCGATGTAAGCCGACTCATTTTTTACGATCGCAACGATGGCAAGTGTGGCAGTGTTTTTCTCGAGTTTTCCTTCGGAAAAAAGAGCATCAGAAATAAACCTCCCTGTCCGGAGTTTTGCTTTTCTTATACTCATGAAGACTTTTTTTCCCAGTTTATCCATTTGTCTGCCTTTGCTTCAAACCGGTTTTTATTCTTTTGAGCCGAGCGTTTGAACTCTCTTTATGAGCGGCTCACAGAGTTTCTTCAGCAGGATCGCCAGAATCAGAGTCACGGCCACCGACGCGACCACGAACAGTCCCGAATCCATGGTATAGCCAAACACGGCGATCATCAGCGCGAAAACGCCGCGGTGCAGAATATAAACTTCATACGAAATTCTGCCCAGAAAAGCATTTGCCTTATTACCCACCTTCAGTTTTGTGATCAGCTCATACATGAAGGCTGTGATAGCGATGCCCAGAACGATCTTCAGCAGATAGTCGCCCCAAACATGTACAGGCTTAAACTTCAGATACGCCACGCCGGTCGCTCCCGCTAAAAGCATGAGGCAAATGCTTTTAGCAAGCCAGTTTTTGCCGATTGCCTCCCGTATCTTTCCGGCGTATTTTGCAGCGAGTATTCCGTAGGCGAACCCCAGCGGCTCAACAGTCCACTTCAATGTGATCTTGAAGTCCGTGAAATAGTCGATCAGGCTGAAGGAAACAACGATCAGGCACATCACGGCATCCTGCCATTTCTTCCCGCGGATCCACATAGGAAGGATCTTGTAAACGAGCCAGAATATCAGGTAATACAGCAGGAGGACTTTCACCCATCCGTTGATGTTCACGTAGGAAAGCGGGGACAGTTCGTTTCCGTTCAACGCTTTCATGGAGACCTCGAAAGCATTCGCGATGATCGCCGGGATCAGGATCGGCGGCAGCCTCCGCAGCCAGAATCGGTCCATATATCCCGACTTATGATCCATGCTCCATTTCAGGCCGTAGGCACTCGTCATGAAGAAGAATGTCACGCCGATATATGCGAACGAACCCAGCATATCCTGGATACGGTTCTGATATTCGGCCGGAACGTGGACCAAAACGACGATAATGCACCAGAAGCCCCGCAGGAATGTGGTATCATCGATCGTCATAAAGCTGTTTTTATCTGAGCTGTACCAGATCCCCCACAACGTGGTCGCCGCAATCAGGAAGACCAGCAAACCCATAAACGCATATGTCAACATGTTCTCAGATCTTTCCCTTCAATACTCTCTTCACAGTCCCCAGGAAAAACTTTCGCTTCACTTTTCCTTCCAAGTGACTGCCATACTTCTTCAGGTAACCTTTGCCGTACTTCGGCGGTTTTCTTCCACACAACCGCATGGCGCGGATCATGCTTCTCATGGTGCCTTTACGCTTAAATTGCGCCGGCTGGTACAGTTTCAGTTCGGTGTTCACCTTCGGGGTAAAATCTTCCTCGATCTCAAGTCTCCGGCTGTCGACCGCCCCGTCGAGCACCTCAACGCCCCTCTCCGTGCGGGCAATGATGATATTTCTTCCCTCATGCTCCGAAAAATCCGGCGTGCCGTCCTCACCGAGATACCAGAAATCGGCGCAAACGATGTCTGCCGCATCTCCGGTCCCGTCCAGGCAGAACCTGCACAAATTTCGGATGTCTCTGCCCAGATGTTTTCCCCAGGCAGTTTTATATTCCATCGTAAGAACGTTGCCGTCTTTTTCCGTTACGGTGGTATAGCCCGGCCAGCCGTTCCCGCGATATGTGATCTCATCAAATTTCTCCCGGCTCGTACCGATCGCAGAGAGCAGATCGTTCTGCGCGTTCACGCTCGGCTCACCGGCGCAGAAAAACGAAAGCAGATACGGGATCTTCTCTCCGAGGGAAGGATCGACCGCGATTCCCCTCCGGAGCGCCATCACATCACAAGGCTTCCCTACAAACGCGTAGGTCTCGCCGTCTTTCATCAGTTCCTTCAGATCATGCAAAGGAACCGAGATACTGTATCTCGAACCGCACCGGCTCCTCACTTCATCCGCCGTGTTGCTGACACAGGCGATGGTCCTGGTCTGATCCGCCGGATCATACGAAGTTTGAAGGATCGCCGTCACCTTCCGGCTCTCGAGCAGGTAGATGCACAGCTCCGTCAGCGCGCCGCCGGAAGCCGCCTTAAAGCGGACATCGGCGTCGGATGAATAACCGATCAGTGCTTTTTTCACCACGCCCCAAACGTCGTGCTTAGCCGCGCCTTCATAGTAGAATACAGGGCAAATGTTCTTAAGCACCGCAGGATCCCCGTTCACTATGGTAGGAAACCCTTTTGTATCTTCTTTCAGCTCATATCCGTACATCATGTGACATAAGCCACACCCGGAACAGTACGACTGTATATATTTCGGATCGATCTTCTCAGACATGGTCCGGACCTCCATAACACTTTCTATCAAAACCGGGGAACGTTCCCCTTACTTTTTTCTATGCAATATCTGTTTTACCTTACCCATGGCGTAAGAGAACTCTTTCATTCGAAAACTGAAGAGTAAAAAGATCAGGTTCGGAACGACCAGGCAGAGCGCGAACCGCAGAGCCAGGCACACGATCCCGTGCTGCCAGGGCAGAACCATACAAATGCCGTACGTGGTCACGCACATGATCATGGTCTTTCCCAGATTGATCAGTTCCTGCCCTACATATTTCACCGGACTCCGCTTAAACAGGTCGCGGAACAAAACGAACGTCTCCCACGGGAAATTAACGGCGATCATACATACGATCGTCGAGATAAACACTCCGTTGATCCCGATCAGCAGGACCAGGCTGATATTCACGATAATGTTAAACACAGCGGAAACATACGGTTTCCAGAAGTCCGCCTGCCACATGCCGGCGGCATCTTTGAAGTACAGGCCGGTCGTGCGGAACTGCCAGGAATAGTAATAGATCACCATGCAGATCAGGGACGATGTGGACAGCAGCATGTCTTTTCCCATCCACAGTTCCATAAACGGCTGGAACAGGCAGAGCAAACATACCGAGCACCATGCGACCAGCCAGGACAGGACGAAATTGATGTTTTCAAACAGAGCATAATTCTTTTCTTCGGTCTCTACGACCAGGCTGTTGCCGATGCCGGCCAGCATACCATTGAAGAAGATTGAAGTCAGGCTGACGATAAAGAAGATGATGTAGTAGTAGTTGCTGTAGATCGCCAGAACGCCCAGGCCCAAAAACGCCGAGATCACCAGGCTGTCCGCCGAGGTCACGACCGTCGTGCCGATCTTGTGTCCGACCAGAGCCTTCACTCGGCCGAAGATCTCCTTCTGTTTTTCTTTGGAAACGGAACCTTTCGGCTGATACTCCGGGTACATCCGGTCCGTCGCCCATTTTACAAAGAGATTATTGACCACCGTAAACAGCGGTTTCACGACAATGTAGATATAGTAGTCTTTAAAGATCAAAAGCAGGATCACCTGCGTCAGATTTAACAGCAGATGCACCACCGTTCCGATATTACTGCTGACATCGGTCCGCTGGTGTGCCATGAGCAATGAATTCTTAAACGCAAACAGCAGATACGAGAGCACCGTATCCACCAGAAAGATCATGTAGAGGACGGTTATGTCGATCCCCTCGACTCCGCCTTTGATGAGAAAAGGCAGGAACGGGATCAGGACCACACCGATGCAAAAAACGACCAGGCCGATGATGCGATAGACCGTTTTGTAGAGCGCCAGGAGGGCGCAGATCGTGTCTCCGTCGCCTTCCGCGATCGGCTTATACATCGAGTAGACCATCGCAGATCCGATGCCCAGTTCGGCCAGATTCAAAACATGCAAAATAGAAGTAAACAGGTTATTCAGACCCAGATACTCTTTTCCCAGCACATTTATGATAATCGCCCGGATCAGGAACGGAAGGAGCAGGGATACCCCCTTATTGACCATGCCCCAAATCAGGTTCCGCGCCGAATTTTTAGTTCGATCTAACCGTTTCATATTCATTTACCGAATCATCGTTTGCCTTATTGCGCGCATAAGCTACCAGCAACAATATCACCACAGATAATGCCTGAACTTCCTGGTTCTGCATAACGCTGAACATGACGACCACATAGCCTATGAGTAGCGCCGCCACGACCCTTGCGTAACTCAAATGTCCTTCCCATTCGGTCGGAGTCTTCAGTTTCTTATACAGGGAGTGCAGGATCAGCGCCAGATACAGGAAGATCTCGGCATATAGTCCGATGTAACCATAGCGGAAAAACGTCCGCAGCCATTCGACTTCAATGGAAGATTTCGTCTGGACATAACCTCCGCTGTTGATAAACTTGTGTTCGAATTGTTTATATGCGCCCTTTCCGAGCCACAGGCTGTCCTGGGCCTCTTCGTATACCCATTTATACAGGTCAATGCGGTTACCGATGCCTCCCGCGTTATCCTTAAATCCATATTCTGCCAAACGCGCAGCGTAATCATCATCAAACATGGCCAGGACTACATAACCGGACAGTTTCACGGTCGTGCGCACCTTATTGCTGACTACGCAAGCCAGCAAAACCATGATCACCAGGACCATGATCCACTTAAATACTTTTTTCAGGAATGCCTGATGTCCGGAAAACCAAAGGATCAGAACGCCTTCGATGGCCAGCCCGATCATGGGACCTCTGGACATCGCAAACACCTCATTGACCAGCATCAACACGCCGGCAAAATACAGAAAACGTTTTTTCTCGATGGTAAGCCTGTAAGCGACCATCGTCAGGATGATCATACAATAGCAACCATAAGAGATCGCATGCGACGTAAATGAAATAATACGGAGGATCCCGAGTCGGTTCGGATTGTAATTCATTTTTGTGCCGATGGTATTGATCAGGCTGAAGAAATTGAAATGCGTAAACTCTTCGGCCAGTCCGCAAAGGCCTACAAATATGCCGCCCCAGATCAGACAGTCTACGATCTCGAGGAAACGTTCTTTTGTATTGATCACCTTGCTTCCGAAGAATATAACGACGATCCAAAGCATGACCTGCGATAATAATATGATCCACTCCGAGTGATAGATCTGGATCAAAGCAAATATGCCGGACCAGATCATGATCTCAAAGAAAACGGGATAGGATCTGTCTTTCTTCGTGACCACGATCGTCTTCGAAAGCAATATCAGCATGATGGCCGTGATCGTAAGGATCAATTCCCGGACCTGCATTCCGCCGATGGAAAAATATCCCGGACAGATCGGATATAGGACGGCAAATATCTTAAGGATATGCATGGGACCCAAGTAAAAGTGTTTGTTCATCTTCTCCTCCGCCCCATCAAGATCTTTCACTGGTCAGCAGGGCCCGGATATCATCTTCAAACCGCTTAAGCTTCCGCTCGACGATCTTCAACGATTTTTTCTGGACCTTGCTATAGGCTTCTTTATTTGCAATGATGTCTACCGTGGCCTGAAACGCCTGATCTGTATCGCAGGCGCAGCCGTCGACAAAATACGGATAGTGCAAGTCTTCGTAAAGTCCCTTGAACTTCCTGCTGTATGCAAAGGGCACGGTAAATACGCCGGTGGAAAATGCCGCGATCGTCGCGTGCATTCTGGCTCCGATGAAGATATCCATGCCTGCGATATATTCTTTAGCCCGGATCGGATCTTCAAAATCCTCCGCGACTGTCACATAAGGGAACTGCTCTTTAAGCGCCAGGCATGCTTTGGAATCGCTGTCCCTCACTTCACGCTCCGCGCTGAAAGATTTGGTCACATGCGGGATCAGGTGGACGTTGTATCCCTCCGCATGCGCATATTCGATCAGTCGGGCCAGATACTCCCGATAGGATGTTTTCAAGCCGAACTGGTTCTCATTTCCATTGAAACCGCCCTGCCACAACAGGCCGGAAACATTGATGCCGAAATTCTTTCCTTCAAAAGATCTAGGCGCATCGATCTTCAAGCCAAACGCCATGTCCGTTAAAGAGACCACTTTTCGATGCGAGATCGACTGCGCATACTCTTTGGAGATCGAGTCTCTCGAATAGACTTTTGCAGACATCCGGATCGCTTTTCCTGCCATTTTCTCCAACATCCGGTTTTTGAACGGACCGTAGGTCTGCGGCGTCAGCACCAGGCGGGCTTTCGATCTGGCCGCCAGGATCTTGACGAGCGTATGACGGATCACACTCTTCGTGAAATAGATATCCGAAAAACCATCCCCGTAGGATTCGTCAAAGATGATGTCACACTCATTCATCTTCCGGAGAAAACCCTTGAAGTCTTTCTTCAGACTGATCCGGTAGATCTCGATGTTCAGCTGAGGGAAACGCTCCGGAACCAGCCCGAGCGACCTCTCCTCGTGAAAATCAACGATGTCGATCTTCTCGTTCGGAAACATCTCGGTGAGCATACCCAAAAACGAGTAGGTCAGCGCCTGGCATCCCATATTCTCATGTGCAAACGTAAATCCTAACAATCCGATCTTCATTCGTGTTGTTCTCCAAATAGCTTTTTGATCTCTTCGAGATAGCGGTAGCCGTTCTTTTTATCCGGCTCCAGGTACGTTCCCTCACCCCACTCATTCCAGGCGTTGATGAATATGTACCGGTTCCCGTTCTCCATGGCCTTTTTGCGTTGCTCGGCCAGATAGTGTCCGAATTTCTCGGGGGTGCACCCCATCACGATGCGGCCCTTTTTGCCTTTTCGCGCTGTATTGTCCCAGTCGACAAAAGCTCCCAAAAACAGTTCTTTTTCGGCGGGGCACTTTAAGCGGGGTTTCAGGACCCGCTTCCACAAAACGTCGTAGTCATAGATCTGATTACTCGACGAAAAATTCTTGTTGAAGCGCATCGACAGAAGTTTATAACGGATCTTATCGAGAAATGAACGTCCGTCCGTCATCGAATACAGCGGCTCAAACTGCAGCAGTGCGTCCGAAACTTTCGCGCAGGAACTGCTCTGGTAGCAGTTGACTTCCTCGACCAGATACAGACCGGCAAAACCCTCTTCCTGCGCCCGTCGGTTCAGATACGTTACCATCTCTTCCGCATTCGGGATACTGTTGATCCTGTAGATCACGAGCACCGGCTTACCGTCGATGCAGATATAAGCCGAATCGCGGAAAAACGTCAGGAGGTACTGAAAATGCTCCTCCCACTCCTTCTCGCCGCCGTATTCCTGCGGCATCAGGATCGTTGCGCCCTTGCCTTCCCAGACGCGCGTCCAGGGTTCATTGGCCCAACACAGACAGTACGGAAGCTTATGACCATCATAATCCCGGATCATCTCCAGCGGCTTATGCAGCAGCAGCTTCCCGTTAAACCAATAGTGATAGTAGCAAAACCCGGAGAGCCCGTATTCTTCCGCCAGCTGCATCTGCCACAGCATTTCCTTCAGTTCCGTCAGATCATAGTAGTGATCATCCAGCGGTTCTCTGGGTTGATTATGTCCGGGGAATAGTTTCACGGCTTTCTTCGTGTTCGTCCACTCGGTGAACCCCTGTCCCCACCACTCGTCGTTCTCGGGAAATGTATGAAATTGAGGCAAATGGAACGCGATCAGTTTAACCTTGCTTTCCTTGTCTTTCATGACGGTTTTCTCCCTTTCTCAGTTCCATTTATCTCCGAAAAACTTCCTGTAGACCTTCAGCAGATCGATCAGCAGACCGTAAAAGCGGTATTTGCACAGGATGATCGTCGCCCAACTCTTTTTATCTCTTTTAAACACCTCGAAGTTCACCCCACGGTCAGTTCCGAAGGATAACTGCGGCAACCGGGCGATCCGGGCTACCACCTGCTTCTTCTGCCGTTTGCTGTACGGGCAGTTCTCATGCAGCAGTTGGATCGTGATGATGTTGCGGAGGATATCCGACGCCATCTGATCCCTCTGAATGCGGGACTCACGTGTGTCCGGCATCCGCTCCCAGATCGGCATCTCATGCTCTGCCGTCTTGAGGATCGAGGCGATCTTATTCCGGTTAAATTTGCGGGACGTCGAAGAGGCATCCCGACGGTAATGCACATAATAGGTTTCCGGATTGATGACGATGCAGGATCCGACTTCGAACAAACGAAGCGAAAAATCCATGTCCTCACTGCCGTAGCGCATCTTCTCGTTGAAAACGATGTCGTTTTCACGGATCGTGGAGAGTTTGTAGATTCCGTTCCACAGGTTCGTCATATAGCCCCGGGAGCGGATCTTGAAATACTCCGTATATTTTTCCTCGTCACGATAGACATGCAGGCCGTAACCCTGCGTCTCCTTCGTGCGGATGACCGTGTCATCTTTCAAAACGTCGATCAGACGGCGGCCGAATTTAACCATGTCCGCATCGTACTGCTCAGCCAGTTTGATGTTCTCCTCCAGCAAGCCGGGCAGGAAATCATCGTCATCGTCGCAGAAGGCAATATACTCGCCGCGGGCCAGTTCCATGCCTTTATTCCGCGCTTTACAGATGCCACCGTTCTGCTCCGAATGGTGCACCCGCACACGCGCGTCTTTTGCAGCATATCCGTCGCAGATCGCCGGACTTGTGTCCGTCGCGCAGTCGTCCACCAGGATCAGTTCGAAATCCTGAAACGACTGTGCCAGAATACTGTCGATTGCTTTACTTACGTATTCTTCCGAGTTATAAACCGGCATTACAATGCTGATCTTCATGGTGTTATTTCCTTACCAGTTCCGTGGAGTGGGTATTTCTTTTTTCTTCCGGAGGCAGTTTCATGTAGTCTCCGTAGATCTTCGTCAGATATGCATCGTAGTTTGCAGGCGCCGGGAACTGCTCCCCCTCAAACGTATAGAGTGCGCCCTTCCCGTAGTATTTCTTTTTATCCATGATCGAATTGAAACGATACGCCCCGTTAAAGTTCATGTACACACGGGATTTCGACGCCGGATACCGCATCAGCGTCTTCTCCAGTTTCGCATACTGCTTCGTCAGGTTCATGAAACGTCCCGGTTTCAGCGTCGTTCCGATGAACATCAGGAACTTCTCGTACCAGGGACGATTGGGCTTCGTATCCTGGACGTCCTTATAGTTCGCCCAGCCGATGGTCACCCTCCTCCAGAGGAGACGGATCTTCTGCAGTTTAAGCGCGATCTTGCCGTCGGGCATGCCGTCCAGCGGGAAGATATCGATCCAGGCCGGCTCGATACGATCGTCACTGAAACTGTGATTGATCACGCAGACCTTATGGTTTACCAGACGGGCTACCGGATGATGGTAGTCCGGATCCGTGGCGTAACACTTAAACTCCATACCTTCCGGCAGTTCCTTATTTACCACCTTGACGAATTTGCGATAGTCTTCTCTCGGGAGGGCGATATCCATATCGTCATCCCACGGTATGAACCCCTGATGACGCACGGCGCCCAAAAACGTACCGCCGCTCAAATAATACGTAAGCTTATATTTTTCACAAATGCGTCGAAGCTGGAGCAACATCTCCAGTTCGACTTCATGGAGTTCTTTTAAATCGTCTGCCATAATGCCATGCCTTTCTATTCTTCGATTTTCTTCTCTTCCATGGGACGTAGTTCCGTACTGGACACGCCCGCCGTGTGCGGAAGGAAGACCAGATCTACGCCCTGTTTCGCCAGGTCGATCCGCGTCTGCTCCCATCTGGGATTGCCTTTCCAGTCATCCCCGATGAAGATCGCGTCAAACCGGTAGAGATCCAATGCCGTCTGTTTGTCTAAAGTATGGGCAATAACGACCTCGTCGACCGCTTTGATGTTGCGGACGATCTCGGCGCGCTCCGTTTCACGGATGATCGGAGTCTTATGCTTATATTCTTCTACCAGAGCATCCGCATTGACCCCGACGATCAGATATTCGCACTGTTCTTTCGCGCGGTTCAGCAGATTCAGGTGGCCGATATGAAACATATCATAGACGCCTTGGGTATATCCTACTTTATACTTCTTCATCAGAAACTCTCCATTTTATCATCATCTGTCTGACGTTGCAGCCTTGCGGATGAAACGTTTGACTATATAGTTCATGCAGTATTTGTAGGCCGTCACGAAAGCGATGGCCACACAACTGACTGCCAGGAACGCATAAACATAACCTGCGGCTCCCTTTCCGAAGATGTATAACACCTTCAGTTTCTCCAGGATCCGGAAGAAAACCATATGGCACAGGTACAGTTCCAGGCTCATACCGGCCAGGAACTTCATGACCCGGTTATGAAGCACAGGGCTCTTCACGCCGATCGCGTAAACCAGCCACAGAGCAAAAACGACCAGGTTTTTCATCATCAGCACCCAGGTATCATCACCCGGAATAAAATACCAGGCTACCGTCGCGCCGATCGCGACCGCCAAAACCGGAAAACGAAGTTTCCCGACCGTGTTCTTCAAAGCTTCGCGATACAGATAGGCCAGACCACCGCCGAGGAAAAACGGCGCACAGTAGAAGAAACTGTGGCGCGGGTCGAAACCTGCGACCACGAAACGATCGGAAAAATAGTACATCGAGCAGAGCGCCAAAAGCAGGATGCTGACCGCCATGCTGATCCACGCTCTCCGCTTCGTCCAGCACAGGAACACGAAGAAAGAAAACAACATGTAAAACAGGAAGATGACGCCCAGGGTCCAGCTGACGCCGACCACCTGCGGCGCATTATTCGGCAGCAGGCCGAAGACCAACGACGCTTCCATGGCTCCCTCGATCAGATGATCGGTGCTTCTCTCCATGATCAGGTCGAGCACGATCAGCAGCGCGAAGAACGGAAGGATCTTCCCATATCTTCTGGCGTAGAACGAGTTCAGGTTCAGGTTCCCGGCCTTACACTTCTCGTAGTAGCCGCAAAACATCCCGAAACCGCTGAGCATCAGAAACAGCGGCACACAGTTCGTCCACGAGGCGATGACTGTCACCGCGCTCTGCGGAAGGCTATATGCGGAATTCGCGCGCACATGCATGGCGATGATGGCCAGACAGGCTATCGCCTTTAATCCATCCATATTCTCGAAACGTTCTTTCGTTCCGCTCACGGCAGTGTTTCTCCTCAGTGTCTCTTCAGTCTTCTCTTCACATTACGGGCGATCGGGTACCCCCATACATGCGCCACGTGGATGATCCCGTAGGTCACGGGTCGGGGCAGCCCCCGGCTCACCTTCGTCATCATCTTCTTCGCACGCGGCGTCGTATCCGTCCACAGCGGCTCTTCTCTCCAGGCCGTCAGCTTCCGGTATTTCAGGAATTCCTTACGGTACGGATGGTGGTCCATCTTAAACCAGGGCCTCGTACCAGACAGGAAACAGGTCGTAAAATGAACGACCGTCGGATCCGCGATGCCCTTCTCAAACTCCTCGCGGGTGTAGGCCCACACCGGCTTACGGCAGGCCTGCAATCCGTCATACCCGAGATCATAGCAGATGGTCTGGGCGTTGTACGAGATCGGCAGCAGTTTCACCTTCTTCAGCGGCTGAAAAACGCCGTTCAACACGCCCTGGTCCATATAGGTGATATCGCCGTGATGTGCATTGATAAACTCGATAAACTTCGTCTCGACATCGTTCTCACGCCATGCGTCCAGATCGATGACCATCAGACCGTTGTTGGTATAGATCGAATCCGTAGGGATCCCGATATCTTTTCTGTACATCTTTCCGCGGCAGTCATCGGCGCTCATGCACCAGGTGCCTTCCATATCCATCTCCCAGAGTGTCTTCAGGGAGTGGCGGATGATCATATCGCAGTCAATGTAGATCGCTTTGTGAACTTCCGGCGGAAGCACGTGCAACAGGAACAACCGGGAAAATGTACTGATGTGCCACCGGCCGACCTGGATCTTCGTGCCGGAGATCTCCTCCACATTCAGGTCTTCCAAAAACTCCAGATGGCGGTGGAATTTCGCCGCCAGAGCCAGCAGATCCTGTCTGTGTTTTTCACTGATCCCGATATCGATCACGTAGATATTGATCTCGTCCACATCTTTGCTGTTCACCAGCAGTGAGGCGATCGAAGTAGCGGCCAGCTCGGAATACAGATCGCTGGTCGAATAGACAACATTCATCTGTCGCTCCTCCTACATTAACCCTTCATCTTCTCGGTGTAATCCCGGAAGCTCATCAGGGTCAGGTCTTTCTCGCTGATGATCAGGTTTTCTTTGCCGCCGATCAGCTCGAACGGCCACTCGATGCCGATGTCGGGGTCATTATACATGATGCCCGAATCGCCCTCGCCGCAGAACACTTCTGCAGCCTTATAACTCATGACCGAATCCTCGATCACCAGATACCCCTGGCCGAAACCTGCGGGGCACAAAATGCACGTAGGGTCGTCGCCGCTGAGGATCATGGAACGATACTGACCATAAGTCTCAGACTCCGGACGCAGGTCAACGATCACGTAAAACACCTTACCGCTGATGCAGCGCATCAGTTTCGGCTGCGGTTTGATCAACTGAAAGTGCGTAGACCGGATCACGCAACGCTTCGAGATCGTGTAGAACGTTTCCTTTAGTTCATAGTCGATTCCGGCCGCTTTATACGTATCTATGTTGTAGTCTTTGATCAGGCCGCCGCGATCATCCGTTGCATAGAACGGCTTGATGATGTAGGCGCCTTTTAAGTCCATTTCCTGAAAGTCAAATTTCTGAACCATATCAATTCTCCTTAAGCCACTCCATCGTCATCCGTGTACCTTCGACGAAGCTGACCTCCGGAACGAAGCCGGTGTCACGTGTGGTGTCCTCGATACTGAATGTCGAAAGCGGCATATTCGTTCCCGTGAACGGAACGTCTCCGAAGAGCGGAACGGCCTCCGGTGCCAGCGCTTGCTGCATCTCTAGGATGAACTCCTTCAGGGGACGCGCATTACCGCTGCCGATCATATACTCACAGAACGGCTTGCCGTTTTTCGCTATGAGATAGAATGCCTTCGCGACATCGGTAACGTATACAAAATCGTAATTCTGGGTGGCCGCCGTGAACTGCAACGGTTCCCCGTTGATGATCTTACGCAGGGTGGTATTCACAAACCGCGGGGATCTCTCACCCGCACCGTAGGCGTTCGTGATCATGGGCCACAACAGGTCGATCCCGATGTCCGCCGCCACGGATTTGCACATGCAGTGGGCGATATGCTTTCCCATACCGTAAATGTAAGCCATGCCCGGATGACTGCCCTGGGAATGGATGGCAGCCTCCACCTCATACTCCATGATGCTGCCCGCGCAAACGAAGCGGGTGCAACCGATCTCTTTTGCGACCTTCAGGCATTCGACCGTCATCAGGGCGTTCTTCATCTGGAGATTGTAGTCCACACGTGCAGGCCCGGCCGATCCGGCCCACGCAAAGTGTACAAATGTATCATATTCGCCAACCGGAAGTTTGCTCTTCAGTTCTTCCGTGTTAAAAACATCGCACTGCAGATAGGACAGTCCCTCTGCCTCGAAAGGCCCCTGCTCCACCCGGTCGATAGCCAAAACCGTGCAGCCCTGATCCAGGAAATACCGGATCGTATGACTTCCGACAAAACCGCTGCCACCGGTGATGATCACGTTTTTCATGTCAATACCTCGAAAATACTAATTACTCTGATTACTCTGCGGAGAGGAACTCGCGGATCTGCCGATCCATGATCGGACGCACATCCTCGCCGGCCACCCAGGCCCGACTCCACTCCACGACCTTCGCGATCGCCGTATCCAGATCCCAGTGCGGCTTCCAGCCGAAGGTGGTCTTCAGTTTGGAGCAGTCCAGTTTGAGGAAATTCGCCTCGTGCGGGCCGCCGTCATATTTATTTACCCATTTCAGGTCCTGGCCCCAGTGCTTTACGAACAGATCGACCAGCGCGCCCGTCTGAAAGCAGTCCCGATCATCGGGTCCGACATTATACCAGGACTGATATTTCTGATCCTGATACTGCATAGCTGCGATCATCAGGTAGGCATAGACCGGCTCCAGGACATGCTGATAAGGACGGGTCGAATAGGGATTGCGGACCACGATGTCCTCCCCGGCGATCGCCGCCCTGACGCAGTCAGGTATGATCCTGTCATGAGCAAAATCACCGCCGCCGATCACGTTGCCGGCGCGGGCTGTCGAGACAGCCACACGGCCGTCCGTAAAAAACGAAGATTTATAACTATGTGTGACCAGTTCCGAACACGATTTGGAATTGGAGTACGGGTCATAACCGTCCAGCGGCTCGTTTTCACGATATCCCCACTCCCACTCTTTATTCTCGTAGACCTTATCCGTGGTCACGTTCAGGAACGACCGAACGGAGGCCGTCTGTCTGACCGCCTCACAGATATTCACCGTTCCCATCACATTTGTACTATATGTTCCGACCGGGTCCTTATAACT
Organism: Lachnospiraceae bacterium; assembly: GCA_017550425.1. Taxonomy (GTDB): domain Bacteria; phylum Bacillota; class Clostridia; order Lachnospirales; family Lachnospiraceae; genus UBA1201. The sequence continues at coordinate 8,819 of JAFZPG010000079.1, read as the reverse complement.
GTCCCGCACGATCGGCTGTGCTGCCATATGAATGGCGATCTCCGGCTGAAAGTCCGCAAACACTTCCAGCAGATGATCCAGATCCCGCACATCCCCCTTTACATGCCTTATCTGATCTTTCACGCCGCACAGATCAAAGAGCCTCGTCTCTGTCTTCGAGCAGCTCGAATATCCCAAAACTTCCGCGCCGGCATTTTTCAGCATCACACTCATCCAGGATCCCTTAAACCCTGTATGGCCGGTCAGAAGCACCTTCTTCCCATTATAAAAGCTCAAATCGAAACTCATCTTATCCTCTCGAGATCCCGCGATCATTCTTTCCAAAGTTTCCAGGGCGCCTCACCGGAGTCCCACAGTTTTTCCAGTTGCTGCTTCTCGCGAAGCGTATCCATGCACTGCCAGTATCCTTTGTGAACGTACCCTACCAACTCTTTTTTCGCCACGAGTGCGGTAAGCGGGCCTTTCTCGAAGACGGTCGCGTCGCCGTCTATATAGTCGAACAATGCGGGCTCAAACACCATGAACCCGATATTGATCAGATCACCGTCCGTGTCGGACTTCTCGCGGAAAGCGTCGATCACGCCGTCCTTTCCGACTTCCACCACGCCTTTATTCTGTCCGAAGTTATACATGGACATGGTGCCGATCTTCCCGTGTGCCTTATGAAACTCGACCAACTCGGCAATATTGATATCCCCCACCGCGTCACCGTAGGTGAGCATGAAGGACTCGTTGCCGATATAATCCCGGATCCTCTTCACGCGGCCGCCGGTCTGAGTATTCAGTCCGGTATCCACGATCGTCACCTTCCACGGCTCGACATGTTTATTATGAACGATCATCTCGCTGTTCCCGTTCGTATAGTCGAACGTGATATCCGACGTATGAAGGAAGTAATCCGCGAACCACTCTTTTATCACATGCTGCTTATACCCCGCGCATATCACGAACTCATTAAACCCATAGTGCGAGTAGTTCTTCATGATATGCCACAAGATCGGCATCCCGCCGATCTCCAGCATCGGCTTCGGGTTAAAAGCGGATTCCTCAGATATCCGAGTCCCAAATCCGCCGGCTAAGATAACGACTTTCATCCCATCGTTCCTCCGGTTCAAATATTCGTGCACACCAAACGGGCGGAAAGACATCTTCCACCGTGTGTAAATATAGCATAGAACAGGGGGAATGTCAAGGAAGGGGGGAAGTAACGTCGGCATCTGTTCCTAACACACTTAAGAGCCGCCACAGCGTATTGTGGCGGCCCTTAAAAAGCGCTATATACTCAGACATTTTTTTATTCCATATGCCCCCTGCATAATACGGCGATTCACTCAGGAAATGGATATTTGTGCTTATCTTTTACGGAGATATCCTTACCCAACTGAACTTCGATCAACTGAAGTTCAGTTTCCGCGATCACAGTGTGTTTGCATCCCGCCTTCATCGTGATCACATCGCCGGATTTAACGGGCCGCTTCACTCCGTCAATAATCGTGTACCCCGTGCCGCTGATCACCGTCCACACCTCATCTCTTCGGTCGTGGCTGTGATAATTCATCCTATTACCGGGGAACAGAGTAACCTTAACGGTCGCCGAAGCCTCTTCCACATCGAGAACGCGATAGGAGCCCCAACTCTTGTCGGCAAACATGATCTGCTGATCAATCGCATCCACGTAAGGCTTAATATATGAACTCTGTCCTTTATCGGAAACCAGTATTCCCTGCGGCGAAGCAGAAATAACTACATCCTTTAAGCCCATGGCAAGGATAGGCATATCCAATTCGTTGATTACATGGACATTCTCGCATTTATCATCAAACCGAACATCACCTACCGACATTTCCTCCATAGATTCAGTCAACGTATTCCATGTTCCGAGATCCTTCCACTGTCCAAAGTACCGGAGAACCTCGATACTCTTTTCCCGCTCCACAACGGCATAATCGAAGGAAACCTTCTCCAAATCGGAATAACCTTTTAAAAGTTCCTGATAACTATTGGTCCCAAACAATTCCTTACTTTTATCCAGAACATACTTCAACTTAAAGGCAAAAACTCCTCCGTTCCATAACGCCCCTTGCGAAATGTACTCTTCGGCTTTCTCCTTTGTCGGTTTCTCTGTGAACGTCCATTCTTCGGAACCATCCGCATTGGTCTTCGGTGTAATATATCCGTATTTTTCGCTGGGATAGGTAGGCTGGATACCCATCAGATACAAGGCCTTGTCTCCATTCCCCGCAGCAACATAAAGGTTTTTAACACATTCAAAATAACTCTCATCCACGTACGGATCCACCGGGCATATGACAACCGCTTCCTCTTCCGATATCCCTTTTGTATCATGGAGATATGCTATCGCAAGCACAATCGCCGCAAACGTATCACGACGGCAAGGCTCGACCGAGATGCCCACGTCCGATCCCAGTTGATTATGAATCGATGAAACCTGCGTCTTACTCGTTGCAATCGTAACAGTCGCAGTAGGATCCACACTTTTTATCTGATGATAGATCCGTTGAACCATCGACTCATAAGATTCTTCGCCCGCCGAGCTAACATTATCGGTTTTTTTAAATAACTTTATGAATTGCTTGGAACGTATATCATTGCTCAAAGGCCAGAGCCTTTTTCCGGAGCCTCCGGACAGCAAAACAATATTCATTGTTCTTACCTTTCTGCTCGCATTGGATTATTCAGGAAATCTTCATATGCCAGGCGAATGCCATCTTCAAGTTCAGTCTTATATGTCCAGCCGAGTTTGGTAGCTTTGCTTACATCCAGAAGCTTTCTAGGCGTACCGTTTGGCTTCGTCGTATCCCAAAGGATCTCTCCTTCGTAACCGACCACCTTCGCTACTAACTCCGTCAGTTCTTTGATCGATAACTCTTTTCCGGTGCCTGCATTTACCGTCTCATCTCCGCTGTAATTGTTCATCAAAAATACGCACAGATTGGCAAGGTCATCCACATACAAGAACTCTCGAAGCGGGTTGCCATCACCCCAACAAGTTACACTGGTCTTCCCTTCCACCTTCGCCTCATGAAAACGGCGGATAAGTGCCGGAAGAACGTGGGAATGCTCCGGATGATAGTTGTCATTCGGCCCGTAAAGGTTCGTAGGCATAACGCTGATATAGTCCGTCCCATACTGGCCATTCAAATATTCACAATACTTAAGTCCGCTGATCTTCGCCAAAGCATAGGCTTCATTCGTCGACTCCAGACTGCTGGTCAACAGACAGTTCTCCGGCATCGGCTGCGGTGCCATACGCGGATAGATGCAAGAAGAGCCCAGAAACTCCAGTTTCTTACAGCCATTCTTCCACGCACTGTGAATTACATTCATTTCAAGGATCATGTTCTCATACATGAAGTCTGCCTTCGCAGTAGCATTTCCCATGATGCCGCCTACTTTTGCTGCAGCGAGAAAAACATACTCCGGCTTCTCTTTCTCAAAGAACTCCTCAACCTGATCCTGCCGAGTCAGATCCAGTTCCTTATGTGTTCTCGTGATGATATTGTGATATCCCTGACGCTCCAGCTCGCGAACGATCGCACTACCGACCATTCCGCGGTGACCTGCCACATATATCTTCGCGCTCTTTTCCATCATCGCTTATTCAGCCTCCTTCAGAGCTTTTTCTCTCTTTGCCAGCTTCCTGTCATGCTCAGCCATGATCTTAACCAGTTCCTCATAGGATGTCTTTTGAGGGTTCCAACCCAAAACTGTTTTTGCCTTCGTCGGGTCACCCCAGAGATTATCAACATCCGTAGGTCTGAACCACTGCGGATTTACACAAACGAGCATCTTTCCGGTTTTAACATCATAGCCCTTCTCATCTAAACCGGAGCCCTCCCATCGAATAGAAATACCATTGGCGGCAAATGCTTTCTCCGTGAAATCTCTTACCGTATGCTGAACGCCGGTTGCGATAACAAAATCATCCGGCTTATCCTGCTGCATAATGAGCCACATGCACTCAACATAGTCTTTCGCATATCCCCAGTCACGCAGGCTATCCATATTGCCGAGTTCCAAATGATCCTGCAATCCTTCTGCAATACGCCCTGCTGCCAATGTGATCTTTCTGGTAACAAAAGTCTCGCCGCGGCGTTCGGACTCATGATTAAACAAGATGCCATTCACGGCAAACATTCCATACGCCTCACGATATTCCTTCGTGATCCAAAAAGCGTACTGCTTAGCCACAGCATACGGGGAATACGGATGAAACGGTGTAGTCTCCTTCTGAGGTATCTCCTCAACCTTTCCATAAAGTTCAGAGGTGCTCGCCTGGTATACTTTCGTTTTCTTTTCTAAGCCAAGGATGCGAACTGCCTCCAGCACTCGTAACGTTCCCAAAGCATCCACGTCTCCGCTATACTCCGGAACATCGAAGCTGACCTGAACATGGCTCTGCGCTGCCAGGTTATATATCTCATCCGGCTGAACGATCTTGATGATGCGGATCAGCGATGACGAATCTGACAGATCACCATCATGTAATTTGATCTTATCCCGGATATGCTCGATACGGCCCATATTGGAGATAGAACTTCTCCTGTGGATTCCGTGTACTTCATATCCTTTTTCCAGCAAAAACTCCGCTAAATAAGAGCCATCCTGCCCCGTAATACCTGTGATCAAAGCTACTTTACTCATTTTCGTTCAACCTCCAACCAAGACATAATCACATTATAATGGTCAATTGTTGTTTACCCTTTATACCGGTTCAATTGCCTGTAGCACCCTAGCGCCCTTTTGTAATTCAATGTTATAAGAATAGTCATATATACTCCATAGCAAAGGATGAGCCTTACCACAAAAGGAAGCGAATATCCACTCAAATAATTAGATAGCAAATGAACCAAAATACCAGTAGCCAGAATTTCCAATCCTACAACTAATATTTCCTTGATGTCGAATAAATCCGGTATTCTCGCATGAATCTCTTTCGCGCCAAAGTGAAGCAAGGCAATTGTCATTCCCAACGTCAAAATCAGCGTAACAAGTGCAGGTCCAAGCATTCCCCACAACTTATACCCGATGATATTAAATACCGCATTACACAGCATGGTTATTACTGAGATTGTCATGAGAATCTTCGTCTTACCTGCCCCGCTGAGTATCGTTGTCACATTGGCAAAACGGATCATATCAACAAAGAGATATACCACGAAGACCGGCAGACCCACCAGAAATTTCTCTGCATACAGGAACCTCATGAGATCTTCTGAAACTGCCACCGCCCCACCGACAAATATGAATGTCAAAACGTAGCCAATGCGGAGGTACAACTTGAAAGCATTCTTTGCCTCGCCATACGCTTTCTGATTGATCATTCTAGTCATGATAGGAATCAAAACTGTGATAAGCGAAGAAGTTAGCAGATCGAATGGCAAAACCTTTGCCGCATTCGTATATATAGCTAATGTCTCCGTATTTGAAAACGCACTGATGACATACTTATCTATATCACGTGACAATGAGTTGGTCAGCACATAAATGGACATAGGAATACTGAATGCCAGTATTTCCTTCACCAATTCAAAATGGCAGTCCCGTATAGAAATCGGTTGTTTGTATTTCTTGAAAAGCAGATAGAAATAAACTATTTGAGCTATATCCATACAAAGGATGACTACGAGCACGATGATGATATTATTCAAAACATAACAGGCCACAATGACAGTCAAAAGGCGTATGACCGAAACTGCCAAATTCCGAACCGCAATCACCTTGGCTTTCCCAATTGAAACGAATAACGTTTGGTACATTGCAATCAGGTTTGTAAACAACGGTGTCAGTGCAACTATAGGAAGCACGCCAACAAGGGTTTCATTCCCGAAATATTTGGAAATCGGAACTCTTAAGGCAAATACCAGAATAGCGCAAGAGAAACCAACTATGTACTGTATCGCGAAAACCGTCGCAACATAAATTCTCTGAGATTTTTCATCTTTGGTGCGGTTATAGAAAAAATTGGTAGCGTTTGTCAAGCCTAGTATTGACATAGATGTTACGGTTGTCGTGACCAAGAGTGCCTGTGAATATGTCCCGTAGTCTTGTAAAGAAAAATGCACAGACAACAGTTTCGTGACAATAAGCCCCAAAACTGTCGTTATAACATGAACAAACGTCAGCAATATTGAATTGGTAGCTGCGCCATTGCTCATACTCAGTCTCTTCAATGTCTTCACCAGTCTTTCTTTTTGATAAGAATCAGCATAAATATGAACGGGTTTATTTCCTGCCAAGAATCAGTTTCTTCACCTTTGCCCCTCCCCTACGGAGAGCACGCTTCATCTCATCCATTCTATCGATCACTTTGATGCTTCTCAAGGATGCCGCCGCAGTCAGTCCCTTCTCAGCTATTGTTCTACCGAATTTGGCTCTGTTCGCCTTCGCCTGGATTGCCTTATGGTATGCTTCCGAGTACAGCGCATTTTTGACTGGAATCTCTTCCACTAAGAAGTTGTCCGCTATCGAAACCAGGTAGTCGCCTTTCTCTGTGTGAACAAATGCACTTGAAACACCATCCGGGTTATAAGGCTTAAGCTTCCCACCCGCAGCCAAATGATAATCCCCGATGGTAATGTCCGAGTGAATCTTGGAGCGCTTTATCGGACATACATTGCATGATGGTCGCTTCATGTATAAGAAGGCCACTCCGTACACGCTCTCAGCAAACTTTTCAAGGTGCTCATACCCATCTGAAAACTTAGCCCGAATGTAGTATGGCTTCCAACCATCCTTTTTATAGCGAACGGAAAAGCTCTCCACACAATCGCCATGCTTATCTATCAGACCCTGCAAGTATTGTTGATGAACAAGAAGCGATGTTGGACCGTGGCAGATCAAAGTACAAACATAGAGGTTTTCATATTGCTTTCCAAGAAACAACTGAAGGGCATAACTGTCACACGGAAGGCCGACAAAGAGCACCTTCTTTCCCGCATCCAGGTCAGCCCTAACTTTTTGGTAGACATCATTCTTACGAGATTGCGCATATTTTGACGTTCTAAACTGCTCAAGATCTTCCGCCCTTTCGGCTCTTCTATACTCAATCCCAAGGCAATCGTCTGTATAGGTGACTCCAAACACCACTCCACCTTGTTTAATGAACCCTTTGGCTATGGATGTTCCAAGGCCGCCGGAAGCGGACGCCTTAATCTCATCTTGCGACAGGGAGTATCCCGCGATTGCTCTTTCCTGGAAATTAGGAACTTCAGAAGCATTCTTGAATGGACAAACCTTCTCGCATCGATAGCAGTTAATACATTCATCAGGATCTGTGACTTTGGGATAGAAGAAGCCTTCGGCATCTGCCTCCATCACGATAATACCCTTCGGGCAAGCGTTGGCACAAGTTTCGCAACCACAGCATTCACTTTTCTTTTGGTATATCTTTTCGGGCATAAATACACCTCAACTATTTAAGGCTCTATCGAGAAAAGCCAAGGACTTCTCCCTCAGAGCTTCTACATTCTTAATTACAGCAGCATAATCAATGTCATTTGTGGGAAACTCCAACTTTTCAGGCTCCCGTACCAATCGATCTTCTATATCCCAAGAACGCACAATGTTGTCAATTCTGGAATTTCGAGACTCTTTAACATCTGTTCTTTTACGGTAGAATACCAAAAACTGCTTTTGATTGATTACGGAAAATGCGAGGCCATGGAACGAGTCTGTTAGTACATAGTCTGCATAGCGAATAAGATTTACAAACTCCTCTGGTGATTTGCCGATAAGAACCTCATCCGCATACTTACTATCATCGGAATTGCATTCATTGCTGAGAATACTCACCAGACGCGCTCCTCTACTGTCAGCAAACTTCCGCGCATACTGCTTAATTAACTCGCTATCACCCAGGAAATAGCAAAGAATATACCCAGGCTTGATTACATTCTCGGGGGGGATCAGTTCTTCCCATTCATCTTTTGTGAACAGATATGTTGGATCAGCAACAACCTCGACCGGAATATCGACTATGGACTGGATGATATCCTTTCCTTGCTGCTCTCGGACGCTTAGAAAGTCGATCTGCTTCCAAAAATCACCCGCTGCTTTCTTTGCATAATTGGGGTACGACGAAACGCCTAAGCTTGTGGCATATGAGATTCTTCGAACACCTTGAGATGCAAACTTCAATGTGAAAAAATTACTAAAGGCAACGCCAGGGAGCCATATTTGATCGCTCCCGACAATAACGGCAAAATAGTCAGCTGACTTTCTTCTTAATGCGCTGAAACCCTCAACATGAACAATATTGTGCAATTTTCTTGACCTAAATTGTTCAGATACAGCATCACGAAGATTGCTATTCTCTTGATGCAGGTTATCCTGTTTCCGTGTTTTGTGGAGTTTTTTCTTGGCTGTCCTGACAATCTTTGTAAATGCAACACGAACTGCACCGGTTGACCACCTAATACCTTTTTCTTTGCCTGAGTGATAATCAATTATCTCTGTGTCAAACCCTGCTTGATCTAACACTTGCTGAGTAGCATAGCCTTGTAAATGCATTCCATAATTTGTTCCTTTAAAAGCAATGCATAAACCAATTTTTCTTCTCATCCCGCTTCCCCCTCGATGCGATATCGTCGCCTTAAGCAATTGCCTGTCTTAACATTATTGTCATATAAAATCATCGTAGCTAACATAATTTGAAAAGGCATATCCAAGTAAAATATCATGCTTAACGTCGTATACATAGTAAGAATTATCAGTAAAGGAAGCCAATTCGCAAATCTATTGTTTCGTTTATAAGGGCGGTTAATGCTGAGCAATGTCTAGCAATAAATCACGGACCC
>JAFZPG010000078.1 GCA_017550425.1 Lachnospiraceae bacterium | reverse complement strand
TCCGAAATCGGTTTTTGCGAGTCGCCGAGGGCGTTTTCGCGCCGGGCGGTAGCCGGCGCTATCAGGAAAACGGCCGACATCGACTCGGTGCCCGCAATTCTTCTTTGAAAGAGAGGCATGTTTTTCACAGCGCAGTGAACTGCCCGTCGGCATCGCAGTCCCGGAAGAAGGTCCCGATAGGGAGAATGATGACCGGGCAGCCTGAATGCGCAACGTGAAAAGGAGTCTTCCGCCAGGTGTAGGAAAGAACGAAAGAAAATCGTAAGAATTGTATACTTGACAAAGCTGTACAACTGTACTAATATGGGTAGTACAGTTACGAAGCGCATTGCCCGCGGGGGGCGGAGGGCGCTCGAAACTGACAGAATAACGAGAGGTGTTACCATGGCATTATTGGAACTGAAGGACATAGGAAAGATCTACGTCTCGGATAATACGGTCGCCGTCGGCATACGCGGGGTCAATCTGACCTTCGACCGCGGTGAGTTCGTAGCGATCACCGGCCAGTCCGGTTCAGGTAAATCTACCCTGCTGAATGTGATCAGCGGCATGGATTCCTATGAAGAGGGTGAACTTTATATCGAGGGCGAGCAGACCTCGCACTACACGCAGGCCGACTGGGAGAAATACAGAGAAAAGTACATCAGCTTTATATTTCAGGAATATAACATCATTGACAGTTTCACTGTTTTGGAAAATGTCGAACTGTCCCTGATGCATATCACGAACGTGAAGGAGCGCCGTCGGCGGGCCATGGAACTGATCCGCCGCGTCGGCCTGGAAGGTCATGTCCGCCATAAGGGCAGCCACCTGTCCGGCGGCCAGAAGCAGAGGACCGTTATTGCCAGAGCATTGGCAAAAGACAGCCCCATCATCCTGGCGGACGAACCGACGGGCAATCTCGACTCGGAAACGTCGAAGGAGATCATTGCCCTGCTGAAGGAAGTATCGAAAGATAAACTCCTGATCGTGGTAACGCATAACTTTGAGGAAGTGGAAGAGCATGCGACCCGTGAGATCCGCGTTTATGATCATGCGGTGGCTTCGGACCGTGAGATGGCACCTCACGAGGTGCCTGAGGTCGAGAAGGTCGCGGGAGCGGACGAACTTCCGCATAATACGGTGCGAAACAGCGTGCGACTGGGGTGCACCATCTTTAAGGCGAAGCCTCGGCTGTCGCTGTTTATATGCTCGCTGATCCTGGCGGCCGGAGCCTTCCTGTTTATGGAGTTCGGAGGCCTTTGGGAGGAAATAGAGCCTCTGTTCTTCGACCAGCACTTTATGTTTTCCCATGTGAGCGGCCGAGTGGTCATCGTTAAGAACGACGGGACCGCGATGACGCAGGAGGAACTTGAGGCAGTCGCAGCACAAACGGGCGCGAAGGATTACCTGCGGTATGACAATGCTCTCGACGTGTGTGTGCAACAGGACGATTGGACCAAATTCTGCGAATCCTATGATGACTATGTGCGCTATAATTCTGTCTGCAAACTCAATGCACGTTTCGATTTGGATTCCGTAAAACCGGACATCGGACGAAAACCGCAGGAGGCGGACGAGGCTATGCTGAGTGTCCCCTACTATATGCGGGATGTTTTCGGAAAGAATGAGGTCGAAACGCCGTCTGTCGTAGTTGCAACAAAGAAAGGTGAGCCGATCCGGATAAAGATCGTCGGAATCCGCTACTACTATGACCGAAAGATCATAGGCTCCCTTTACATGACGAAAGAGGGGGTTGAAAAGTTCTCGAAAACCCTGCTCACCGCAGATGCAGATTCGACTCGCGAGTCTATCGACATGGAAGCAGTTATGAATGGCGACATTTCCGGTGCTATGTCCGCACTCCAGAGTTTGATGGGAGGCTCATCAAACTCCGAATACCGCCAGGCTTCTTTGTTCTTCTCGTCCGACTCTGCTGCGAAGTCCAAATTAGATGAGATCAAACAAATGGGCTTCCTCGCGTCGATGTCAAACGAGACATATAAACTGTCGAGCGAAATGGAAGTGATCGCATATTTGGTCATCGGTGTAGTATTTCTGATCATGTGGATGCTCCTGATGGCATTCATCGCTTTCTTTTTGCGGATCTGTACCAAAAAATCCATGGATGCGTTCAAATCAGACATCGCGATCATGCGTTCCATGGGTATCCGCGTGAAGGAGATCAAAGCGGCGGTCTATATCCGCCTTTTCATCAGCGCGATCCCGACACTGATCCTGCTTCCGACCGCAGCGTTTTTCATTTACCGCACGAGCTGGGGCGGAAAGAACCTGGGCTACGTCGGAACGCCGCAGTACATCGTGATCTTCCTGATGTTGCTGATCATCGTGAATACGGTTGCGAGAAACCAGGTGCAGCATCTGTTTTCGGAAAATGTGCGTAAGGCACTGAAGGGAGAATAAGCGATATGATCCGTTTGAATAATGTAAATAAATATTTTTTCAAGGGTAAACAGAACGAGATCCATGTCATCAATGATATTTCTCTCGAACTGCCCCAAAAGGGAATGGTAGCCTTGTTCGGTCACAGCGGATGCGGTAAGACGACGCTGTTAAACGTGATCGGCGGTCTGGACAGCATCAAAAGCGGAAGCATCGAGATCGATGGTAAGAACATCCGCAAAAACACGGACGACCTGCGTAACCGCTACATCGGCTACATTTTCCAGAACTACAACCTGAACTTAAAAGTTACTAACTACGAGAACGTAGCGGAGAGCCTCCGCCTGTGCGGCATGGAGGATGAAGAGACGATCAGCGAGCGCGTATACGCAGCTCTGGCCAATGTGGGCATGGAGAAATTCGCGCACCGCATGCCGGATACATTGTCCGGCGGTCAGAAGCAGAGGATCGCGATCGCACGCGCCATTGTCAAGAACCCGGCCATCATCCTGGCGGATGAACCGACCGGAAACCTCGACGAGGCGAACACCATCGTGATCATGGACCTCTTAAAGAGCATTTCCAAAGAGCATCTCGTTCTTCTCGTTACTCACGAGAGTAATCTGGTCGACTATTACTGCGACCAAGTCATCGGCCTGAAGGACGGCAAGGTCACGGAGATCCGGGAGAACCACGATGCCAACGGCTACGTCGGCAGAGATAAAAACGTCGTTTATCTCGGAGATTACGAGAAGCAGGAAACGACGTTGGGGCATGTCCGCGTGAGCTGCTACGGCGACGACCTGCCCGAAGAGGTTTCGGTGCGGATCGTCAACCGTGACGGAGCGATCCTGCTGATGTGCGACTCGCCGAAGGTAAAACTGGTGGACGCAAACAGCGAGATCAGTTTCCGCGAGGGAAGCTTTGAAGAAGAGCAGGAGAGGCGCCAAAAGGAGCAGACGGTCCACATGGAGACCCTGCCGCCGTTTGAAGGAAAACATTTCGGACGGCTCTTCCACTGGAAGAACGCGCTTCGTGAAAGCGCACAGCAGATCGCAGGTCCTAAGACGAAGGGCGATAAGATGCTGAAACGTGTCATGGGATTTTTTGCCGTGATCATTGTCCTGTTTTTCGCCATGGCCGGAAAGGATATAAAGACCTATCTGGATGCAAAGGATTCGTTCAATCACAACATATTTGAAGTACGTGCATCGGTCGATTCACTTAAGCCGGCGTTGGATGCTTTGGCGACGAAGGAGGCCGGCATTGACAGCATTATGCAAACCGGCGCTGTGGACTTCGACGTAACGGTAGACTTGTTTAACACCTTCCGCTATAGGGATCGTTCAATCATCGGAATGGTATCTCCGATGACGGCTAATGGTGTCATGTTGCCGATGAAACTTGCTGAAGGTAAGAAAGTGGTCACCGGCCGTGGCATCGATGAACTGAAAGAGGGAGAAGTCCTGATCACTTCGTTCATGGCCGATAAGATGGTGGAAAGTTCCAAAATGGGATTTATCAAAGGAAGGTCGGACCTGATCGGCCTTACACTGAACAGATACCGGATCGCCGGTATTGTGGAGGCGAATGAACCGGCGGTCTATATAAGCGTAAAAGGCCTGTACTTGGGAAGGACAGATCGCTATGACGAGGGTATGGATGTCGGTCGATTTATGAAGGATGGTTTTGAGATCACGGATCAGAATCGAAATCAGAGAGTCGAGGTGCAGATCCATTCGACCGATGTGAAGGCTACCGAAGCATTTCTGCGCGAAAACGTAGCAGGAAACAGTGTGAGGATCTGGACGCCGGACGATCTGATGGATGATATCGCCGGAACAGCACGGCAAGCGGTAATGAAGAAGATGGCGACCGTCCTCATCTTCGTGCTTCTGCTTAGCTTCTGCATGCTCATGATCATGCGCGGCTCGGTTATGTCCCGTGTACGTGAGATCGGCGTATACCGTTGCATCGGCGTTACCCGGAAGAACATGTATTTCCGCTTCATGGTGGAGGGTCTGGTGACTGCATCTATGTACATCCTCCCGACCTATCTGATCATGGTCGGCATCATCCACTGGATCACGCACTGCTCAGGCATGCAGATGGAGATCTTCCTGCCCTGGTGGATCTGCGTTCCGGTGCTGATCTTCCTGTACCTGCTCGCAGTTATCTGCGCGCTGTTGCCTATCTTCCGCATGCTGAAGAAGACCCCCGCCCAGATCATGGCGAAATACGATATTTAAGGATCGATAAGTTCGTTCTTCTCGCTTGAGGAGAATATACACAAAGTAAAACAGCACCCGCAAGGCTTAACACCTGCGGGTGCTGTTTTCGTTTCCGATGCATTTTTTGCGAGTAGTATGGTATAATGAAGATGAAGTTTTTACGATGTTCAGATCTCAGTCAACTGAGACGATCAGAAGATGAATGGCATCTGCCCCGGTGCATCCGGGGGAGCAGACATCAACCCAAGATAAGGATGGAGGATAAAAATGAGCAAACGGTCGGAAAGAAAGAAGCGCGCGGAAGAACGTAAAAAAGAAGCCCGAAAGAAACTTATACAGGGCGCCGTGATCACGATGGTGTTTGCGACGGCCATGCTGGTACTGGGCATCATCGGTTTTGTTTCCAACCGCAACCGGTATGAAGATTATTCCTCTTCGTCGGATGTCCGCATGGTGGATGCGCAGGTGACGGATGTCGAGACAAAATCCCGCAAGGACGAATATGGAAAAACATATTACTTCTATAAAGCCAAGGTCACTTATACGATCGACGGCACGGAATACAAAGGCGTGAATGAATTTGACGATGCGGTAAAAAAAGGCGATGCAGTCCGGGTGAAGGTCTACAAGTCAAAAGACGGCACCTATAAGATCCCGGAAGTTACCAACGAAACCGCGAACAAACTCTATAATATCCTGTATCTCTGCGTGGCCGGGTTCGGAGCGGTCCTGCTCGTGATCGGCATCATCGTTCTGATCCCGAAACAGGAGAAGAAAGAACAGAAAGGGCAGAAGAAATGATGAATGTATGCTTTGAAGAAGCTCGTGAAAGCGACCGGCAGGAGTTGCTGTCGTTATACAAGGCGCAGATCGGGCGGGAGGGGTGCCCCTGGACGGACGAATATCCCTCCGACGAGACCATAGATTTTGATCTTTCGAGACATGCTTTATTTGTTTTACGATCGGACGGCCAGATCGTCGGCGCGGTCTCGATCGAGGAAGATGAAGATGTGGAGGCATTGCCCTGTTGGGATCCACGACTGGAGCCCGAGGCTGAATTTGCCAGGATCGCCGTGCGACTGGACATGCAGGGCCGCGGGATAGCGAAAATCATGCTTCGGTCTTTATTCGCAGAGTTTAAGAAACGCGGTTTCCGCGGCGTTCACATCATCGTGAACCGATACAACCTGAAGGCACTTCACCTATATGATTCCTTCGGTTTCAAAAATGTCGGGCAATGTCACATGTACGAGCAGGACTTTTTCTGCTACGAGCTGGAGTTGGAAACTTGAATCGCCGCCCGGAGGCCAGCCCATACGCGCAAAACGACGAAAAACAAGAAAATGCGCGTAAGAAATCGCCGAGCAGAGGTCCGACCCTACGCGCAAAACAACGAAAAGCAAGAAAATGCGCGTAGGAAATCGCTGCCCGGAGGCCCGACCATACGCGCAAAACGACGAAAATCAAGAAAATGCGCGTAAGAGATCGCTGATCAGTAGCTCAGCCCTACGCGCAAAACAACGGAAATCAAGAAAATGCGCGTAAGAGATCGCTGATCAGTAGCTCAACCCTACGCGCAAAACAACGGAAATCAAGATAATGCGCGTAAGAGATCGCTGATCAGTAGCTCAACCCTACGCGCAAAACAACGGAAATCAAGATAATGCGCGTAGAAAGACGGAAAGTAAGAAAGCGAGAAACAGAGATGATCGATTTAAATGCGGTATATAAGAGTGTGTTGGAGGCGGACCGGGCAGCGGTCGTGATCTGCGATCCGGATCATAAGATCATTTACATGAACCCGGCTGCGGTTGACAGAGCCCCCTTTTTCTTGTATAATGAATAGACTATACGCAGAGAGGAGATGATCCTATGATCCGTAAGATGCACTCGACTTTTTTATCGGCGGACGGCATAACGAACATCCATGTGGTGACGTATCTTCCGAACCCGAAATACTGTCTGTTCCCGGAGGGAATGGAGGAGACCGACGGTGTCCCGCGTGCCATCCTTCAGATTGCGCACGGCATGACGGAGCATATCGAGCGCTACGACACGTTTGCCAAATACATGGCGAACCGCGGCATCCTGGTGGTCGGACATGACATGCTCGGCCACGGCATGAGCGTGGAAGAACCGGAGGATATGGACCTGTACGGCTACTTTACGCCGAACGATCCGAACCGGGTGCTGCTGGAGGACATCTACCAACTCATGCAGGATATGAAGAAGCGCTACCCGTCCGTTCCGTATGTGCTGATGGGACACAGTTTCGGTTCGTTCCTGGCGCGCCAATTCATGTTCGATTATCCGGGCATGGCGGACGGGGTGATCGTGATGGGAACGGGTATGCCCGGGCGTATCCCGGTGCGGTTCATGAAGATCCTTCTCGGTATTCTGGGACGTGTGCAGGGCGAACGTCACCACAGCAAACTGGTCACCCGGATGATCTTCGGCCCGTACGAAAAGGCATTTCCCGAGGATAAAACGGGCTTCGGCTGGCTGACGAAAGAAGACGATATCGTGAACGCCTATGTCGCGGATCCGCGCTGTGGGTTTGTCTTCACGGTCAATGGATATAAGGCCATGTTTGAAGGCATCGGCCGTTTACAGAAAAAACATAATCTGAAGATGATGCAGAAAGAACTGCCCGTGCTGATCATTTCCGGTGAGGACGATCCCGTCGGAAATAAGGGCCGCGCTCCGAAGAAGATCGCACGCAGTTTCCGGAAACTGGGTATGGAGCATGTGACGCTCCGACTGTTCCTGGGGGACCGGCATGAGGTCCTGAGCGAAGCCGACCGGGAATTGGTCTTCTACTATTTGTACCGTTGGATGAAGCGGGAGCACCTGGTGAGCGTGCTTCCGTCGCAGGAGAACTGATATGAGCACAATGAAAGAAAAAACGAGACAGTTGAAACTGGACAGCCCGAAACTGGCGGCTCTGTCCGAAGACATAAGAAATGCGGCGCTGCTCGCAGTTGCGGACGCGCTGGTGGCGAAAAAAGAAGAGATTTTCGCCGCGAACCAAAAGGATCTCGCAAAGGCAGAGGCGGATAACCTCGACATGCCCGTGCGTAAGCGCCTGAAGTTTGACGAGGCGAAACTGGCCGGCGTTGTGGACGGCATTCGCCAATTGGTGAACCTGCCCGATCCGCTCGGCAAAAATCTGATGGTGCGCGAACTCGACGAGGGCCTGACCCTGTACCGCCAGTCCTGCCCGATCGGCGTTATCGGTGTGATCTTCGAGTCGCGTCCCGACGCCCTGGTGCAGATCGCGACGCTGTGCATCAAGAGCGGCAACTGCGCGATCCTGAAGGGCGGCAGCGAGGCGATGAATTCGAACGCCATCCTGTTTGAGACGATCTACGATGCGGCGGTCGCAGCCGGGCTTCCGAAGGGCTGCATGACGCTGGCGCAGCAGCGCGAGGAGATCCGCGAACTGCTGGACTGCTACGAGAGTGTGGACCTGCTCATTCCAAGAGGCTCCAACGCATTCGTTCAGTACATCATGAATAATACAAAGATACCGGTCATGGGCCATGCGGACGGCATTTGCCACGTGTACGTTGATAAGACGGCCGACCTTAAGAAAGCGGTTCGTATCGTTGTGGATTCGAAGACGCAGTATGTGTCGGTCTGCAATGCGACCGAAACGCTTCTGGTGCATCGTGACATCTTAAAAGAGTTTATGCCTGCATTGTCCGAGGCGCTCCGCAGCAAGAATGTGGAACTGCGCGCGACGCAGGAAGTACGGGATGCTTCCGGCGCCTACAAAGACGAGATGCTGGATGCCACCGAAGAGGATTTTTCGACCGAGTATCTGGACTACATTTTGTCGATCAAAGAGGTTTCCTCCGTGGAGGAAGCCATTGACCATATCAATCGCTACGGCTCGCATCACACCGACGCGATCGTGACGGAGGATGAAGCGACGGCACAGGAGTTCATGCAACTCGTTGATTCCGCGGGCGTGTTCTGGAACGCGTCGACGCGTTTTTCGGACGGCTACCGCTACGGCTTCGGCGCCGAGGTCGGCATCAGCACCGGCAAACTGCATGCGCGCGGCCCCGTCGGCCTCGAAGGTCTGGTCACCTATAAATACAAACTGATCGGCGACGGACACATCGTCGGCGATTACGCTAGCGGAGTCAAACAGTTCCATCATAAGGATCTGATATAGAAAGGTCGGGCGTGCCCGATCCTCTACGGAGTACAGAAATGAAAAAAACAGTGGCGTTGATCGTCACGGTGCGCAACCAGGAGAAGGAGATCCTGCCGTTTTATGAGTGTGTGCTCAGGCAGAAGAGGGCTCCGGAGGAGATCTGGTTTGCGGATGCCGAGTCGACCGACGAAAGCAGGGAGATACTGAAGAAGCTGGAAGCATCGGATGACCGTGTGCACGTGGTGCGCACGGAACATGCGAATCTTTCCTGCGCCCGAAATCTGGCGTTGTTTAAGACGGATGCGGATCTTCTCACGTTCCCGCGGCTCTCGGACCGGCTGACGCCCGGCTTTCTTCGCGACCTGGCCCACGTGATGGAGATGGACGGCGATTTTGACATGGTCGCTTCCGGCTACGCGGAGATCACGTCCGGAGGGAAAGTGATCCGGTCCTGCACGGGCCACGGCGGCGTCATCAGTTGGAAGAAAATGCTGGGGCAATGCTTCTCCCACCGCGGCATGCGGACCGGCCTTTGGAATAAGATGCTGCGCCGCGATCTGATCGAACGGGAACAGCTTTCGTTTTGCGAGGACCTGGAAAACGGCGGCGACGTCCTGTTCCTGGCATCCTACAGCGCCCACGTGCGCAAAGTCCAGTTGCTGCCCCAGTGCCTCTATGGACATTTGTACGATCCGCTGGAGATCCGCGAGCGTCTGCGGGAGGAAAAACTTCACTTTCGCGAGCAGGCGCAGTATTTGCAGAAACGTTATGAAACGAGCCGTAAGATCCGCAGGGAACTGCGCATCCGGAAGGCTCTGAGCGACTGGGAAGCGATGATTCGGGTCAATGCAGTCCTGAAAGACGCGGGTGCGCTGCGCGAGATCCCGTCCTTCTTCAGTTATAAGGCGCGGAAGGCGCGGCGGCTGCTTTGGGCGACCCAGCGCATGAAAAAAGAATATAAGGCCGAGCGCAAAGAAGCCATGAACTGCCTGCACAGCAAAGCATTGACCGTATTCAAAGACCGCAACCTGTCCGGCTTGCATCGTCTGTCCGTCATAGCCAGTGGCCTGTCCCCGCGACTGGGCCTGTGCTTCGCTAAGATGCGCAAAGACAAGAAATAAAGGAAGCCTGCGACCTTTGAAAGGAATTCGTAAGAAGTTTTTAAGAGAATAACATTTATTTCTTCGGATAAATATGTTATAGTATGAACTGTAAGATAAAACACATTCCGGTTCCAAACCGATATAAGTGAGGTAAAGTATGGAAGAGTACAGAAAGAATAATCAAAACAATGAAGAATATGAGCCCTATGAGAGCTGGGGTACCATCGAGACCGCGGTAAATGTAGGCTCCGCAACGCGCCCCGCGTTTGGCGCGACCGGCAGAGGCTATTCCGAAGTGGTTTACGGTGAGGATGTCGAGGAACGCAAGTACCTGCTGACCATCATCGGTTGCCTGGCCTGGGGCTTTTTGGTAAACCTGCTGATGTGCATCGCGCTGGGTAAGTCATTGGCAGAGACCCAGAGCGGTTCTTTCCTGGCCCTCGTGGTTCCGCTTCAGATCGTCAGCTGTTTCATGAACGCTTTTTCAAAGAAAGCGATCACCAAGTTTATCGCATATAACATGCTGGTCGTTCCGATGGGCCTTGAGATCGCGTTCGTTGTAGGCGTGATGGCTGAGGTTGGCTTGATGACTGCAGTGACTATGGCACTCGTCGGCACACTGGTCATCGGCGCGGTAATGTTCGCCATGGCTTATGTAAAACCGGAAGTTTTCCTTTCCCTCGGAAAGACACTTCTGATCGTGACGATCGCAGCGATCCCGGCAGCCATTCTCATCGCGATCTTTGCTCCGGCCGCTTATGCAGCGATGGATATTTTATTTATCCTGCTCTTTGCTCTGTGGCTCGGATTTGATATCAGCAGAGCTATGGCACAGCCGAAGTCGATGGCCAATGCGATCACATCCGCATTTGATGTTTACTATGATCTGGCGTACATTTTCCTTCGCCTGCTGCTGATCATGGCGAAGAATTCTTCGAGAAAGTAATAAAACCGATTTGACGGTCGTATAAAGAAAACGCACCCCCTATACCGGAGGTGCGTTTTTTGCAAAAAATGTATGAGAGAGGAGGGAAATGCCATGAAAGAGGATTGGAAAGCTGCTCCGGATCTGAACCTGATCCCGGAAGTGACTCCTGCAGAAGAGTATGAAGTTTACAATCAGTGGGGGACGTACTACTATTCCGAGGATATGCATAATCTCGGAAAATACGATGGCGCTTCCTCCGTTGCCTTCGATGAGCGGGCGGATCGCCAATATATGATGACCTTCACCGGCTGCCTGCTTTGGGGCTTTTTGGCGAATTACCTGACCTATTTCTTCCTGAAGGATATGGGACTGGCATATGTGCGCGCATATTATGTCGGGATCGTGTTTTTTCCCATACCTCTTCAGCTTTTGAGCGCGCTTGCGCGTTTCAGGATCAAATCGGCCGTCGCGCATTTTATCGCATATAATCTGCTGGTCCTTCCGTTGGGCCTGCAGTTGTTGTTCATCTCCGAATATGCAAGCCCGTCGACCGGACCGCAGGCCGTACAGACCATTCTTCTGGGGCTGATGATCGTAGCCGCCGGGATGTATGCCGTGGCGTTTTTCAAATCAGACCTGTATCTGTTCACCGGCAGGACATTTGCCGTAACACTCAGTTCGGCCTGCGTCGCCGTTGTGGCCATGTTGCTCAAGAGCGGGATCGGGTTTACGCTCCTTTGGGGATCTCTGATCGTGGTCGGTTCAGCGGTTTACTTTGCGTTTGTGATCAACCGCACGGTAACACGCCCGAAGTCGACAGAGTCCGCGATCACCGTTGCCTATGATGTCTACATGAAAGTGATCATTGTCATGCTGCTCATCATCCGCCTTTTCTTTAGAGGCGAAACTGAAGACTAAATGGAAAGACCGCCGAAACGAAGATTTCGGCCAACAGGCGGTCTCGCCTGAGAAACATACTTCGGGAAAGACCGCAGAAAACGCGGTTTTCGGCCAACAGGCGGTCTCGCCCGAGAAACATACTTGGAGAAAGACCGCCGAAACGTAGTTTCAGGCTGAATTGGCGGAATATCATGAGAAAAACTAAACCCCCGCAGATCCGGAGCACAGCGCCGGATCCGCGGGGGTGTTTCGGCTTCATATAAACAATTGCAAAACATACACCACGATGCACGAGAAGGAAGCCACGATGAAGAGGTTTCCCGTCAGCCAGGCGGTGATGATGCCTACGACCATGGCGACCAGACCGGGGATGATGTTGCCTTCGACCACGTACAGGATCGCGGGAAATGTCATGACGGAGAGCGTCACATAGGGCACGTAGAACAAAAACGAGCGGATAAACCGGTTTTTGATCGGTTTACGGATCAGCGTCAGCGGCAGGGAACGGATCGCATAGGTCACGAGCGCGATGACGGTGATATAAAGATAGAT
>JAFZPG010000077.1 GCA_017550425.1 Lachnospiraceae bacterium | reverse complement strand
AGGTCATGCCACCGTAGGTGCCGTTGATCTTTGTATCGGAGAGTGTCACCGTAAAGCTGAACGCTTTGTCAGGATCCGCGCCTTCGCCGGCTACAGCCTTGCTGACTGTCAGGGCTCCGGTGCTGGGCTCATCGCCCGGTTCATCCGGCGGCGGAGTGGTGTTCTTCGTATTCGTGAACGCCGCTGTTGCAGTTTTACCGTCTTCGATCTTGCCTGTGACGGTATCGGTCGGGTTGCAATTGGCCGCAACGGTATAGCCAGCATTGTTGCTCTCCACAACCGTATAGCTTGTCCCTACGGGCAGGCCGCTGATGGTAATGGATTCATCATGCTTTAGCTGTATCGTGTCGCCGCTCTTTATCGTACCTTCTTTGCTTCCGGTATAGCTGTACGTTCCGTCATCATCCACAAACGTCACGGTGAAAGTAAAGAATTGATTCTTATCACCGGCGTTAACGGTCTTCCTGATCGTCAGATCACCCGTCTTTGGTTCTTCCGGCGGGTCTTCCGGATCCGGGGTTGTGCTGGTCTCTACGGTCACGGTCTGATCCTTATCGTTGATATCAGCATGGGGCGCGACCTCTTTGCCATTCAGGTAAACAGTTTCAAATGCGACCAGTGTTTTGCCCGCCAGTGAGGTGGCATCGAATTTGAATTCGACTTCCACGATTCCATTAGCGTATTCCGGAGTGAAAGTCTTACTGTTGTAATCAATCGCCAGTGCTCCACCATCTGAGCCATCAGAGTTCAACACATGTAACGAACCTTTTACGGTGTATTCCTTGCCCGGTATCAGGTTCGTATATTTGACCACGTCTACGACCGTCACGTCCTTGGCAGCCGCAACAATTTTATCGTTGTCCTTCCTGTCTTTGGCTTCCGTGCTGATCGCGGGGAAGTAGACAGTCTGGTTCTCATTGTTGATATCAGCATCGGTCACAACCTCAACGCCGTCTAACATAAGCGTTTCAAATGCGACCACCGCATCGCCCGCCAGTGAGGACGCATCGAAAGTGAAGCTGACGGTCACGGTTCCACTACCGCTTGCGGATGCGACGAACATCGTTTCAGCAGTAGCACCTTCAACTACCGATCCATCAGACTTCCTCATCAGCTGACCGGATACGGTATATGTCTTACCCGGTATCAACCCCTGATAAAAGACCGCGTCATTGATAGTTACTTGCTTATCGGCCAGTGCAAAGTGATCATTTGTTTCAGAATCCGTTGCAGTCGTACCGATCTCGGCATGTTCATATACCTCTACGGTCTGACCCTCATCGTTGATATCAGCATGAATCGCGACCTCTTCACCGTCCAGGTAAATAACTTCAAATGCGACCAGTTCTTCACCTGCCAGTGAGGAAGCATCGAATTCGAAAGTGATCTCCACGATTCCTTCGGCGGCTGGCGCGGTGAAAGTCTTTGTAGCGGTAACGGGTTTGCCGTTAACTTCCAACGTCGATCCATCAGACTTCCTCATCAGCTGACCGGATACGGTATATGTCTCGCCCGGTATCAGGTTCGTGTATGCGATTACGTCCTTGACCTTCGCGTCCCTGTCAGCTGCGATAGTTTTATCGCCGTCCTTACTGTCATAGGCAGAAGTACCTATTTCGGCAATCGGCTTGGTATAGTTTTTAAACACGCATGTAGGTTCGACAACGGGCCCGTCAACTTGGCTCAGGAAGAGGTGCCAATCATCGGTACCGTATGCCCTCCAGTACGCTCGAGCCTCAAGGCGGCCGTCATTTACAGATACGCTGATATATATTTCATAGAGTGTTGTATCGTACTCAATGGAGTCATCCGAACCCGATTGCTCATACAGGATGTAAGAATACGTCCCCTCAGAAGAAAAGGTCAGGCCTTTGAACGTAACGGTGCCTCCCTGATTCTGTACCACCATCTTTTCCGTCGAATCATTTTTCCTTTGCAGCACAAAGGAAAAGTCGTTCCGGCCGGGCGCTTGGCCGTCCAGCGTCTTTCCGAAGGAAAAGTCGACGACCGTCGGCTCCGGGAAGATATTCCTGAATTCGACACTCTCTATCTGATCCCCTATCGTACATGTATATCTATTTTCTGCTACCCTGCCGCCGTTTACTAAAACGATATATCCGTCAGTAAATTCTTCTGTGACCGAAATCGTATAACCTTCAGGCAGCCCCCAGATGTAGTACGATTGACCATGCTTCAGAGCGAGGCTGGCTTCTCCATTTTTAAAGTTAAGGCCGCCGAATGTGCCGGTTACAGGATTGCCGTTTTTGTCTTTCAGCGTCACGCGGAAAGAGAAATACTGCGTTTGGTTTTCCTCGCTGCCCACAACGCGTTTTTGCACATACACTCCGCCCGGCGGTGTATAGGCATTGCGGATGATCACATCCTGCAGGCTCCCGGACACACTGGATTTAAACTTCATTGCCGAGTTGCCATTCACCTTAGATTCACAATAGTATCCAACGATATCATGTTCGATTTCCTCGATGTAATACGTGGTGTTCGGCTGAAAATACACAGTTGGATAAACGAACTCTCCGTTTGCCGGCAGTATGCCTTCCCAAAGGATCTCCTCTTTATGCCCTGAAGTTCCGACGTTCGCCTCATAGATTCTGATGAGCGGATCGGGATATTTCTGGCCGTCTACGAGGCCGTTCGCCTCCTTCCTCAGTCGGATCGCCATTTTCGCTGACACAGTTCCCACTTGCCGATTGGTAAAGGTTACGGTGACCTCGTCATTTGCTCCGATTTCCTGAACCGCGTAATCCAGCGTATATGTCTCCGATCCGTCTCCGGTGACATCGGAGATAACGTAACCAATGATTCCCTGCTTTAGGATTTCCCGGATGACGTATGTCCCGGCAGGAAGACCCGTCACGACCGTGCGTCCGTTCGCCGGCACGAAAACCTGTGTCGTTTCGCCACCGTCGGGCGAGAAGACATAGCTGTCCTCTGCCGAAGGCAGGAAGGAAAGCTTGGCCCCGGTGGCTGTGTCAACGATCTCAAACGCAAAAGAAGACACGCCCTGCGGCAAATTACCATTGAACTGCTTCTCGATAACCAGACTGCCCGCGGCTGTCGACGGCGTATACACGTTGTCAATCGTTACTGCAAGCGTCTCTCCCGCCGCACCGGCGGTAAACAGCATGCCTTCGTTGCCGTTCACCGTGCCGGTGCAGTCATATCCTGTGATATCCTGACCGGTTTCCTGAATGTAATATCTGGCGCCCGGCTCGAGCAGCACGTCTGGATAAATAGACTCCCCGTTTGCCGTTACTTTTCTTGTCCAGATAGGCTCTCCGACTGGCTGGCCGTTTTCCGCCTTATAAATACTGACTGTCGGAGCGGGATAATTCTGGGCGCCTTCGGCTGTCTTCCGGAGCGCGATGATCGACTTATCGCCCATGCTCTGGTTATCAAAAGTCAGCTGGGCCTTGTACCAACCACTATTCACGCGACCAACCACAACATTTGAAAAACATGAATCAGCTGAATACCTTCCTCCATTTCCTCCACGATCCTCAATATAGGTGACAACATACCCATGCGGCACGATCTCACGGATCGTATAGTTCCCGTCGGGAACATCATATAACCGAACGGTCCCTCCCTTTGCTTCCTGGATAATCCGCGTTGACGCGCCCGCATCGGTCGAATACCCCCAATATCCCCTTTCGATATATACAAAGGAAAGCGGATTTCCGGTAGCATTATCAATGACCTCAAACGCAGTGTCGAGGTATGACCGTGCTAAAAATGTTCCATCCGCCGCGAAAAACCTTGTATCTATCCAAATACTTACATCTACATTACTCATGTCTCTATAAAATGAGACCGTAAGCGTCGTCTCGTCATATTCTGTACCTATACCGGGGCGAAACAGCCCGGCGGTAAAAGTACCGCTCACGGCAACCCCGCTGGTGAACCCCTCCGGGATCGGATACTCTCTTGCGCGCGCAACATAGAGGACCATGTGCTCCAAAGCCATCTCGACGCCGACAGCTTCCCCGTTTGCCGTCAGCTCAAACGTGTAAAGGGGTTCTCCTGTGGGTTTTCCTTGGTTATCGGCCTTATACACGTCGACCGTTAGATTTGGACATTCTATGCCCGGATAGTCACTCTTGGCGATTTCTCTGAAATAGTAAGTCTTCGCGCCGGTCTCTCCTTCCGCTGCCAGCGCGGACACCGTGAGCAACGAGACCGCCACGATCACCATAAGCAGTATGGCGATCAGCTTTCCAATACGTCCAGTCTTTGTTTTCATCATAATAATCCTCCTTCGTTTTCTCGAAGGAGGGGTATTTTTTATGAACTCCTTCGAGGCATTTGACCTCCCATAAACATTTCTTCAGAACCTTCTCTAAAGCATTATGAGTTTGCCGTTGGTATTTCGCTCGGTTACCCATGTTTATCAAAGCACGAGATGGTTTTCGCAATTTGACAACAAAAAAGTGCACATGGCTCCTGGGCAGAATCATCCAAAAACCTGTGTACTTTATATTTTTAATGATTTAGTTTTACGATACGAAAAAAAGGCAGACTTATCCTGTCTGT
>JAFZPG010000076.1 GCA_017550425.1 Lachnospiraceae bacterium | reverse complement strand
GCCGAGGGTACGTCGGGATCCTATTGGGAGGATTATGCCTAAGAAGCTAGATATGAGTAGATTTAGGTATAAAAGCCGCAACGAGGCCGAGGGTACGTCGGGATTCTATTGGGAATATTATACCTAAGAAGCTAGATATGAGTAGATTTAGGCATAGAAGCCGCGATGAGGCCGAGGGTACGCCGGGATCCTACCGGGAAGAATATGCCTAAGAAGCTAGAATTGAGTAGACTTAGGTATAGAAGCCGCGATGAGGCCGAGAGCCTACCGGGGAGGATTATGCCTAAGAAGCTAGATATGAGTAGATTTAGGCATAAAAGCTGCAACAGAGGCGAGAGCCTATCGGGGAGGATTATGCCTAAGAAGCTAGAATTGAGTAGATTTAGGCATAGATGCCGCGATGAGGCCGAGAGCCTACCGGGAAGAATTATGCCTAAGAAGCCAGATATGAGTAGATTTAGGCATAAAAGTCGCAACAGAGCAAATAGCCTACCGGGAAGTATTATGCCTAAGAAGCTAGATATGAGTAGATTTAGGCATAAAAGCTGCAACGAGGCCGAGACTCCACCGGGGAGTGGAAGAGAAACGAGTAAGAATAGTGGATGTCGGGAGAAAGAGTAGGGGAGATCGTGAGTACAGAAATGAATAAAACCGAGCATCCGGACCAAATGGTTTTTTAATGTTTTACCGGATCAGCGGCGTTTCCATTTAAATAAACTGCGATGACGATGAGTTAATGAGTCCACTGCAAAGTTTCTGATCTGTGCGTCTTCGCTCGGTGCGACCACATACTGTTGTTTCGCTTCAAAGACTACTGCGAGGGCAATAATGCGCAGTTCTATGCCGGCTCTGCAGATATGGATGTAACGATCAATGTGATTCGATCCTCTTTTCAAACCGACTTCGGCAACCAAACGCTCGTTTCTGTCATAGATGTACAGAGAACCGTCTTCGCTTACCATGGACCACCCGAACTCCGGGATAGCAGATCCATATGAAAACTCGACGTCGTCGGGCAGACGGATATGGTCACCATCGATGCTGCCGACACAGCGATCGCCGTTTGTCAGGTCGAAGATACCATATCCTGTCAGGTCCGGATCCACACGGTAGACCAACTTTCCGTTTTCATTGATTGTAGTGTAATGCTGCTTTACGGTGAGGGCTGCATCGCCCGGATCATATTGAAACGTACGGAGTACTTTTGCTGCTCTACGTGCTGCATCTCGTGTGTCTCTGAGGGCGGCCTCTCGCTCCGCAAAGCCTCGTGTTTTTTCGTCTCTTCCGAAGAGATCAGAAAAGAATCCCATATGCCAATCCTCCTTGTGTAAGATGCAAGAGTTAATTTGTTTTGAATTGAGTTTATCATGGAAAGGATCGGCGTGTCAATCGATAGATAGAACAGGGGAGGGAAGCTGTATTTTCCGAAAAAGATGGGGTGCGTTCCCCGCAAAAGGAACGAAATATGATATACTGGTTATATGCTCAGCTGCAGGCTCCTGAATTGCGACGCACAGGAACGTGAGACGGTCGAAAACCTGATGCGTAAGTACTACAACTACGTGACGTCGGACTTTGATCTGCGTAAAGGTCGTCATCAGCCGATGGCAGCATTTTGAAAGAGGAGGTATGAATGTATGAAGGATGTTGTTGAAGCTTTGATCGAGATACCGCTTCACTCGAAGAACAAGTACGAGATGGATCCGAAGACGAAAAAGATCCGGCTGGATCGCGTGGTGTACGCGTCCATGGTCTATCCGGCTGAGTACGGGATCATTGAGAACACGCTGGCGCCGGATGGCGATGCGTTGGATATCCTGGTGATCAGCGATAATCCGACATTTCCCGGATGTTACGTGCCGGCCCGTGTGCTGGGATACCTGGAAATGGTCGACAACGGAAAGATCGATTACAAACTGATCTCTGTGGTGGCCTGTGACCCGATCTACGCGGAGTATAAAGGCCTTACGGATCTGCCGCATTTTATCCTGAAGGAGATAAAGAATTTCTTTGACAACTATAAGGTGCTGCAGAATATCGAGGTGAAGACCGGGAGATATCACGGCAAAGAGGACGCGATGAAGATCATCGAGGAGTGCCGTGAGAGGTATCGCCGTTCGGTGTCGGAGTCATAAACGTGCGCCGGAGTGCATGAAGAAGTATAGTCGGTGTCAGGCGGGGAGAATGAAAAAGAAGAATTTGAGATGGATCGTAGGCCTGGGGCTGTTGCTTGCGGGTCTGGGAGGCTGCAAGGAACGGAAAAAGGATCCGTACGATAGGATCAACGGCGAGATAGCCATCAGTGAAAAGAACTTTCCGGATGCTGCCTTTCGAAGTTATATCGAAGAGTATCTTGATGGCGATGAAAACGGAAGCATCTCCGATGCTGAGATCGAAGAAGTTGAGTCCCTATGGTTGCAGGAGATGGAGATATCTGATCTTAAGGGGATCGGAGTCTTTAACAATTTATGTTGGTTGCGTTGCGCGGATAATCAGTTGACGGAGCTGGACCTGTCGAATAATCCAAAACTCGTAACCGTGGTCTGCAGTAATAATCAACTGACCGATCTGAAAGTGAGTGGGAATAAGAAACTTACGTCACTGAGTTGCAGCAATAATCGTTTGGCGGAATTGGACGTTTCCGGGGCTCCGAAATTGCAGGAACTGTTGTGCTCGGGTAATCGGTTGACGAGCCTGGACCTGGCCGATAATTATCGGCTGACATTTTTGGACTGCCGCGATAATTCTATAGAGAGCCTCGACCTCAGCCGCGTGGATGGGTCAATAACGCATTATGAGGATGACGGCGTTGAGATAAATTGGGACTATAAGGGGGCGGACAATGGGCCGGCCATTGATAGGAAGAATTTCCCGGATGAGGACTTCCGAAACTATGTATTATCCGAGATCGATCGAGATAAGAATGGCATTCTTTCGGAGAAGGAGATGAATTTAACGTGGGATATTGATTTGGAGGGCGTTATCGATCTGACCGGGATCCGATATTTTACGGCACTGGAGGAATTGATCGTCACGGATGGAGATCTGGCGGAGGTGGATCTGTCACACAATCGGGAACTGAGGTTCTTGTATTTTGATAATCTGCAGTTGAGTGAATTGGATGTTTCAAAGAACACGGCATTGGAATACTTGATCTGTCGAAAAAGTGCATTGATAAAACTGACTATATCGAAAAACAAAGGGCTGTTTGCGTTGGACTGCGAAGGTAATCAGCTGGTGGATCTGGATATTAGCGGGCTTCCGGAACTGGTGATGTTGGATTGCAGTGATAATCTGCTGACCGATCTGGATTGTTCCGGTAATACCAAATTAAACTCGATCGATTGTAACGATAATCCTTTGGAGCGGTTGGACATTCATAACTGTCGGCCCGATATAAAACTTTTGCTTCCGGAAGGCAGGGACGTGAATGTGATCGCTCCGCCGACGGTGGAAGACACGCGGAATACTGCGATGCCGTAATAAGCCGGATAACATGAAAACCATTAAAATGATGGCAAAACAGAGTAGCATAGCCATTATTTTGATGGTTTTTCTTGACTTTCGATCGGGAATGGGAAACTGCGAAACCGGCAGTCTTTTCGGGCGGTAAAAGCATGCCGGGATTGCGAAATGATGAAATCAGCAGAAAAACGTGAAATCTTTCGCGTTTAATGGTATAGTTATCCTAGAAGGAAGGGACGACTATGTTACTGAACGATTATTTGCAGGCGACTTTCGGGTGTAAGGTCTATAAGCTTTCATTGTCCGCGAGGGTGACGTGCCCGAACCGGGACGGAACGTTGGGAACGGGCGGATGCATCTTCTGCTCGGCGGGTGGGTCCGGGGAGTTCGCGGCGTGCGCGGACCGGAGCGTTCCGGAGCAGATCGCCCAGGCGAAGGCGCGGGTGGCGGCAAAGGTTCCGGGCGAGGCAAAATACATCGCCTACTTTCAGAGTTATACGAATACCTATGGGGATCCAATCTACCTGGAGCGGATATTCCGGGAGGCGATGGAGCCGGAGGAGGTCGTGGCGCTGTCGGTCGGGACGCGGCCGGACTGCCTGCCGGAGGGAATCCTGAATATGCTGGAGCGGCTGAACCGCATCATGCCCGTATGGGTGGAGCTGGGACTGCAGACGATCCATGAGCGGAGCGCGGAGTATATCCGGCGCGGCTACGAACTGCCGGTCTACGATGAGGCGGTGCGGGAACTGCATAAACGCGGGATCAGCGTGATCACGCATCTGATCCTGGGCCTGCCGGGGGAGACCCACGAGGATATGAAGGCGTCGCTTCAGCATGTGGTGGACGTCGGAAGTGACGGGGTAAAACTGCAACTGTTGCATGTTCTGAAGGACACGGATCTGGCAGATGAATATGCTGCCGGGCGGGTGTCGGTGATGAGCATGGAAGAATACATTGACCTCCTGTGTGAGCTGGCGCCGCTGATACCGCACGAAATGGTGATCCACCGCCTGACCGGCGACGGAGATAAGAAACTGCTGATCGCTCCGATGTGGAGCGCGGATAAAAAGAGAGTTTTGAACGAAGTGAAACGCAAGGTGCTGCCGTTGCTATTATAGTAGCAATTCTTGACATAATCGGTCGAATTTGCTATAATAATAGCAATTGGAGGTGTTGGGATGGATTACATATGGAACACGCCGACGGATGTTACGAAAAGACTGGCGGACAGAATGAGGCAAACTCGTAAGCGAAAAAAGATCACACAGAAGCAACTGGCGGCCAGAAGCAACGTCAGTTATGCCTCTTTGCGTAAGTTTGAAGAAACGGGACAGATCTCGCTGGAATCGTTTGTAAAACTTGCTATGGAACTCGGTTTGATCTCAGAGGTCAATGAACTATTTACGCAACCGGTCTATAGTAGCATAGAGGAGGTTTTGTATGACGGAAAGTAAGATGCTGGAAGTCTTATACCATGGACGTTTGGTGGGAAAACTTGCCGAGATGCCGGATAAAAGGATCGCGTTTCAGTATGATGTAAACTGGCTTCGGACCGGATTCTCCATTAGCCCGTTTTCGTTGCCTCTGCGAGGGGACGTTTTTGTTCCGACGAATGCATCCAGAGAATGCTTTGGAGGCTTATTCGGAGTCTTTGCAGACAGCCTTCCCGATAGTTGGGGAGCTCTTTTGCTGGATCGATATCTTAAGTCGATCGGAATGGACAGTAAAACGATCTCATCGCTAGATCGATTGGCATATGTCGGAGCCTCGGGGATGGGCGCGCTGGAGTACGTACCATCGAAAGAAAAACTGTTTAGGTCAGACGTCAGTTCCCTGAATTATGACGTGATCGCCGGGGAGTGCCGCAAATTGCTGGAATCCAAGCCATCGGAACAACTGGATCTGTTGTATAAAATGGGGGGCTCGAGTGGAGGAACCCGTCCTAAGATATTAGTGTCGGAGGCAGGGAGAGAGTGGATCCTCAAATTTCCCGCACGAAACGATTCCGACCTGAGCGGAAGGATCGAATATTTGTATTCAAGGTGTGCAAAGGAATGCGGCGTCGTTATGACGGATACAGAACTGGTTCCTTCAAATGTTTGTGGTGGATATTTTAAAACGGCCAGGTTTGATCGGGAAAACGGAAATAAGATATTTACCGTGACATTTGCCGGGATATTGGAGGCCGATTTCCGCGCACCATCCTGCGATTATGAAACATTTTTTAAACTGATCAGAGTGCTTACCAAAGACAGTTTTAAAGATATAGAGCAACTATACCGTGTCATGTGTTTCAACATTTTGGCTCACAATCCCGATGATCACGCAAAGAATTTTTCCGTTATGTATACCGAAGACGCGGGATGGCATTTTGCGCCGGCATATGACCTTACATATAGTGAGACCTATTGGGGCGAGCATACTACTTCGATCCATCGAAAAGGAAAGGATTTTTTACCGGAAGATGTGATCCGGGTAGGGGTGGGCGCCGGGATGAACGAAGCGTTTTGCAAGAATTGTTATGAAGAGATCTTTGAAAAAACGCGGAGATTAATGAAGGACATTTTTGATGGCGATACCGGATCATTGCGCAAGGGGGATCTGCAGCAATATGTTAAAGATTATACAGACACTACCAGGTGATATTTAAAGGGGGATGCGTATGTTCGGCAAAAAGAAAAAAGTGAAGAAAACGTATGACCGGGAAAATAAACGCCCCGTGCTGCGGTGCAGCATTTGCAATGGTGAGCAGGTGGCGGGGTTCAAGGACATCCACACCGGGGAGTTTGAGGAGATCGGCCTGATCCGCAGCCCGGAGGAACTTAAGGAGTTCATGGAAATGTACGATATCACAGAGATCAAGAAAGAGTATTGACGGATTATGTTTGGGAAAAAAGGTATGAGAAACCGATATTTGGACGAGGCGGCGATCCATATGCTGCAGTGTGTGCATGATTTTCGCCGCGGGCTTCGTGTGTGCGCGCGGCGGGATGACGGGCGCATCGATGCGCGGGAGCAGAGGGTGATCCGAAGCATGGAGCGCACGACGAGGCGGCTGGCGCGGAAACTGGAGCGCTATCTCGGGAAGAATTGGGTAGAAATGGATGGAGGGCTTTTGGAAGATCCGGAGCCGAAGGAAGGGTCAAGTGAAACGACAGAGAGTACAAAAGAAGAATAAGGTCGGGGCCGTGCTGCTGAGCCTCGCTCTTTTGGGGGCGACGGCGTGCGGGCGCGAGGAAGACCGTGAGACCACGGCGGAAGCGATGACGAAAGCGGAGAGCACGACGGCAGCAGAAACTACGACAGCGACAGTTGAGAGTACAACGGCAGTGGGAGAAGTTACGACCGCTGAAGAAACTACAAGCGAAATAGTTGCAACAACAACGGAAGAGGTCGCACCCAAAGCAGAAACTACGACGGCAGTGGAGATCACAACCATAGCGGAAGTGACGACGCAGGTGCCGGAAACGGAGGCACCGACGGCGGAGTACATTTCTGCATACCACGGGGAATATGGCTCTGCCGGGACATTGACCGGAACGACAGTCGTGGTCTCCATCGTGACGAACGACCGCTATACACATTGGGGATTTACAAATGGCGGAGACGCGCTGGCTGAGGATGACCTCGAGACACTGCGTCGGCAGAAGGATTATCTGCTTCAGGCGTGTGAATGGCTGACGGAGCAGGCCGCCGGGTACGATAAGTCTGCGGATTTCATAGCGGATTGGGAGAGGTATCCGGGTCTTTACTATGAGTATGATACCGCGGATGAACTGGTGCGTTATGATGGCTCAATGTATACGACGCAAAAAGATTTCATTCTCGAAAACATTCCATCCGATGCGTTGAAAAAGAAGTACCGTGCAGATAATATCGTCTACATCTTCTACTTTAATACACCATTGGAAAATGAGGTCAATCCATGGTCATTGGGTAATGTGGCCAGTCCTATATGCGATATTGAATTCATCAATGCATTTGTGAGGTTTGACGGATTTTATTCAATGCCGACGACTTATGCGCATGAGATGCTGCACTGCTTCGGCGCCTATGACCTCTACTATGCGAGTTATGGTATCCCACAGGAGTACGTGGACTATCTGAGAGAATTGGGCTGCCTTGATATTATGTATTGCACCTTCGACAGCGAGGACATCCTGGTAACGATGGGGCAGTTAGACGCGTATTATGTGGGGCTTACCGATGTGTGTGAGGACGTGGAACTGTGGAACCTGGTGAGGGCACAGACGATGCAGTAACGCATCAGAAACGGGAAAATTATGAGTGGTTCGAAGGAAGAACGTTATGATTTGCGGGCGGAGGTCCCGAGCGGGTTTGCGGTGGGATTTCGCTGTGAGAATATGTGCAAGAAAAGGGAGGACTTCACGCTTCGGAATATTGATTTCGAGGTGAAGCCCGGGCAGATCCTGCGCGTGGTCGGCGGGTGCGGCGTCGGGAAGACGGTGCTGCTGCGGACCATCATGGGAGCCTATCGGTTGCAGAGGGACAATGGTTTCGATCAGGGCAGTATCTCGCTGGCGGGGTACTCTTCGGAGCGAAACCGTAAGGAGTATCTGGCGGGGATCGGCTATGTGTTGCAGGATTTGCCGTTCGATCCGAGAAGTTCGGCGTACGATGTCGGCCGGCTGTTCGGACCGGATCATCCGGGCTATGTGCCGGAGGAGTACGAGGCGTTGCTTCAGCGGTTTGAGATCCCGATGCGGCAGAAACTGCGTTTGCTGTCGGCGGGACAGAAGATCCTCGTACAGTTTGCATTTGCCATGAGCTGCCATCCGAAGTTGGTCTTGCTGGATGAACCGGCCGGATGCCTGGATGTCGATTTTTGCGCTTCGGTCTTCGACATTTTGCGTAAGCGGGTGCAGGAGGAGGCGTGTTGTGTGATCCTGACGGGGGCGCCGGATCGTGGGACGGAGGAGATCGCGGATCGGATCCTGTGCCTCGATAAGGATGAAGCCGGAGCTTATCAGGAGTTTTTCGGGACGGTGCAGGAGGCGCGGGAGCGCTTCGCGGAGCCGGAATATCGGGAGGAAGGTGAGCAGGGAACATGAGAAAGTCGATCTTTTCAAACTTTTATGTCAGAAAGATCTATCTGCGCTCGAGGGGCTCGGCAATCGTCCTGTTGTTGCTGAGCGTGGTGTTTCTGATCCCCACGCTGGGCCTGTTCCTCATGGCGCTACTCGGAGCTTCGACCCCGGTCTGGGGGACATTGTCCGAGTCCGTGCGACCGCAGAGCAACGAGGAAGCGAGGAAGGAACTCGTGGAATTCTGTATATTTGAGATGCGGTTGCGGGTCGTTGTGGCCTGCCTGAATCTGATCCTGGGGTACTGCGTGTTCAGCCGGATCGACCGGATGTATGCCACGACGTACCGGGAGTGTTTGCTGCTGATGTCGGGCATCAGCGCCGGCGTGATCCTGCTTTTGCTGGTGCAGAGTCTGCTGAAGGCGAAGAGGAGATTTGCCGGGGAGTCGAAAACGGTGAGCCTGAGCGTCGGCCATCGGTTTGCGGCCCATGAAAAACACAGATCGGAAAATGCCATTCTGTTTCTGTGCGAGCTGCTGCTACTGGTCGCGATCGCACTGACAGTCGCTGCCGAGACTGCGTTTCGGATCGCGGCGGGCGTTCTGGCGGGCGTTGCGTTTTTGATCTTGTTTTATATGGTCCATGTTGCGCTGAACAACTGGGAGTATCGGGATTATTCGGATTATGATCCGAACCGGGAGTTTATGTCGCTGTAGTTTTTGTTGATAACGCCGCCGTTCGGAGGTGCCTATGTTGATAGCGAAGAAGTTTTGCATCCATTATGCGGGTCGGGACGGATATGAGATGGGTCCGCTGGATTTTGAAGTGGAGGAGGGAGCGTTTTGTCTCGTTTTGGGGCGGAACGGTTCCGGTAAGACCACGCTTTTGCGGGCCATCTATGGCCTGCTTAAGACGAGCGGAACGTTGAAACTGGGCGATGAAGACCTGCTTTCGGGAACCATGGACCGCAGGCGGCGGCACATGGCTTGGATCGGCGACGAGCACTGGGTCGAGCCGACATTGTCCATGGATGATAATCTGCGCTACCTGCTCGGATTGTACCCGGAGTTCGACCGTGCGCTGTACGAGAAGTTGATGGAAGACTTCGGTTTGACCCGGATCGATCAGGAGAAACCATATATAGTAATGTCGACCGGGCAGAAAGTGCTCGCGAAGACGGCGTTCGCATTGGCCAGAAAACCGAAACTGCTGCTGGTCGACGAGCCGACGATGGCCATGGATCTGAAGACGCGGATCGCGTGGCTGGAGAAGATCCGTTCGTTCGCGAAGGAGGAGCAGACCACGGTGCTCATGTCGACACATGAGCTGGATCTGCTGCGGACCATCGCGGATCGTATCATTTTGATAGAAAAGGGGAAGATCACGGCGTGCGAGCGCGTGGACGCGCCGAGCCGGAGCGTTGCGATGCAGCGCGCGCGGCTGATGTTCCGCACCATGACACCGGGAGAGGAGGAGACGTATTGGGCCGGAAAAGATGGGCCGGGGCTGTAAGTCGACAAAATCGATATTACATGCGTGACCGGTATTTGTTTTTCGGGAGTGCGCTGATGTGCCTCCTGCTGTTTTTGTATGTGCTGTCCGCCCGAGTCTTGGAGTGGATCCCGGAACCGGACATCGGGCGAATGCTGCCCTATAAGGAGAT
Organism: Lachnospiraceae bacterium; assembly: GCA_017550425.1. GTDB lineage: Bacteria > Bacillota > Clostridia > Lachnospirales > Lachnospiraceae > UBA1201. Next base: position 10,046 of record JAFZPG010000076.1, on the reverse strand, counting down.
GCGGATCGCCCTGGTCCTGGCGGCGTTTTGCTTCGGCGTGGAGTCGGAGAAAAAGTACTATCTGGTGCGGACGCGCATTCAGGATCCTTTGTATGAGAATGAGTACGTGCAGAGTCATTTGAATGCGATGCATATTCTGCGTATGCATGCGTTTGATTTTGGCGTGTTTCACCGTCAACTGTTTTTACGGCGGTTGCCGGCGGCCGCGGTGTTTGTGGCCGGGGCTGCGCTGTTTGCGAGCTGCCTGCCGGGGGACATCTATGTTTCGAATGTGACCGCGTATGCGGTGTTGGTCTTCGTGATGATCCAGGCCGGCGCCGAGATCTGGTTTCGTGTGCAGCTGCATATGCTGAATCGCCGTAGTTTTGTGAGTGTGGAAGAAGGCGCGTCGGACCGGATCGTTGACACTGCCGTGTTTATCGTGGAAGGACTGGTCTGGTGCTGGTTTTTCATGCTGGTCGGTTCTCTGTTTTCCAACACGGTGATCTTGCACGCGAATGTTTTGAAACTTTTTTCAACATCCTTGAAGCGTCGTGAGAACCCGGCGTTCGGCTGGCTGATCGCCGCGTTTATCATCCATACGCAGGCGCACATAAAGGGAGAGAAGCAACTGCGCCGCCAGCGCCTGCTCGTCGGGGTGATCCTGATCGCGGATCTGTTGTTTTTCCTGCAGATCTAGGAGGCTAAGGAAAATGCCGTTTGGGCATTTGACTTAGCCTTTTAGTTTTTTGTAGGCCATTTTTATCCTGCGCGAGGCTGAAGGGCCTGCTTAATTCAGGATGAATCCTGTGGAAAAACCTTGTAAATCGGGCTTGAATCGTGTATAATGATTTTATCAGATTTTTCGAAGTAATTTCATTCATTTCGCAGGTACCGTTTCGGGGGCAACGTGACTTTTATAACTCGGAACAGAGGCTCTGCGGATCATTCTGAAAATATCACATGAGGAGGACTGCTTATGTATTGTGGAGTATGTGGAAGTCAGATACCGGACGGATCGTCGTTTTGCCCGAATTGCGGCAGTAAGGTCGAGGTAAAGGTCGTTCAGCAGCCGGCACCCCAGCCGATCCCGGCGCCCAATATCCCTATGGATCCCATCCCCGCGCCGAATATCCCGACGGATACGATCTCGGTACCGGAGATTACGATAGACACGGATATCTCTGTAGACGAAAATAAAGCGGCGCAGGAAGCCGCGGCACAGGAAGCGGTAGCCAGAGCGGCTGCGGTCGCACAGCAGGCGGCGGCAGAGGCTGAGAGAAAAGCGGCGGCAGAGCGCGCAGCAGCGGAAGCAGAAGCGGCCAGAATAGCGGCGGCAGAACGTGCGGCTGCGGAAGAAGCAGAGAGAAAAGCGGTGGCAGAACGCGCAGCAGCGGAAGCAGAAGCGGCCAGAATAGCGGAGCAGGAACGTGCAGCAAGAGCAGCCCAAGAAGCGGCAGCGCAGCAGGCCGCAGCAAGAGCAGCCCAAGAAGCTGCGGCGCAGGAGGCCGCAGCAAGAGCAGCCCAAGAGGCAGCAGCAAGAGCAGCACAGGAACGCGCGGCGCAGCAGGCAGCGGCAGCAGCCGCGGTTCAGGCAGCGCAACAGGCGGCACAACCGATAGCAGCACCGCAGCCTGCAGCGCAACCGGCACCCGCACAGGCTCAGGCGCAGCCCCAGGCGGGCAATACCGCTATGCCGCAGTATCAAATGATCAACGGACACTATGTTCTGGTTCCGAAGCAGTTGCAACAAGGCGGAGCCGTATACACCGGGTCCCAGGCATCGACGCAAACTGCGAAGAAGCCTCTGGGCGTTGCAGGCGGAATTGCTGCAATTACCGTGATCCTTTCACTTTTAGCGATCGGCGGAGGCATCTGGATCTATTTCCGAAACCTCGGCAATGATAAATTTATATTCTATAACCTGCTTTCAACGATCAGTTATCCGTTGTATCTTCTTCTCGGCGCATGCATCTTCATGAAAACAAAGGATTATGATCATGATTTTGCGGCTCCCGCGATGGCGGTTTCCTATACATTGATCGCATTTCCGAAGGTCATGGATCTGATCGCCAGACCCACCTCTTATCTGCGTTACATTCCGAATTCATTTGAGAAATGGGCGGTCCGCTGTGTTCCTTTGCTCTTGATCTTGGGGCTGCTGATGATCATCGGATGCGCTTCGGCAATGTACCCGAAGAAACTCAACGCAGCAAATTACGCACAGAAAGCATTGAGCGCGAAAGCATTATCCGGCATCAACGCGGTCGTATCTTTCGCGGCGCTCCTTTCGATCGCATACTTTGATCTTTGGGATGATACACTGAAGCCTTTGATCGACAATTTCAAGGTGGTGTCGAAAACGGATTTCTGGTGGTTGACCATAGGCACATATGTTTTCTACTGTCTGGCAATGATCCTCGGTTTGTGTATGTTTATCGCGGCCGGCGGTAAGTTCCGGAGGAGCCTGACACAGAAGTAAGCCGAAAAGGCGACAGATTACACATTTGGGTCGGATCGGGCATTCCCGGAGACGGGGATGCCCATCAACGACATGGGAGGTTTATATGATACCTGAAATAAAAAAGATCGATGACGCTACCTGGGCGCTGGACGAAGGCGGAGTGCGTTTCTTCCTGCTGGCGGGGAGCGAGCGCTCGTTGATGATCGACAGCGGCATGCAGACGGAGGATGCGCGAGGCATCGCGGAGGAGATCCTGACTGCGGCCGGCGCGCCGCATGGCGAAGCGCTGGTGCTGATCCATACCCATGCAGACCGGGATCACATCCATTGCTCTGACCAGTTTCCGTGGTTTTACATGCATCCCGCGGAGGCGACGAATTACTATGGAACGAAGGGCGCGACCGGGGAAATGCATGCGGTCTGGGACGATGAGGAGATCGACCTGGGTGACCGCACCCTCCGCGTGATCGAGATCCCGGGGCATACGCCGGGAAGTGTGGCCCTCCTGGATGAGGAGCGCAGGCGCCTGTTCTCCGGTGACTCGGTGCAGGACGGACGCATCTTTATGTTTGGGCCTCAGCGGGAAATGCACGCCTACCGCGCGAGCATGGAGAAACTCATGTGGATGACGGATCTGTTTGATATCGTCTATCCTTCCCATGGCTCTTTGGAGGTGCAGCCGGAGCTGATCGAGCAGTTGTATGACGCGGCGGGCCGGGTGCTCGCGGGACAGGTCGAAAGTCGCGCAGGCGAGATGTTCGGCCATCATTTCAGGATCTATGACTGCGGATGCGCAACGTTCCTGGGAGAAGCCGGGGATCAATAAATCGTGTGACGGGCATGCGCGTCACAAAACAGTGAGGATAGGATATGTTGAATGGATTTTTTGGCGGCGGAGGCCGCGTCGAGTGCGGCGGCTACTCCAGTCATCAGATGCAGATGGATTCGCTGGTCGGTAAGGTTAGCGGCCTGAAGTTTTTGAATCTGCACTACAGCACGGAGAGTATCGGGATATCGTTTGAGGCGGATCTTGAGACCGGGGATATGAATTCGTGCATAACTGCGGCGCCGCGGTACACCCGAGGAGACGCGGTCGGGTGTAAGCGCACGTTGACGCCCGAGGAGTGTGCGAGGCTGTCAGAGGCGGTCATGGCGACCGACATCCTGAAATACAACGGGTACGCGGTGCACGTGAACGGACTGCCGCTGATCGAAGACCTTTCGATCCGCATGACCTTCGCTAAAGGCGAAGAATTCCGCATGTCATACAATGGCGGACGCGGTCCGGCAGGAGTGGTTCAGGAAGTACAGAAACTGATCCCGCTGATGTTTGAACTGGCGGAATATTCCCCCGGAAAATGTCGACCGGACATGCCGCGAATGTCGCAGGTCCTCGGTACGCATCACTTTGAGTTTACAGAAGGCAAAAAACACGGAACATTGACCGTAAAGATCGACACGTTGCGCCGAAGAGACGAAGGCCAGGGCGAACTGATCTCCGAGGGCGACTTCGGAAAGAAGCATTTCATCGTCAATACGAGTTACGTATGTACGGGAGACGGACGGTACGACCTGGAGATGATCCGCGAGCTGGAGGATTCGGTCGGAACGACGCCGGATAACTGGCATTTCGCGGCCATGCTGACGTTTGACTGGTATGGCCGGATCAAATGCGAGGCGTTTTCGGTCATGCCGGATCTGAAGGAACGGTCGCCGGTGTTCGAGATCGACCCCGTGGAGAAACTGGCGTCGGCGTATCTGTACTGCGCTTCCGACGATACGTTCGAGACGTTCGCCGTTTTTCTGGATGACGCGGAAGGCACGGACTATCTGGTACGCTCGGGTCACGAGGATCCGGAGACGAAGCGTTTCTTCTATTCGGATCACAAGGCGGATCCGGAGCGGTTTTCGGATTTTGAAAAGGTGGCAACGCTGGTACCGCTGCATAACTGGCGGGAATATCTGAAACTCGGTTCGGATGCGCCGACGAAATCAAAGGTCTGGATGGAACTGAATTATCGTTACGGCAGGTCGGTGATCCTGTCGGAGGAGAAGATCCTGGAGGCTGTGGCCCGTACGAAGGACGAAAGCATCAAAGAACCGCATCTCGAACTGTTCCGGCAGCTGTGTAAGATGATCCGGGAACTCACGAAGCCGGAGGATATCATTCACCAGGGCTTCTGGCTGTCGGGCCGGGAAGTAGGACAGTTGATGGCAGAGGCGGAGCGGCTGGAGTACTTCCATACACCGCTGGTGCGTGTAATGGATGTGACGCCGGAGACGGCCATGAGTCCCGCCGAGCTTTCAAAACGTTTTTAAGGAGAAGAGTATGAATAACACGAGAATGATCCGGGTCACGGGCACGGGCAGGCTGTCCCTGCCGCCGGATGTGACCACGGTCTACATGGAATTGACCGATCATAATAAAGATTACGCGAAAGTGGTCGAGGCTAGCACGAAGCACACGATCGAGATGAAGGATGCGCTCGCCGAGATCGGGTTTGAACGCGAAAAGATCAAAACGACCGGTTTTCGCGTGGACGTGGAGACGGAGAGTTATCAGGATGAGAACCACTACTGGCGCGAGCGTTTCGTCGGTTATAAGGCGATCCACAGCGCGAAGATCGAGTTTGGCGTGGACAATGAGCGCCTGGGCCAGGTGATGACAGTCCTGGCGAAGATGCCGTTTAAGCCGACGTTCAGTGTCTCCTATTCGGTTAAGGATCTGGAGAAGGCGCGCAAGACGCTCCTGACTAATGCGGTGAAGGATGCAAAGGCGAAAGCCCACGTGCTGGCGAAGGCGGCCGGGGCGAAACTGGGGCCGGCCACGCGGATCATTTACGGCAACGAGATGCCCTACTTCGTTTCGGAAGGCATGCCGAAGATGGCGCGGATGGACAATGCGATGCTGAAATCCGCCGGGGCGATCAAGGTGGACATTAACCCCGAAGACATCACCGAAGAAGAACAGGTCAATGTGTTCTATGAGATGATCATAGAATAACGGACATGTAAGCGTGGCACGGCGAATATCCGGCTCATTGCTTGTGTCAGAATTTTGTCAGATTCATGACGGAATTCCGTAAAGAACGGGCCTGTTTTTTGCTTGATATTTCGCTTTTTCTATGGTATGATACGAGCAGAGTGGTAATTGTGCTCGGGAAGGGTTACAAATTACGAGTGAGTAATCCGGAAACAAATAAGTTATCCTTGAAAGGAGATAAGAAACTATGGGATTGATTTCAACAGTAACTGGTGCATTGACTAGCGCAGCCGGTACCGTATTGGGTGCAGGCGCAGGTGCGCTCGGCGGAGTATTGGCAGATCAGTGGAAAGAGTATTTCTACTGCGAAGCTATCCCGAACGACATCCTGGTTGTAAAGGGCGAGAAGAGGACCGGCGGCCGTTCCGTTAATAAGAAGGGCAGCGACAACATCATTTCCAACGGTTCCGTGATCGCAGTTGCTGACGGTCAGTGTATGATCATCGTAGAGCAGGGTAAGATCGTTGAGGTCTGCGCTGAACCCGGTGAGTTCATTTATGATACTTCTACAGAGCCCAGCATTTTCGCAGGCAGCCTCGGATCCTCCATTATCGCTACATTCCAGGCGATCGGCCGCAGATTTACCTTCGGCGGCGACACCGGTAAGGATCAGAGAGTTTATTACTTCAATACGAAGGAGATCATGGATAATAAGTTCGGTACCAACAACCCGGTCGATTTCCGTGTAGTTGACTCCAAGGTCGGCTTCGACATGGACGTTTCCCTTCGCATCAACGGTTCCTATACCTTTAAGCTCGTTAACCCGCTTCTGTTCTATGCGAATGTTTGCGGTAACGTAGAAGCTGCTTACAATAAGAGCAATCTTACAAATCAGATGCGCACAGAGTTCGTTGATGCTTTGGCACCCGCTCTGTCCCGCGTTTCCGATCTGGAGATCCGTCCTTCGAAACTGCCTCAGTATTCGAACCAGTTGAAGGATGCTATCAACATCGAGCTGGCTAAGACATGGACCGAGACCCGTGGTATCGCTGTCGAGAACATCGCTTTGAATCCTCCGACACTTACCGAGGAAGACAAGCAGAAGCTCCAGAACGCTCAGGAAGCAGCTGTTTACTCGAACCCGCTCCTTGCAGCAGGCGCGATCGCAGGCGGCCAGGCTCAGGCATGGCGCAACATGGACGGTGCTTCTCCTTCCAACATGATGGTTATGAGCGGTATCGCCGGCGGCATGAGCCCCAATTCTCTGTTTGAGACCGCAGCTGCCCAGGGCGCTAAGATGCCCGCTCAGACTGCACAGCCCGCAGCGGCTCCTGCAGCAGCTCCCGCAGCTGACAGCTGGGTATGCGCTAAGTGCGGCAAGACCAACACAGGTAAGTTCTGCGAAGAGTGCGGCGAGAAGAAGCCTGAAGCAGTAGCAGGATGGACCTGCCCGGAGTGCAGCAGTGTAAACCAGGGTAAGTTCTGCACAAACTGTGGAGCTAAGAAGCCTGCGGACGCACCTCTTTACAAGTGCGACAAGTGCGGTTGGATGCCGACGGATCCTAAGAATCCGCCGAAGTTCTGCCCTCAGTGCGGCGATCCTTTTGACGACAAAGACATTCAGTAATATGACAGGTTGACGATGTCGACCTATCGATTTACGCTGTCGGGCCAGGCTATTATGTCCGGCTCGGCAGCGTTCTTTTGTATAAAGGGTTCCGAAAACTGAGTGTGGGGTGAGACCACCCTGCACGAGAAAGGGAGAAATATGGCAAATCTGCTCGAGTACAAATGTCCGTGCTGCGGCGGCTCGCTGGAGTTTAATTCACAGGCTCAAAAGATGGCTTGCCCGTATTGCGGAAATGAATTTGATATGGCCACGCTGGCGTCTTATGATGAGGCGCTGAACACTTCCCAGGCCGAAGACCAGATGAATTGGCAGAGTGAGACCGATGACAACTGGTCGGCGGATGAAGTGTCCGGCATGGTCACATATACCTGTAAATCGTGCGGCGGCGAGATCGTCGGCGATCAGACATTGGGTGCATCCAGCTGCCCGTTCTGCGGCAACCCCGTAGTCATGACGGGACAGTTCGCCGGCGCTCTGCGTCCGGACATCGTCATTCCGTTCAAACTGGATAAGGAAGCGGCGAAGGCCGGCCTGGAGAAGCATCTGGAAGGCAGAAAACTTCTGCCGAAGGTTTTCAAGAGTCAAAACCACATCGATGAGATCAAGGGCGTGTACATTCCGTTCTGGCTGTTCGACTCCGACGCGAATGCGAACATCCGTTACAGCGCGACGAAGGAGCGCACCTGGAGTGACGCCGACTACAACTACACCGAGACCGAGTATTATTCGGTGCTGCGTAGCGGTACGCTGGATTTTGACAACGTTCCCGTCGACGGTTCTTCGACCATCGACAACAAATTGATGGAGTCCATCGAGCCTTACGATATTTCGGATGCCGTGGATTTCCAGACCGCGTACCTGTCGGGCTATTTCGCCAACAAGTACGACGAGACCGCAGAGGATTGCGCACCGATCGCGAACGAGCGTATCAAAACGAGTACGCGTGCCGTTTTCCGCGATACGGTAAAAGGTTATCACTCGGTCAATGAGGAGGCGTGCAGCATTAGCCTCCAAAACGCAAAGACGCGTTATGCGCTGTATCCGGCGTGGCTTCTGTCCACGACCTGGAACGGCCAGAATTTCCTGTTTGCCATGAACGGTCAGACCGGTAAGTTCGTCGGAAATCTCCCGACGGATAAAGGGGCATATTGGAAATATTATGGGATCGGCGCGGGTATTTCGGCGGCTGCTTTCAACCTGATCGCGTGGCTCATGAAGGGGTCGGAGTTCGGGGCGACGCATGTGATCATCGCGTGCATCATTGCCCTGCTGTTCGGTTTCCTGCCGGTCGGCATCATGAAGAGTAGCATGACTTCGGTCCGCCATAAGGTGGAAGCGCAGAACTACATTCGGCAGGATAGCCTGAACCTGACGGTTTCCGACGACCTGTACCTGTATAAGAAGCTCGAAAAACGGGCCAGACCGAAACCCAATCAGCAATAACGCATTCGTAGGAGGTGCAATACAATGGGATTTTTTGACAAACTTAAGAACATGGTGAAAAACGACATCAAGTCGGATATCCGCGGTTCCGTGAATAAGGCGGAAAATGCAGCAGCGAACGCGGTTTACCAGTCGGCGAAAAATGCCGCTCAGAACTCGTCGCAGAAGAAGGAGACCTTTACCTTCACGGCGGTTCCGAAGACCGTAGAGGAGCTGAAAGCATTGCCCGAGGCAGACCTTACGACTCCGTTCAAGACCGCAGCGCTGACCATGCTCGTGCTGATGAATTACAAGAACGACGTGCAGGCGACTTTGGATATGTTGAACTTCCTGAAAGGACCGGAACCGCTTCCCGAGAAGGAGATCCAGTTCCTGAAGGATCGTCTGGTCGGCAAGGAGTACGTTCCCGCTTCGTTCTTTGCGGGTGCTACGCCGGAGAATGATTATACTCCGTCTGCACCGCTTACGATCACGGTACACGATTATGTTTATTCCTACCAGAATGAAGGCTATGCGATGTTGATGCTGCATTCGTCCGGCGCGGACGATGATCGCCAGATCCAGCTCCGCAGCAAAGGAGAGCAGTGGTTCTTGTGGCAGAATTTCGCACTGTCGGATATGCGCATTCCCAAGTCCCAGGATAAATGGGCCTGACACAGAGTCCGCGTGCGGACCTGTGTCGTGAGAAGTTTGGTTTTGCCATCGAGCCTCGGTGCCAATGGGTGCCAATGGGGACGGTTCTTTTTGGCAGATTTTGACTGTGAACTGACCACGGGGGAGATTTCCTCGGGATTTGATCCCTCCCGAGCAGTTCACTCGCTGTGAAAAACATGCCGCTCGTTCGAAGGCGGATCTCGGGCACCGCTTCGATTTCACGAGTTTCCTGATGGAAACTCGCTCAGCTCGCGCAAAAACCGATCTCGGAGATACGGTTTTTGACCCGGCTCCGCCTTCTCATTTGCGGTGTTTTTCAACAACTCGTTCAGATGCTCGGTCAGGATCAAATCCCGAGTCAGCCCCCCGTGGGCGTTACACTGTGATGTGCCAAAAAGAACCGTCCCCATGGCACACATGATGTGCGGGACTGAGAAATGTTTCAAATGAATTTGTATCCGGGTAATTGAGCCCGGGGTGTTGAGTTTTAAGGAGGTAGTTGACATGGATGTAAAGAAAGTTTCAGAGGATATCACAGAGAAAGTTTCCGCAGCCGGCGCTAAGGCTGAGGAGAAGATCCGTTCTGCAGCCGAGAAGGTTGGCGAGAAGCAGGGCGCGCCGAAGTGCTGCCCGAACTGTGGTTCGTCAAACTGGCATCTGGTTGAGACCGATACCAACAAGTTTTCCTTGGGTAAGGCTTTCCTCGGAACGGTATTTTTGGGACCGCTCGGACTGGGCGTCGGAGCACTCGGAAAGCAGAAAGAGCGTTGGTTCTGCAGCGACTGCAAGTACAATGCTGAGTATTCTAAACTGAACGCGAATTTCACAGATCTGAGTCTGTGATGTGATGGCACGGCGGGACTGCGCTCTGTTGAGGAGTGGTTCTGTTTGAT
>JAFZPG010000075.1 GCA_017550425.1 Lachnospiraceae bacterium | reverse complement strand
GGTGCGCGAGAGCGTCGGCGACCGTGATGTGCTACATCTGTTCGGCCGTGTAGGTGCGGAACGGGCCGCCGGAAGCCGTCAGCAGGATGCGGCGCAACTGATCGCGGGCCGGCTCCTTACGGAGATACTGGAAGATCGCGCTGTGCTCACTGTCCACGGGTAAGATGGAAATGCCCTCCTTCAGCGCCAGGGGCATGATGATGTGCCCGGCCGTCACGAGGGTCTCTTTATTTGCGAGGGCAATGTCTTTATGCGCGCGGATGGCGGCAACCGTCGGGCGGATGCCCATCATGCCGACAAACGCGGTCACGACCACGTCCGTATGCGGAAGAACGGCGATCTCAACGAGACCGTCCATTCCGGCAACGACGTTGCAGTCGGAAATGCCCGAAATTTGCGTTTTAAAGGCTTTTGCGGCGTTTTCGTCGTAGATGCCTACGATCTCAGGTTGAAACCGCAAAACCTGCTCTTTGAGCAGATCCAGACGATTTCCTGCTGCCGCGAGTGCCGTGACTTTCATATCGGATGCATTGTCCGCGATCACGGACAATGTCTGGGTGCCGATGGATCCGGTGGACCCCAAAACAGCGATTCTCTTCATAGCATTCACCTTCCGGGTTTAAAGATCAAAGTGCCAGGTAACGGAACAACTCCACGATATAAAACGCAACCGGCGCGGTAAAAATGATCGAGTCAAAACGATCCAGCACGCCGCCGTGACCGGGGATCAATTTTCCGTAATCCTTGATGTCGTGGTTGCGCTTAATGGCCGATGCCGCCAGGTCGCCGATCACGGAGATCGCGCCGCAGGCCACGCAGAGGATCAAGCACATGAGGGCGGGGTTCGCGCCGAGCACCTTCATCTTATCGGCAAATATGATGCCGTAGATCAGACCCAGGATGCCCGCTCCCACCAGGCCGCCGACGAAACCTTCAATGGATTTCTTCGGGCTCAGGACGGGGGCCATCTTATGCGTCTTCAAATACTTCTTACACAGCATGCCTGTACAGTAAGCACAGGTGTCGCTGCCCCAGGATGCGATGACGATCAGCCAGACTAAGAATTTGCCGTCCGGCGCCATGCGCAGCTGATAAACATACGAAAGCAAAAGCGCCACATATATGAACGCGGTAAATGAAGCGAAGGTCGCCTCGCTGTTGTACTTCGGATACGTTAGCACGTAGACCGACATAAGCAGCAAAAAGTATCCGACGATCGTCAGCACCAGAAGATCCATACGCTCCAGATACAACAGGACATACAGTCCGATCGTCGCCGCATAGGCGATGAAGCCCGGCAACTGTTTCTCCAGTTTGAATACACGAAGAAACTCGAACACGCCGATCAGTGACAAAAGTCCTACCGTCACCAAAAGAACTTCATTTCCGGTGATGATGGTCACCAGCATCAATATAACAAGAACGATACCGCTCAGTAATCTTTGGATAAACAACTTGGTTTCCTCCCGGGTGCGGAGTGATTATTTCTTAGACAGGCCGCCGAACCTGCGGTCACGGCTGCTGTAATAGCGAACGGCCTCGATCAGGTCGTCCTTCGAGAAATCCGGCCACAAAACGTCGGTGAAATACAGTTCGGCGTAGGCGGACTGCCAGATCAGATAGTTGGACAGGCGCTGTTCGCCGCTGGTACGGATCACCAGATCGGGATCCGGGATCAGTTTCGTGTCGAGATGTTTCGAGATCACCTCTTCGGTCACATCGCCCGTGAGGCTTCCGTCCTTCGCTTCCGCAATCAGTTTGTTCACCGCGCGCGTGATCTCGTCACGTCCGCCGTAATTGATCGCGATGGTAAATGTGATCCTCGAGTTCTGCTTCGTTTTCTCCTCGAGTTCGTTGATCCCGTCGATGATGTCCTGCGGGAAACGCGAACGCTCACCGATCATCAACACGCGCGCGTCATTTTCCAGCGCGGTCTTAAGGAGACGCTTCATGTATTTGCGGAACAGATTCATGAGGCCGGTGACTTCTTCCTCCGGCCGCTTCCAGTTCTCCGTGGAGAAACCATAGACGGTCAGGTATTTGATGCCCAGGTCCGCCGCATGGAATACGGTCTTTTCGACCGTGGCAAATCCCTGTGCGTGGCCTAAGTTTCGCGGCAGGCCGCGTTTTTTCGCCCAACGTCCGTTGCCGTCGAGGATGATGGCCACATGCTGCGGAACAGTAAGCCCTTCCAAAGAGTTTTCCGCTTTTTTCTTTCGTTTGAACATACGCTTCCCTTTTCTCAAAATCGGTCCTTTTGCATGAACCGCAATAAACAAGAAAACCAGCCTTGCGGTTTTTCACCTTACAAGGCTGTTTTTCGGATCTGCATAGCAGGGTTTCCGATCATGCGGAATATATCAGACCGTCATGATCTCCTTCGTCTTAACTTCTGCCATCTTATCGATCTTCTCGATGTATTTATCGGTCAGCTTCTGAACGCCTTCTTCGGAGTCCTTCAGCTCATCCTCCGTGATCTCGGATGCCTTCTGCATCTTCTTGAATGCTTCGTTTGCATCGCGGCGGATGTTGCGGATCGCAACTTTCGCATTTTCCGCTTTCTTCTTAACGTCTTTCGCGAGCTCCTTACGACGCTCCTCGGTCAGTTCCGGGAACACCAGGCGGATCACGCGGCCATCGTTATTCGGGTTGATGCCGATATCGGACATATTGATCTGCTTTTCGATCTCTTTGATCAGGCTTTTCTCCCAAGGCTGGATCTGGATCACGCGCGGCTCGGGCACGGAAACGTTCGCCACCTGCTGGATCGTACTGGAAACGCCGTAATAATCCACACGCAGGCGGTTCAGGATTGCCGGGTTTGCACGGCCGGCACGGATGCCCTGATACTCTTCATCCAGAGAGTCGCAGGTCTTATCCATCTTCTCTTCGTATACAAACAACTCTTCATTCATATCCATACTGCAAATCCTCCATTTCTTTTGAAAATGACAGGTCGGCGGCGCCGGCCTTTAAACCGTAACGGTCGTACCGTTTATCTTTCCTAACATGGCATTGGCAATGCCGTTTTCCTCCTTCAGCGAAAAGATCGCGAGCGGGATCTTGTTTTCCAGGCACATGATGGATGCCGTAAGGTCGATCACGCCGAGTTTCTTTTCTACGACTTCGGCCAATGTAAGCGTTTCGTATTTCTTCGCGTTCGGGTTGATCATCGGATCCGAGTCGTACACGCCGTCGATGTTTTTGGCGAGCAGGATCACATCCGCTTCCATCTCGATCGCGCGAAGGGCGATGCCTGTATCCGTAGAAAAGTACGGATGTCCCGTACCGCCTGCAAAGAAGCAAACCTCTCCGGCCTCAAAGGCTGCATTGGCCGCGTCCTTTGAAAACAGGGTCGTCATGGTACCGCAGGCAAACGGTGTGAAGATGCGGGTCTTCAGTCCGACACCGCGGAAGATCTCGGAAACATAGATCGCATTCATGATCGTTGCAAGCATGCCGATCTGATCGGATTTCGTACGTTCGATCTCGTTGCCGGTCCGGCCGCGCCAGAAATTACCGCCGCCGATGACAACCCCCAGACGGATGTCGCCCTCCTCGTCAAACGCCGACCGCACCTGCAGTGCTACGTTGCGGCAAATGTCCTCGTCGAACCCCATTTTTTTATCACCTGCGAGCGCCTCTCCGCTCAGTTTCAAAAAGATGCGTTTCATTGGATCTCCTCTTTCTCTCAATGCGCAGGGCATATGTTTTCCCCCGCTTTCGGAGTTGTTATACTCCACCTTATATTTTATCATACCGGGGCATCTTTGTCTAGTATCTCTTTCCTTTCCTCTTCGTCGGAAAGCTTGCCGTCCGCCATGTATACGATGCGGTGACACATCTGTTTTACAACGTCGCGGTCATGTGAGATAAACAGAAAAGCAATGTTCGTTTCCCGCTGTACTTTCAGGAATAATTCGAGGATCTGCTTCTGCACCGTCACGTCCAGCGCGGACACCGGTTCATCGGCGATGATGAACTTCGAACCCTGGACCAGGGCGATCGCGATGGATATACGCTGCCGCATGCCGCCCGACAGTTCGCGCGGGTAACGGTCCAGAACTTCCGGCATGAGGCCGACCTGCCGCACCGTATCGATCACGAGATTATTCTTTTGGTCTTGCGTCAGATCGGTGCGCAACGCCAGGGGCTGCTTCAGGATCCATCCGATCTTCTTCTTCGGATTCAGCGAACTGTACGGATCCTGGAAGATCATCTGCGGATGCTTCGAGTGATGGATCACCGCGCCTTCGGTATCCTTCAAAAGTCCGAGAATGCCTTTCGACAAGGTAGACTTACCGCAGCCGCTGCGTCCGACGAGGCCGACGCATTCGCCGGCATGGATGGTCAGGTCGACATGGTCCACGATGCAAACTCTGCCGCCCTTCTCGAAGAAATGCTTCTTTTTCTTCGGGTAGAAAGCCGAAAAATCTTTGATCTCCAAAACCGCTTCGTCCGAAACATCGTCCTTATCTTCCCGCGGCGTTCCGTCCGGGATCGACGCGATCAGGATCTGTGTATATTTTTCCTTCGGATGCTTAAAGATCTGCTCCGGCGTGCCAGTCTCAACGATATGTCCGTTTTGCATGACATAGACACGGTCGCAGAAATTGCGCACGATACTCATATTATGGGAAATGAACAAAACCGACATATGCAGTTTTTGATTCAGTTCTTTTAACAGTTTCAGGATCTGGTCCTGCAGGACGACATCCAGCGCCGTCGTCGGCTCGTCTGCAATCATCAGCCGCGGCTGACCGATCAGGGCGATGGCGATCATCACCCGCTGACGCATGCCGCCCGAAAGCTCATGGGGGTACATGGAGACGATCTGCTCCGGATGATCCAGGCCTACGATCTGCAGGGTCTCGATCACCTTTGCCTTCCTCTGCTCCTCATTCAGTTCGCTGAAGACCTCCGGATGCAGGAGCAGGACCTCTTCCACCTGACGTCCGATCTTCATCAGCGGATTGAGCGATGTCATCGGTTCCTGGAAGACCATCGAGATCTCCTTACCCTTATACATTTGCCGCTCATTGACCTTCAGTTCGGACAGATCCTTTCCGTCAAACAGGGCGCTGCCGGATACTTTCGCATCGTCGTTTAGCAATCCCATGATGGACAATGCAGAAACCGATTTGCCGGAGCCGGACTCGCCGATGATACCGACGATCTCATTTTCATTTACTTCGAAGTTCACGTGGTCGACCGCGATCTTATCACGGAATTCCACGCACAGGTCTTTTACGGATAACAGCATGTCACACCCCCTTCTCCGAATAGTTCTCGCTGACGAAGCTGAAGGCCAGTATCAGCAGGATCAGGAAGATACCGGGGGCGATAACGCACCAAGGCGACGAAAACATCACGCTCTGCGCCTCGGCCAGCATACGGCCCAGTGAAGCGTCCGGAGGCGAGACTCCGATGCCCAGGAAACTTAAGCCCGATTCCGCGAGGACGGCGTTGTTGAAGCCGACGGCCACGCCAGCCATCCACGTAGGGAAGATATTCGGGAAGATATGGATGAAGATGATCCGCAGTTTGCCTGCGCCCATCAGTTTTGCGCTGCGGACATACTCCGCGTCCTTCACCTTGATGACCTCGCCACGCACCAGACGGGCGAAGCTCGGGATGAAGGCAATGCCGAGTGCCACGATCACATTATATTTGCCGGCGCCGACCAGACTGATCATGACCAGAGCGAGTAAAATGCTCGGGATCGAGATCAGGGAGTCGTTCAGTCGCATGATGACTTCATCCAGCCATCCGCCCAGATAACCCGACAGGGAACCGACCACGGCGCCGATCAGACCGCCGATGGCGATCACGCCGAACGCGATGGTAAAAGAATCCTGCATGCCGACTAAAACACGCGAGAATACGTCGCGACCGTATTCATCCGTGCCGAAGATATGCGTCAGTGAGGGACCCCTGCCCGTCATCGACGGATCCATGGCGGTCGGATCGTACGGGAGCCAGAAATAGCTAACGACCACGCACAAAAACAAAACCGCCAGGAGGATGAAACCGACGTGAAAGTATTTATTTCTTTTATTCCAAAACCGGATAAACCTGCGCATATGTCAATCCTCCATCGAGATTCTGGGATCGATACACTGATACAGGATATCAACGATCGTATTCATAACGATAACGACAAATGCCATATACAGGATGATCACGGAAACGACCGGGAAGTCGCGGTGATTGATCGATGAGATCAAAAGCTGCCCCATGCCCGGCAGGCCGAATACCTGCTCGACCACGATACTGCCGGCCATGATCTCGGCGATGGTCATGCCCAGGATGGTCACAACGGGCAGGATCGCATTTTTCAGGATATGCCGGTAGAACACGTGCTTCTCTCCCGCCCCTTTGGAATACGCCGTGCGGACATAATCCTTACGCGACTCTTCCAGAACGTTGGTACGCAAGAACCGGGACACCATGGCGATCTTCGGGATCGCTATGGCAAACGCTCCCGGAATCATGCACCCCAAAAAGCCGAAGAAACTGTTCTCCGGTTTGACGAAATAGTACGGAATGAATAACTTCAGCCCCAGGCCGAAGATCAAAATGATCAGGATACCGGTGAAAAACGAAGGCACCGCCATGCAGACCTGCGTCGCCACATGGAGCGCCGCACCGATCGGTTTTTTCGCCGTGCGGCCCAGGAAAATGCCGACCGGCAGAGAGATCAAAACGATCAGGAAGAAACTCTCCATGGCCAGGAAAAACGTGACCTTCAGTTTTCCTCCGATCAGTTCGGCAACGGACATATCGTATTTGTAGGAGGAACCGAAATCTCCCCGAAACAAACCGAACAGCCAGTTGAAATATCGTTTGAAGAACGGATCATCCAGATGAAGCTCTTTACGCAGCGCGGCGATCTGCTCCGGTGTCGCATTGGTCCCGAGACGCGAAACAGCGCCATCTCCCGGAATGATCTGGAAAATGACGAAGATCAGAAACGATATTAAAAGCAAGGTCAAAACCAGCGCGACCAGTCGCCTTACGATCTGTTTCATGCGTGTCCTCCAAGGTGCGCTCCCGCCGTGCGAAAACGCTATTTGAGCCAACGGAATCCTGCGTAAAGATAAAAGCCGGAAGGCGCTATGCCCTCCGGCTTGCTATTCACATAACGCTTCCTACATAATAGCAGAAAGGACGTCAATTTGCAACTTGTACATTTTCCAGACAACCGCTCTGAAGTTCCATCGGGAGGACGTCGATACCGACGGCCAGAGCCCCCGGGCCGATGTGGCAGGAAACGGAAAGCGAAAGCTCGGCGATGTCGACCGGAATGCCCGGATATTTTTCTGCCAGCTCGTTGCGAAGTTCTTCGACCGCTTCGAAATTCCGCGTATGGACTGCATAGAGATGGACCTGCTTATTGAGGAAAGCCTCGGTGAAACGCTCCCGCAGATCTTTATCTACGGCATCGACCATGATCTTACGTGCCTGCTTAAGTCCTCTGCATCTGGAAAATGCATCCAGCTTACCGCCCTGAATGGTCAGCACGGGCTTGATGTTCAAGATCGCTCCGAGCGCCGCACCCGCAGGCGTTACGCGACCGCCCTTACGCAGATATTTCAAAGTATCCACCATGATGTAGATCGAGGATTCGAACTTATCACGCGTGAGGATGTCGTAGATCTCCCGGCCCGAGTAGCCCATATCCGCGAGTTTCTTCGCGTGGATGGCGCTGCCGGCCTGCGTAATGGAGATGCGCTGATTGTTGACAACGAATACCTTGCCATCGTAATCTTCTGCCACCAGTGTCGCGGTCTCACAGGAACCGGACAGTCCGCTGGACATCGGAATATAGATGACTTCATCATATGTCTTAAGTAATTCATCCCAGGTATCCATCAGTGTTCCGACGGTCGGCTGGGAGGTCAGGATCTTGCAGTCCTGCTTCAGCATATCGAAGAACTCCTCCTTCGATATCGAGATATCCTCAAAATACTCTTTATCATTGATCGTAAACGGCATCGGGACAACAAAAACACCCAAATCTTGCGCTTGCTGCGGTGATAATCCGCTGTTGCTGTCCGTTAAGATCGCTACTTTACTCATTCTTCCAAATCCTCCAAATATAAGCGGGATACGACTGTATGCATACCCTTACGAATGCATTATATACGAAGGTCAATGAAAATGCAATAGGAATTTACAGAAAATTTAACACTACATTTCGGAATATTCAGAACACATCACGCGGTTATTAATACATGAATTGCGAGTAATTGATACGTTTTGATGTAGTATTTAATACTACGAGCCCGGCTATAGCCGGGCTCGTAGTACGGGTTACTATTATGTCAGCCTCTGATAGTATGAGGCTGTTCCATACACAGATCAATCTTCGGTAAGCGACCAGAGCAAAATATCTAAGTTCTCTTTCTGAACCTCGACCTCTTCTACTGTTCCGTAAAGATCGATCAACCAGGTGCTGCCCTCTTCGTTTACGGTAACGCATATGATCTCCTGCATCTGCTTTCCGTTAACGGTAGATGACAACTCTACCATGCTGTAACTCTGTTTGCCGCGCACCTCGGTGACATCCGATACCTGAACATCCGACGCAACACCGGCGATCAAAGAGCGAAGCTGCTCTTCCGATGTAGACCTTACCGCGAATTTAAAGTGCCGGATCAGGAAATATCCCTCTTCCGACTCGTTGTAATACAAGTAGATACCATCGCTTTCTTTATCGTACCGAAGGATCGCCTCTTTCTTAAAGATCGCTTTCACATTCTGTCCATCCGGCATGGTCTCTGTCCACAACTCCAATGTGTCGTCTTCATTCGACTGCAGGCTCAGAGCAGATGCATTCAACTGCTCCATTATCCGAGTTGCATCAGATGAACCGGCCTTCAGGATGCCCAATACAACATACAGACCGACATCGTTTTTGTTACCATAAACCATAGCAAAACCGGAACCATTGATAATATTTCCGTCGCGATCTTCAAACGTCATATCAGACATGGAACAACGATAACCCCGCATGCCGTTAATGCTGCGATAGATCTTGGTATCTTCAGTCTGTGACACATTAAAATCACGAAGTCTGAGCATATCGTACATGACATCGGATTTCTCCGTACCATTCAGCAAGGCAATGATATCCGTATCGCATACACAAGCGTCATTATAGGTATCCATGCCAAAAGCATAGAACATATAATCGGATGCATTCTCATATACTTCATCACTGACCTCTGTGATCGTGTTTTCTCCGGGCTTTTGGATCCGGAATGACAACGAAGAACGCTTATAAGCCGTTTCCGCCGGCGTTGTATCCTCGACCTGCGTGTCACTCTCTTTTGTTGCTTCTGTCCCTGAAGGATCCGTCTCACCGGGCGGGTTCACCGCCTCTGCGGACGTATCCGCAGAAGCGGTAGAAATCGCTTCCTCTGAGTTTTTAGTCTCAGCATCATCTTTCTTCTTACATGCAGTGAATGATCCGATCAGCAGAACGAATACACATAACGATGTCAGAATATATTTTTTTATCCTCATACTCTTCTTGTATGATATTTACGAAGCAGTAAAACATACATTCCTTTCTCTTTTATACTGTGCCATAATACATTCAGATGCTGTGGACTTTTGATTGCTATTCTGTAGCTC